>JAISUX010000056.1 GCA_031271805.1 Tannerella sp.
TAACAGCGCTATGCCTGCTATGCCTTGCGATACTTTTATAAATTGTCGTCTGTTCATTCTTATAAATTAACGTGCAAAGATAAGAAATTTCACGGATTACGCGATGTTGCACACGTAATTTTTTTCATCTTTTATCATTTAATTAATTTGAATACGGCAAGATTGCCCTTATGGTCGCTTAACCAGACGGCTTGCGGGGTTATGATGTCATCTTTGAATGACGTGTCGGACACGATCTGCCCTTTTTCAACCGAAGCGGCAGGACCAACTACTGCGATATTTTCCAATTTAATTCCGTTATTATCAAAATAATAGACGAAATCTATGCGGTCTCTCTCGTCCGCATCCGGACAGAAGAAGAGGTCTTGCAATTTAGATGATGTATTGCCGGCAGGCCATGTAATCGCTGGGTGAGTAACGGGATTGGGATACATTCGCCTGTAAGCGTCGGTATAACCGGCTTTTTGCAGTTTGCCGGAGACACATCCCAGTTCACCACAACGCCGTTATGACCGAACATATTTTTTGTGTCGGCTTGCCAGTCGAGGTGTGAAGGCTCGTTGAAATCGCCGCCAAGAATGACAGCATTGCCGCTTTCAATCTCTTTTGCCGCATAGGCAATAAAAGCATCAATACCTTCATTACGAGTGGATTTCCTGTTATCTTCAAGTATCAGTTTTGCGTCGGTAACCGGCGTTATTTTCTCACCCCATTTAGAGCCGCTGTAACCGCGCGACAGGTAGGGTGCATAAAACCTGTGGTCAAGATGAGCCGAGTAAACAGCTATTTTACTGCCGTTTACAACAATATGCGCCTTAACAAACGGTCTGCTTTTAAGCACCGTATCCTCTTGAATATCAAGCAGCTCATATTTCGACAGTATGCCGCATCCTTTTTGCAGCCCGTCTATATACCATTTTTGTCCCTTATCTTCAAGTTCTTTTTGAAGATAATAGGTTAGCGACGTTTCGTTTGATGCCAGCTCGCACAGCAGCACAACGTCGGGATGAAGTTGCTCGATTATGGCAATCAAGCCTTCTTTTCCGCCCTCAACGCGGCTGCCGTTCATCCACGTATTGAGTTGAAAAACCTTCAAAGTCGCAGACACATCCTGCGCATCCATCCTGTTCGCAACAATCCCCAAAAGGACAACGAATAATGTAAGTAATCTCTTCATATTCATAAAAATTAAGTTCCAAAACTCTGCAAAATACTAATTTTCCACGGATTACACAAACTTTTGAGACGTTTTTTAGTCAATGCAATACAAAAAATAGCAGGCGGCAGATAATGAACAACAGCGTTGTCAGGGCGATAATCAGCAAGTGATATCTGCGCCATTGCAGGTATAACAGGAAGGTAATGAGGCTGAAATATGACAGGATTGTCGAAATAAGGTCGAAGCGTACGGATAGTTTGGCGCCCGGTAACTGCGAAAAACTCTCGACAACGAACATCATCCATCGGGTGACTGTTTCGATTATCGCGCCCAACACGTCCATGTAGGGCATCCAAATCGGGGATCGCATCCATATCAAGGCAAGTGGAATAAGTACGACCGACAGGAAGGCGACGAACAGGTTTGTGAACAGGAATACCAGCGATGTCTGTCCGAAATAGAGGAAGCAAAGGAAACAGGTGCCTATCTGAGCGGAAACGGTTATCGTCAGCACTTGCCACGGTCGGGCTATCAGCGGATTTTTTATATCAAGCAGGCGGTCGAAGCGCGGTTGCAGGTAAAGGATAAAAAATACGGCGCTGAAACTCAACTGAAAACCGACGTCGAACAGATAGAACGGATTATAAACCAACATGCAGAAAGCCGCGCCGGCGAGGGTATTGTATTTGTCATGATTTTGCCCCAAAACATTGCCTGTCAGATAGATAGTTATCATTGTGGCAGCCCGCACGCCGGCAGTCGTCAAGCCGGAAACAAATGCAAAACTCCAGACGCAAACCATTATCACTAAGTATTTTACGAACCGTGATACCGCGCCCCGTTTAGGCAGGAACGACAGCAGACCGCCGACGAAGCCCGAAACCACGCCTACATGATAACCGCTGACGGCAAGGATATGCGAGACGCCCGACACCGAAAATGTGTTCATCAGTTCGCGCGTCATGGCACGGCGGAAATTAACCGTTATCGTCGCCAACACCGACCTGTCGGCATCTGGAAGGTTCAGCATAGAGAGTTTCTCGACCATGGCCGCTTGTATCGCCTGCGCCTTACGTAACAGGATGCCCGGCTCGGAGCCGGCCGTAATACGCTGTTCAACCAATCCGGTCATCTGAATCGCCAAAAACACAAAAAGGCAGGCTAAAAGCGCACCGGGAAGCCAGCGGGCGTTAAAAATGACATCCTCGCGCTTGCGACGGCTGCCGATAATAAGAACAATGAATACGGATGCGGGAAGTGCAAAAGAGACATCTTGCAACGGAAAACAAACCTGCAAAAGTATTCCGGCAATCCAAAAAATCAGCAGACGAACGAAAGGCCGCTTTTGTATTTCCCCAATCACCGTACTGTCTGTCATAATACGGTGCTAATTAGGGACTTATCTGTTTAAGTTCTTTAATTACACTAAGAGGGTTTTCCGATTTGAAGACGAAACTGCCCGCTACAAGCACATCGGCTCCGGCGGCAAGCAAGCGCCGTCCGGTATCAAAATTGACGCCGCCGTCGATCTCGATCAACGTATCAAGTCCTTTTGAGCTAATCATTCGCTTGAGGCAAGCTGTCTTTGCTATCGAATGTTCGATAAATTTTTGTGCGCCGAAGCCGGGATTGACCGACATAAGTAGCACCATATCGACGTCGGCGATGATATCTTCGAGCAGTTCGACCGGCGTATGGGGATTGAGGGTAACGCCTGCCTTCATACCCGCATCCTTAATGGCATAGACAACGCGGTGCAGATGCTGACAGGCTTCGTAATGAACGTTCATCATGTAAGCCCCGGCGGAGGCTACTTCGGCTATAAACTTCTGAGGCTCAACGATCATCAAATGAACGTCGAGCGGCTTTTTACATTCCTTAGCTACAGCTTCTATAACCGGAAATCCGAATGATATGTTAGGTACGAACACTCCGTCCATAACATCGAGATGCAGCCAATCGGCTTCGCTTCGGTTAATCATCTCAATGTCGTGTGAAAGGTGCAAAAAATCAGCGGATAAAAGCGATGGCGCTATCAAGTGAGTTTTCATCGCGTAATCAATTGAGCATCATTCGTTTAACCGACAGCAAGTCGATATTCCTGTCGTAATGAGCGCAATTATAAATACGCGCAAAACACCGTATCAACGCAATTGTTTCGGCTCGCGGGCCGAACCCTTCTCTTTTCATTCTATTCACTTCTAATGAATCAAAAAATGGAGTAACATTCCTCATAGGCGCAAATTTTATTAATTATATGATAAAAACGCCCTGTAAGGGATATTATTGTATCAGAAGTGAATTTTTTTTTAATAAGGCAGAGCAAGGTCGATATGATTTTCCTCGGCCATACGACGCATATTCAGAATTGCGTAGCGCATACGTCCTAACGAAGTATTTATACTGACCCCCGTTGCGTCGGCTATTTCCTTGAAACTCATGTCCTGATAGAAGCGCATCATGACAACTTCGCGCTGATTATCAGGCAGATGCTCCACCAACCTGCGAACATCGGCATAGACCTGATCCTTAATCATCTCGTCCTCAATGTTGGGATCACTAAGGCTCCTATCGTTGAAGAGGTCAACTTCGACTTCGTCATTCGAGATAGAGTTCTCGATACGTTCCTGGCGGAAGTTGTCGATAATAAGATTGTGCGCTATCCGCGTTATCCAAGCCTTGAACTTGCCCATATCGGTGTAACGACCTTGCTTGATCATCATAATGGCCTTCAGGAAGGTATCCTGGAAGATATCTTCTGTGAGGTCCTCGTTACGGACAATGTAATAAATATATGAGTGGAGGCTTTTATCATGCCTGCTCAACAACACATCGAATGCAGAGTTATTCCCAAATGCATACAATTCGACCAACTCTTCGTCAGTCATAATTTTCAAATCTTTCATTACTTTAATTTTTTGGTTCGAAGTAATGTATATGCAATAGGCAAAATAATTTTAAATGTTGAACAATAATTTATCGTTGCAAAGTAAATACATTTATTTTATACGTGCAACTTTTTCGGGTTCTTTTTTGATAAAAGGCGGGGATTTTTGTACAAGCCCCCCGCCTTTTCGGTACAAAAGTATAATTTCTAATTAGAATTTATATCCCAAAGTCATAACTACGTTTGTAGTATTTGTCTTCAATGCGGCCGGGTCGGATGTTACCGGATTGTAGCCGTCGCTGCTTGTGCTTGAGAACGCAAACGCATTGGAGTTGTTCATGCGGTAAACACAAGCAAGATCTATATGGAAGTTAGGCGTAAAGCGATAACCGACGCCTGCAGTGATATAATTGGTTGGTTTTGAGACCGTTGTAAAGTGAGGGATAGTTCCCGACGGATCAACAACCACGTCATTATCAACCAAGGCGCGGAGCATAGGAGAAGTCTGAAGCATATAGCCTGCACGGACGGCAAACTGCGGCGTAGCCTTGATTTCGGCTCCCAACTTCAACGTATGCATCATCGTGTAGTCTTCTTTGATATAATCATTCATCCCGTATCCGCCGTCATAGCCGTTCATGTCCGAGAATTTCATTGATTTGTAGTTCATAATCTCATAATCGGCGCTTACAAGGGCTGACTGCCCGAATATCATTGCGGCGCTAAATGTCCATTTCCCGGGTGTACGGAAACGGTATTCGGAGTATGAGTCGTTAGGCGTCTCGCTTTCCATCAACGGATCATCATAACCGTTAATATATGTACCCGCTTCCGCATTGTAATAATCGGTCATAGTGTAATACCGCGGCGTACTGTAAGCGACGCCCAGACGCAACATCTGCAGGTTGGTTATCACGCCGATATTGGCCGATATCGCATCACCTTCGGTATTGAGCCGGTTATGCAGGTACAAATTGTCCTGTTTGCCGTTCACGACATAATCGAACCAATCTTCGTAAGCCGAGTTATACCTGTAACTGATATCCGTAACCGTCAGGGACGCCCCAACGAACACCGTATTCGCAATATTCATGCCGAATCCGATGTTGTATTCGTCCATATATCCGCTTTCCTCAACCAAAAGAGCTGAGTTTATCGGGGCATCGGTAACCCAGGTATTATTTCCTTGCCAGGAACCGAATGCGCTGTTATAGCGGTTATTATGTCCGGTTATGTTATCATACATTCCCGATTCATAACCCAGAATAGGTAGCCAATAGCCGGATAAATCCGAACTAAAATACGGATCATAGCTATCGGTTAAAACTAATTCGTCCTTATAAATACCGGCATCGGATGCGTCCGAAGCCACATAATCGGCCATGGAGTAATTCCGGTTGTTACTTTCCATCCTGTAACGACGATTATAATTCTTCAAGCGGTTGAACGAGAAACCGAGGTTCCAGTTAAGCACGCTTTCCGAGCTTGTGGGAAAATATAGCTCGAAGCCGAAATTATTCATCGTGAAGTTGGTTTTGTTGAGGCCGGTTGAAGTGCCTCCCCAGTCGGTATTCGTACCTACGGACGACAAATTGAACGTGCCGGCGACTTCCGACGAGCGGTAAATACCCAAACCGGCGGGGTTGGTCGAGATAATCGAGAGATCGCCGCCTAAAGCCCCGAAGGCGCCACCCATAGCCATGGAACGGGCTGTCCCGCCCAATTCCGTATTAGTCAGGGTGAATGCATCAATCTCATTGCCTTGTGCCATCAAACCCGTATTGCATACAAACAATAACAGGATTGCATATAAAACTGTCTTTTTCATAATTTCTTATTTATCTTCCGCGACCGCCGGAACGACCTCCGCCACTGCTACTGCCTCCACTACTGCTGCCTCCGCTCGAACGGCTCGACGAAGACGAACCGGACGAATAGCTTCCTGATGAAGATGAACGGGTGCTTGTACTTGGTGTGGAGTAGCTGCTTGACGAACGGCTGCTGCTTGATGAAGCGCTTGACGTACGGCTGTTAGTCGAACGGCTGTTGGAATATGAAGAACTGCGGTTCACCGACGAGTTGCTACTCGGACTGCTGCTGTTTGCTTCGCTTGATGCGCTTCTCGAACGCACCGTTCTTGATACTGTCGGAGTTGTTCCGCGGCTTGAAGAATTTGCACTCGAACGGTTAACGGAAGACGAACTTCTTGTCGTTGATTCGCCGGCATTTTCGCGTGTTATTCTTTCGCGCGTTGAACTGTTGCGAACGCTGTTTCTGTCGCCGCTAACCGAAGTGCTGCGTCCCGACACCCTTCCTGCCGCACTCCTTGTCGAGAGGTTGGATCGCGAATCAGAACTGCGATAATCGGCATACCTGCCTCCCATACGCGAGCCGTTTGTTGCGGCGCGACCGTACTGATTCCTGTAATACGGGCGTGAATAGTAGTGGTGATTCCAACCGCCATAGCCACCGCCGTACCAACCGCCGTAGCCGCCATACCAGCCTCCGTACCATCCGCCGTAATAACCGTAGGAATACGGCCAATACCAGTCATAATACCACGGTGAATACCATGAAGTGTAAAATCCGCCCCATCCGAACGGACGATAAAAGCCTGTGTACCAAGGATAATACCATGAGTTGTACCATGGATACCACGAATTATACCAGGGACTATAACCATAACCGCCGCCGACATTGATATTTACGTCAACGCCGCCATCGTCATAACTCTCATAATCATACGAATAGACACCTTCGCTGATATTCAGATTCACATTATCGGCTCCCGTAATTGTAATCTTACTCGGAGCATGATAACGTACAATGCGTTCGGAATATTCCATATCCGAAGTACGAGCTTTAACAGTATCGTCTTCATATATATATGCATCGTCGGAATAATCTTCCGCCGGACCGTTATAACGACGGTTATAAGCATCGACATCCATATCCCCTGTTGCGGCATAAGAATCATCGACAGACGACGCCGTTGTTTTAACCGGTTGGACGGATGCGGCGCTTGTTGGTTTTGTCACAGGTGATGCCGCTTCTGTCTTCGTACTTTTCTTTGCCTTGCCCGAAGAAATATATACGTCATCAACAAACTCGCTCTGTGCGAACGTTACGGATGCTATTAAAAGCATGGTCAGCACAGAAAAAAATTTCATCGCTTTCATTTCTGTTCCTCCTATATTTTATGTTCAAAAGAGTTGCCTCTTTTGCTTTTAGACACCATTTTGAACAAAAAGTTTAAATATTTACGTTTATAATTCTACAAATATACATATTTATAACGTAAGTTTCGCCAAAACGCTGCATCAAATATATTTTTTTATGATTTATTTGTTTTTTTTATGCGCATTAATCTATCATCTTCAGGACATCAAGTCGTTTGGTTTGACCGGCTACGGCATTTTCAAGAGGTAACCGGCTCAATCGCCGCCATTGGGCGAGGGTATCGGCGTCAATCGGTTCGTCGAGGCGAGCGTCCCAATCGGGGAGATAGCCTTGCAGGGCTAATTTTTCTATCTGCGGAAAGTCGGGATGCGTATATGGAACGTCGCGGAAATAATAGAGTGTGACGTGTTGTTTCAAGAGAATATCCTGAAGTTTAGCCACATCTACATTGCGGGTTTTCACGTTATCGGCTATCGCCAAGTGCGCGGCGACGCCTGCCGCTTGTCCCATAGCCATCCAGCAAGGCTCCATGCGCAGTGTCGAAAAGCCTATGTGCGAGCCGGATACTGGCACGGGCAAGAGCAGGTTATCGACTTCTTTCGGCACCATCACGCCGTAAGGGACGGTGTAAACAGCCGAAGGATAGCTGAGGAAGCCGTCGAGGTGCACACGTCCCTTTTCGCGTTTACGAACTGCGTGAGAATCAAGCGCATAGTGGCTTGCGGTTATACTTGTTGCGTGCAAGGGCGGACGGCCTCCGGCAACAACCGGAATGGCGTCGTTGGCGGTGAAGAAGTACATCCCTTCGAAGCGGCGTCCTTCGCGCACATAGACCTGGCGCGGGAAGTTGCCGTTATCGGTGTATTCATCCTTAGCAAGTCCCCATTCGGCGACGGCTTTACGGAAATGCGGCGGCAGTTCGGGGTCGTTCTGCGCAAACCAGAAGAGACCTTCGGTATATTCGCGCAGGCGTTGTGCGAAGCAGTCGCGCCATTCCCATGAGGAGGTCGGCCATGGCCAGTTTTCTTCGGGTAGGTCGGTAGAGAGGAATGCGTCGTGTTGATTGTTAGCGTCGGTCTTGGCATTGGGCACATGCACGATGTTGGTTATCCGCGCAATACCCCAGCGGTCGGCGGGCAACTTCGACGGATTGCCGGCTTTGATATGACGGCGGTTTTCTTCCATCATCTCATCGGTGTTTGTCATCATCGCCACATTGGTTGTCCGGCCTGTCCACACATCTTCAACTATCGAAGCGTATTCCTCGCGATTATAGTGAGCCGGCTTTTTGAAAGGTACACGATTGGAAGGGTTGTTAGTCAGGCACATACGGTAGTTGTAGGATTGCACGGCATTATCCTGTTGAAAAGTCGAGCCTTCGGCTTCCGGGCCGCCCCAATACTTGTACACACGGCCGGCGCCCGGTTCGCCGAACTCATTCCTGCCCTCGCGACCGGTGCGGAACGGCACATTAGCCGCTGCGCCGAGATCTCCTTCGTAGGTGGCGTCAAGGAAGATATGCCCGGTATAGATCTCTGTCTCGCCGGTCTCGCGATTCAATATCCTGATGCTTTCGATACTGTTGTCACGCATGACGATATTTTGGCTTTCCGAATCGAACTGCCTCATTTTCAGGACTGTTATCTTACCCTTATATTCATCG
Source organism: Tannerella sp. (assembly GCA_031271805.1). Lineage (GTDB taxonomy): Bacteria > Bacteroidota > Bacteroidia > Bacteroidales > Tannerellaceae > Tannerella. Next base: position 8,890 of record JAISUX010000056.1, read on the forward strand.
AGCATCTCATTGAACACTTTAGCGCCGACCGACGGCTCAAAATGGTAGCCATCGCTGCACAGAAGCGCCTGCTCCGAATTTTCGCCATAGGTATCGACGTAATGTTTTTTCACCCGGTCAACGAACTCTCGGAACAGTCCCGTCGTAGCGGCGCGGGTGCCTATGTCGGTGGCGCCAAGTCCGTTAGCCGGAAGTCCGCCGACATATTTTGTCCGCTCAAGAATAACGGACGATTTGCCCAGGCACGCCGCAGCTATTGCCGCCATAATGCCTCCGGGATTGCCGCCAACGATTACGAGGTCGTAATATGGCGAAGCAGCAAAAACGCTGCAAAAATAAGTGCAAAAGCACAACAAAAATGTCATTAATGTTCTCATAATCAATATCAACGGATAATAAGTGGGTGTTTCTTTTTTTCCAAATCCTGCCGTATTTCGAGCTTGCGGCTATCGCGCAGCACGCCATTGGCATGACGGTAGTAGTGTCCGCGCAGGTCGTCGGCGTATTCTTCCATGATTTTCAGCCCGAGACCGTTCTTATCGCCGACCTTGAACAGGGCGCGCGAAAGAAATATTTCCTTAAGCGAGTTGTTGCGCGTCGAAACGTCGGTCTGGTTGGGAACGACCATCTCAAGCGCTTTGTCGATGGTTGTCATGGAGTGTCCCTGCATTCCGGGCATTTGAAGGAGCCGGTAAAGGACGTCGGCGGCGGCGTTGCTGCCGATGTTTTCAGATGCCACCGATACGGCGCGGAAATGCGAAAACTCGCTTTCGGGGTTCAGTTTAGCGGCGAGGCGGATAATCGACGGCAACGCTTCTTCCTTTTTGCAGTATCCGAGCGCGATAATCAGCCCGTCGAGTTCGCTCATGCTGCGACCGAACTGCCCCATGCCGCGGAAGTTCCAACCCTCATCCCATTCGTTAACCTCATCGAGTGCTTTTTTAAGCGTTTGCCATCCTATCGGGTTCTTCATAAATCCGAGTATCCGGGCATATACAAGTTTGTCTTCCTCTTTGACGGCCGAAAGATAGCGTTTTTCGAGCAATGGCATTGAGCGTTCGGGCTGCCACAGCAGTATTTCAAGTCCTTCAAGTTCGTTTACCACGGCATTCGCGGCTTGTTCAAGCTGTTCGTCGGAAGGCGGGAACGAGTCTTTGGCGTCAAGCATTTCGGGCGTCAAAGAGCCGATTTGCACCAATTCTTCCTGAACGGGGCGCAGGTCAATGTGGCGAATCAGTTGCCCGTCACGTTTGGCTTTAGCGGCGGCAATACCTACCGCATAGCCCTGATTTTGCAGACAGGGCTGCATGCGTATGACCGGCATTGCATCGCGGTCGGCGCTGGCGCCCAAACCGGTGACGATGATACCTTCAAGACTTTTCGGCAGCAAAGCGCGGAACGGGACGTAAGCCGTAACACCCATGCCGCTGTGGGCAGGCGGTTTCATCGAAAAAAACGGATGCTCAGTGAAGCCGTGAGTGTCGAACGAACTGTAATGAATGGAAATAACATCGGGGTAGGTGCGGCGGTTATAGACGTCGAGCACCTGCACTGTAAAGTCGCCTACTATGCGGCGTCGTTCACGTGTCTGCGGTATTTTGCCGAGGTCGAACCGGTCGGCATATTTCTTTTTAGCCTGCACAAAAGTTCTCCAGACGTCAATCGCGTCGGTGTCGTCAATAAACGTCCAGTCGGTATTATTATAGAAATCGTCGGGTTTACGCGGCGGCATTCCCGCTCCCTGTACGGCGACGGTCGTGCCGTCGGTATAAGAATATCCGGAGCCTGCCACAACCGCTATGTCGGCGCTGCCGGTAGAATCGACGACCGTATGCGCCATCACGACGCCCCGTCCGAAGGGGGTAGCCACGACGACGCCTTTCACGGTATTGCCGTCCACAAAAGCTCCGCAGCCAAGCACGCCATACCAAATCTCACCGCCCGCCTTGCGTATCTCGCGGCGGAACCATTCCGTTTTCCAGTCGAAGTTCCATTCCGCGTCGTTCTTTTTTTGGCGCGAATTATCGCCTCCGATGGCGCGCACTCCGGCATCAACCTCATTTGAAAAGCCTTCACGGTAACCCCAGAAATAGCGTCCTATGAGACCTGCGGTCATCATTCCGCCGAGGTCGTGAAGATATTCAAGCACCAATGTTTTTGCGCCTTTGCGTGCGGCGCCTATGCCTACCGGTGCACCTGCAGTGCCGCCGCCAACTACTACAACGTCGTAAACGCCCAAAACCGGCAATGCCGATTCGGTGGCGTTCACGGTTTCCATGTTCAGCCAGTAGCGGATACCGTCGAGTTGTTCGCGGACATCACCATTAGCGCTTTTTCCGGCGCGTAAGGATTTCACCGCGATACTGCCCGACAAACGACGACTGCCGGCTTGTTTGGCGGCCTCTTCGCCTATGCGCGAACCGACGGCTATCAGTGCGCCCGGCTGATTATAACGTTCTGCCACATCGTCCGACAGAGCGGCAAGCCCCGACACAAGATACAGATAGTCCGTTTTTCGTGGCATAAAAGCCTCAATATCAATCTTATCGGGCGTGTCATACCGATTTACGGTGCGTAACCCCACAACATACTCCGGATGCACAAAGTCGGGTCGTTCCGAGGATTCGACCTGCGCGGCATCCCAAGTGCTATCTCTAAAATCCTGTTCTATCCGCGAATAAGAAACCATATCGTTGCCCCACTCGTAGGTCTTTTCGGAAAGCCATACGGGATATTGTTTGTCGTCGATAGTCAGTTTTTCGGGCATGCAACGTGCGCCTTCGACATTATTATTGCCGACCGTAATCCATTGAAAGCGAGTATTGGCGGCGCGTTTTTTGAACGTCGCACCGGTAAGATGCGCCACAGTGCCGTAAGGGGTTGCGTCGATGACTGTTTTAGCTTTCACGGCCTGTCGTCCCGAACGGTTGACCATCACCACTCCGGCGATATCCTCCTTCCCGTCAACAAGAATATCGGTAACTATTGATGAATAGAGGAACATGACCTTGTTTTGCAACAAAGTCTCGTCGAGTGTCTTTTTGATGTGCATGGGAGTAACGTATCCGTCGGTTTCAAACAGCTTTTCTTCCAGCGGATGAAAGGACTGTTGCCCTTCCTCCCTCCGGAGGCGGAAAGTGCTGCAAATGTCTTCCCCAAGATATGGTTCTGCACTGAGCAGCAATACATTAGCGCCCGTCTCGGCTGCCTTTGCCGCCGCTGCAACGCCGGCTGTCGAGCCGCCAACCACTACCACATCAACATCAAAAATCACCGGCAGTGAACGCTTCGACTGCCTCACATACTCCTGCGTCTTCGGGAATGTCCATCCCTCCAGACTGCCGCCCAGCGACAACAAGGCCGCTCCGGTAGCTCCGGTCTTAATAAAATCTCGTCGTGTTAACATATTGTATATCAATTATTTTCTTCTGTTTGGACTGTATCGTCCGGATTGTCTTTCAGTCTTTCACGCAAAGCCTCGACATCAACGTCCTGCACGGCGCAATTAGCGTCAACAGCCATTGCAGCAGCCACGGCAGCCGACTGTCCGAGAACCATAAAGACCGGCTCCATGCGAATAGAGCCGTAAGCGATATGCGTTGAGGAAACGCAGACCGGCACAAGCAGGTTGGTACATTCAGCCCGTTTCGGCGTCAGACTTCTATAAGAAACGGGATAAGGCGGGAAGCCTCCGTATTCTACATCGCCCTCGTTCTTGACCATGCCGTTAACTACAAGTCGCTGACAGTTATGCGAATCCATTCCGTAGGCGGCCAGTCCTACGCCGTCATCGACCGTTTCTTTGCCCTGACAGTTGTGCTGTGTCATCACGTACTCGCCGTTCAGACGGCGGGCTTCGCGCACATAGAGCTGCGTTGGGAAGTTGTCGTTGTCAATAAATTCGTCCTTCGCCCAGCCATATTTGCCGATTTCATTGCGCAATTCTTCGGGAATGCTCTCGTCGTGAGTCATAAAATACATCAGTCCCTTGGTGTATTCCACATGTTCCTGCCAAATTTTCTCTCTCACGGCATAATCTCCGTCGGGATAGTCGTAGTTCATCCCAATCATATCGGTTGAAAGCGGACCGCGATTGTTGAAGTCGTATTTGAAATCCGGCATACTTCTGTTGAATAGAAGGTATTCGTTGATATTCAGCGACATACACTTTACAGCCCTTGCTAAAAGCACATATTTGGAGGGATCGTAAGAAGCCGGTTTCTCGAACGGGCGGCGGATTGCGGGATTATCGGTCAGACAAAGTCTGAAATTGTAAGCCTGGATGCACTTGTCGCCCGAACCGTATGGTTGTAGCGAGGCCTCACTGATGCCCCAGCACAAACCGCTCGAAGGGTCGCCCTCCTTGACGTAAGGGTCAATGCTATCGGGAAACTGGTGATAGACAGACATTTGCACTCCGTTAAGCGTTTCGTTGTATTCATCGTTGCTTTCACGCCCCGTGAAATAAGAAACGCCCGCACGAGCCATCAGATCGCCCTCATACGAGCAGTCGATAAACTGTTTTGCCCTGATTGTCAGATGTTCGGTGTCTGGATCGTCTGACTTTTCAAGAGTAATGGAACGTATGGTTGCGCCCTGCTTCTCGGCAGAGATAATCCTGTGCAGATAAATCGTTTCCACGTCGCCGTCTTCAATAAAACGATTGATTTCTTTGGTAGCGACGCTCGGCGGGAATGTCCACTGCTCGAATTTGTTGTAATGAATGCCTATCCGGCGATAAAACAGCCTCGCAAGTCCCGTCACAGCATGTTTGTTGCCGATATCGGTCTGCCCCAGCCCGCCTGTAGTCATGCCGCCGAGATATTTCCCCGGCTCGATCAGAAGCGCTGTTTTCCCTGCCTTGCGAGCGGTATAGGCTGCTATGACCCCTGAAGCCGTACCGCCGTAAACGCAAATATCGACCTCGCGCGAGGAAGCGTTATCAGTCTGTCCGCACGAAGCGAACAGACTGATAATCAATACAAACAGCATATACTTCTTCATATTTATTCCCAATTTGGATTTTGAGTCAAAGCCGGATTGGTTTGCCTTTCGATATAAGGGATAGGCCAGAGATAATCCTTTGCGGGATTGAAAATGCGCTTATCGACAGTACGCATTGAGGTGTTCGGGTCGTTGTCATCGGAAGCGATAGGGATTCCCGCCGCGTCATAGTCCGGTGTGCCCCACTGGTCAATGACGGGCGCCACTTTGGGATATGATTTCTGCATCCTGCCGAGCACGAAGCCGTTCATCACTTTTTCGGCAATCTTCCAGCGACGGATGTCGGACAGCCTTTGTCCTTCGCCTGCCAGTTCATGCCTGCGCTCGCGGGCTATGGCATAGAACAAATCGTTGGCGCTCAAGTCTTTAATTTCAGGCATTCCCGCGCGGGTGCGTATCTTGTTCAGGGCGGTGTAAACCGATGCGTCGGCCTGTCCGGCTTTAACTTTCGCCTCAGCGTAGGTCAGCAAGACCTCGGCGTAACGGATAACGGCGATGTTGTTGTCGCAGTTGTTCACGTCGCCATAGTTCTTGTCGTTCACATACTTGCGCCAGTTGATGCCGCTAAACGAAGCGTAAGCATTCAGAGCATCCTGATTATCAATGTAAGAAGCCGGAGACGTGTGATAATTCCAACATTTGACGCTATCGCGGTGAGTTTCAAACTGGAAGCCCTGGAAAATACATCCCGGCTCGTTTTGCCAGTCGGAATAGCCCGAAGAAGGCAGTGCGAAAGTCCATGCCAAACGCGGGTCGCGGTTATCCCACGGTTTGGCGGGATTGTAGAGAGGCGACTTGTCAATATTCAGACCATCGGAACATTCGTAAGAATCCACTAACTGATACGACGGCACTTTATTGGCATGACCGCCGCCGTTCCTGCCTCCGAACAGACGGTAGATAGGATGAACCTGATACCCAAAGAGATATTGTATGGAGAACAGTATCTCTTTAGAATCCTGCCCTTCGTAGGTGAAAATATTCCGGAAATCAGGGTCTAACTCCACTGCGGAGCCTTCCAGCTGCATAACCTGCTGGGCGGCAGCTATTGCGACGTCCCATTTCTCGTTGTAGAGAGCTATTCTCGCTTTCAGGGCGAGAGCGGCCTGTTTTGTGGGGCGTCCCGAAGTTGGCTTGTTAGTCGTGTTGAGAACTGCGGCCGCTTCGTCGAAATCCTTGAAAATCTGCGTCAAAACCTCTTCTTTAGGAGAACGCGGCACTTCGGCGTTGTCAAGAGTGACATTCTCAAGCAAGAGAGGCACATCGCCGAACATATCAATCAAATAGTGATAATAGTAAGCCCTCAGGAATTGCCCTTCGGCTTTAGCCTGAGTGAGAACGCTTGCGCTGACCGTTCCTTCTACCTTTGAAAGATTGTTAATCAGGTAATTACAGCGGCTAATGCCACTATAGCACTCTCTCCATACCTGCTGTACAAACGAACTTTGTGCGTCATTTGCGCCCTGCGCGAGCTTTTGCACGTCATTGGTGTTACGGTCCCATCCGTTGTCCGACAGTACATCGAAAGCCAGATAGAAAGGCATACCTTCCCAGTTCGCCCACAAATTGGTGTAACAGCCTACAACAGCCATGTTTATTTCGGTCTCGTTTGCCAGAAAGGTCTTGTCGGACGGCGAGTCCAATGGCGCCTTATCTAAGAAATCGCTACATGATGCTAATAACAATATGCTTATCAAAATAAAATACTTGTTCATAATATCAAATAATTAAAAGTTAGAACTTTAAATCAATACCAATCGTAGTTGTACGCATGATAGGATAGAAATTGCCGTATCCCGTCAGGACAGGAGCTTCCACATCAAAATATTTCCAGAAGTTGGAAATTGTAAACACATTGTCGGTACTCAGATAGAATCTCAAATTGGATATACCTATTTTAGATGTAATATTTCTTGGCAAGGTATAGCCGAGTTGTATATTCTTCATTCGGAGATAAGCGGCGTCCTTGATCCAGAACGACGAATATTGCTGGTTATTGCTATTGTTGAAAGCCAGCCTTGGGAACATCGCATCGCGGTTTTCGGGCGTCCAGTAGTCCTTACCTATTTCGGGCATTGAGCCTCCTTCATAGAAGGAGCCTATCGAGTGCCCCCAGACATAGCCGTCGGCTTTGCCTACACCCTGGAAGAGCATGTTCAGGTCGATGCCTTTATAATCGGCATAGAGGCTCAGGCCAAAGGTATAGCGCGGTATGGTACTTCCGATAATGACATAGTCGGAAGTATTGATAACCCCGTCGCCTGCATCGGGAATGCCATCGCCGTCGGTATCGACAGTCGGCTGGTCTTTGTACTTGATGTCGCCGGCTGCGAAGTTGCCTATCTGCGTGGCGCCCATATAATTGCCGTTAGCATCATAATCTTCGGGGACAATATAGCCGTCGGCCTCGTAACCGTAAAGCGACGACATCGGATAGCCTTCGCGATTGACGGTAAGACCCGTTTGGTTAATACCCTTCAAATCAAGCACTTTATTCTTAACATCGGAGATATTGAACATAGCGCTGAAATTCAGGTCGCCGAACTTGTCGTTGTATGTTGCGCCGATTTCCCAGCCTCGGTTTTCGAGTTTACCGGCATTCTGCGCCGGAGCGGAAAGGCCGATAATCAGCGGGATATTAAGATTCAGAAGAATATCGTTGGTGACGCGGTAATAATATTCGGCGTTGACGGATAATTTACTAAACAAATCGAAGTCCACACCGATATTGGTCATTGTCGTCGTCTCCCAGCTGATTATGGAATTAGCCATAGTCGTGATGGCGGCGCCCGAAGTTATGTTCTTGTCGAAGATATAATTCGTACCGAGGTTCACGACCGATTGAGCCGGATAATAGCCGTTCAAGGTATTCTGATTACCCAACTGCCCCCATGAGGCGCGGATTTTCATATTATTTACCGTTTCCTTGATGCCTTCCCAGAATTTTTCTTCGCTTATACGCCAACCGGCTGAGATAGAGGGGAATGTACCCCATCTGTGACCTTCGGCGAAACGCGATGAGCCGTCGTAGCGCAGATTAGCCTCGAACAGGTATTTACCCATGAAATCATAGTTCAAACGTCCGAAAACCGACTGCAAGGCGTAATCCGACGCCGAGCCGCTCGACTTCTGGTTATCGCTGCCTCCTGCGTTCAGGACAGGATAATCGGGGAAGGGGAATACTTCGCGGTAACTTGTATGCCACTTGTACCAGTATGTTTCCTGCTGATAGCCGACCATAGCTTTCAGGTTGTGCATATCGGCAATAGTCTTGCTATACGTTGCGCTTACGTTTCCCATACCCCTGAGATTCCTCGAAGATGTTTCGGTAAGGGTTGATTTCGACTGTGTCTGAGGGTCGGGAGTGCCGTCGTTAAGGTAGAGTTGAACCCGCTTGTCCCAGTTGGATGTATGCCCTTCCCAGTAATTCAGCGCGTATTGTCCTTTTATTTCCAAGTCATTAACAGGTTTGAAAGCGGCGACAAAATTCATAATCCCCGAAGGATTAGAGTTCCTGATAATACCTCCGTCCTTGTAATAAGCCACAGGGTTGATGCCTTGCCATCCCGGCCCGTAGCGACCGTCGGCGAGATATGCTGCCTGGTTAGCCGGTATTCGACCGACAAAATTGTAGCCGCTACTGAGCTTGGAAGGTTCTTTCGCATCCGTATAAACAAGCGCGATATCGGCCTGGACATTGAATTTCGACGATATTGTGTAATCCGTATTCGACCTCAGGCTGTAACGTTTGTAGTTCGTGTTTTCGGTAATACCGTTTTGCGACAGGTATCCTACCTGTGTCAGAGATTTAAGTCCCTTAGCGCCAAGACTTACTGTCATAAAATGGTTGGTTATGACGCCATCGTTGGTTGCCGTTGCTTCAAACCAGTCCACATCGGGATAATTCGGGTCGTTACGCGCAACTCCGGCGGCGTATTCACTGATATATTCCTCCGAATATTCGGGCGTCATACCAACTGCACGCTTGGCGATGCTGATATATTTCATAAAATCGACCGCGCCGACATATTTGGGCACATTCGTAGGATTACCTTGAGCCACGTATCCGTTATATGAAACGGTCGCACGGCCGTCTTCCGCACGTTTTGTCGTGATAAGGATAACGCCGTTTGCCGCGCGGTTACCATAAATAGCCGCCGATGCAGCGTCTTTCAGCACCGAAATCGACTCGATGCTTTGCGGGTCGATAGAGTTGATGTTCGACTCCACGCCATCAATGAGCACCAGCACATCGTTATTGCCCAAAGTCGTTTTACCGCGCACGCTGATAGTGCCTCCGTCGCCACCGGGCTTACCGCTACGTTGCGTTACGGTGACGCCGGGCACCAGACCTTGCAGCGCTAAAGAGGTCTGCGCCACAGTACGTTTCGCCATTTCCGGTATCGAAACGGTCGAGACGGCTCCGGTCAGGTTGGCCTTCTTCTGCGTGCCATATCCGACTACGACAACTTCTTCGAGAGCCTGCATGTCTTCCGACAATTGCACATCGACCCTCGTACCCTGGCCGACAAGCACCTCTTTAGTCGTATAGCCGATATACGAAACGACTAAAATTGATGCGTTCGACACGATGTTAAGGCTGTAACTGCCTTCGGCGTTCGAGATAGTACCGTTCGTGGTGCCTTTCTCGACAACGTTGGCGCCGACAAGCGGTTCGCCAGTTACCGCATCCGCAATAATTCCGGTAATCCTCCGTCCTTGCTGAATGGCGGTAAGCAAACTCTTGCGAATGATATTGACATTCCGGTCATTAATGACATAAGTGAGGTCGGTGTTCTTCAAAGCTTGTGACATAACTTCGTCAATCTGCTTGTTAGAGACGTCCACACTCACGGAAATGTTCCTGACATCCGCATCAACATAGAAAAATAGAAACTCACTCTGCTTCTCAATCAATGAAAATAACTCGGTGAGCGTCACGCGCTCTACTTTTACCGATACCTTCGCTTTCTCGGCATACGAACTCTCGGCATGAGCCTGCACAAAGGTCGCAAAAAGCAATATTAACGCAAGTTTCGCAACCGGAAGACACTTTTTACATGATTTCATGTTCATAGTTAAACAATAAATTAAGTTAATAAATCAGTTAAATTCGCATATCATAAATACAAATAATATTTTCCGTCATTTTTCTTCCATTTCAACGGCATACTTCGTGATATCACGGCAAAAATTTGCTCTAATGACTGCCCTTCTTCAAATGTTCCGGACACAACGACCGACGGATCGGTAAGTTTTTCATCCGTAATGCTTATCTTGACGTCGTAAATCTTTTCCAAATCCGACATCATTTTATATAAGGCAATGGATTTGTATTTCAGCAAGCCGTCTTTCCATGCCAATGCGCTCTCGGCGTCAACATTGCTGACGACCGCCTTCCGCGATGAACAGGTATATGTCAGTTGTTGGTCGGGAGTCATCGTTATCGTCCGACCATCGGAATCGAAACATATAACGCCGCTGAGCAAGGTGGCAAATATCATCGCTTTAACAGTATCCGTCTTCGCGCCGAACTCCGTACCCAATACTTTGATACTTACATCATTATCAACATCTAACGTCACTTCAAAAGGCAATTCCGGATTGTGCGCAACGTCGAAAAAAGCCTCTCCGCTCAACTTGACACGGCGATTTTCCTGCCCAAAAGATTCCGCAAACGTCAAACTGCTGTTTTTATTCAGTGTCACCTTTGTGCCGTCTTTCATATTGAAAACCGACCTGTTGCCGTCCGTTATACGAGTGTAGAAGACTTCCGGTGCGGGAGCGCTCACATTGTTTACCGAACGAACATAGAATAACGACATGGCGGATATGATAAGAGAAATGACCACAGCAGCCGCCGCAACATAGATATACCAGGGACGCGCAACCGACTTTGCGGAAGGACTTAATCTAAATTTCCGAATCTCCCGCAGCATATCAACATCTTTATTTTTAGACGATTTAATACTCCAATAAGCCTTTAGCCGGACGAATATTTGTTTGTTTTCATCCCGTTCGTCCAACCAGCGGCTCAGTTGAAGAATATCATCAGCCGAGGCCTCTCCGCATATAACACGCGCAATAATATGATCTATAATTTCCGGCATATTTATAACGTTTCTATAATCATAGTCGCAAAAAATCCCAAAATCCCTTAGTCAATTTCAAAAAAAATTTTGCAGGAGTTGAAATTTCCCTCACAATTTGTTCCCGTACAATATCAAAAAAACGACTGATACTTAATTTCTTGTCATCTTTGCCGAAAGTGTTTCCTGCGGCAGTTTAGCGCCTCGCGTAATTTTTTCACAGCTACGGCAAGATGTACTTCGACCGTTTTGACCGATATTCCCATGATTTCGGCTACCTCTTTATATGCCAATTGTTCCTCCCTGATGAGTTTGAAAACCATCTTGCACCTGTCGGGAAGCGATTCGACGGCGCGGTCGAGGGCTTCGATCTCCTCTTTTGCTATCATTTCGGCTTCCGGCGAGGAATCGTTATGGAAAAACATATCGTACTCGCTTTCGACTAACTCTACAGTATCAACGCGGGCGGCACGGTAATAACCGACAGCTATGTTACGCGCGATGGCGAAAAGATAAGCCTCGAAATTGGCTATACCCGGCAGCGACTTACGATTTTGCCACACCGAGAGAAAAACGTCGGAAACGACCTCCTCCGCATCGACCAATGATGGCACATAGGCCTTAGCCAATCGCAAAACCTGCTTATTATAAGCCTTGTAAAGCGATTTAAAAGCCGACTGCGAATCCGAGGATGCAATCTGCACAATCCATGAGGAAAGGTTATCAGCCAACTATCTCCTGATGAAATATTCTACAATCCTGTTGCTTTCAACCAGGTTTCGGCCATCAGTTGACGCCCTGGCAGGTCGGGATGCACGCCGTCGCCCGACCAGTATGTCGGCGGAGCTACTTTCACGGCCTCGTCGAAAGCGGCCTGGAAAGGCACAAAAACAGCGTCGAACTCCGTCGCCAACTTCTTCAAAGCGACACGGTAATCGTTGAACATCGGGAACCATGCAACATCATTGATTGCCGAACCTCCGCGCAACGCAAACGGCTCACACAGAACCAATTGTACGGCAGGAAGTTTCTCTTTCGTATATTTCAGCAGGTCGCGCAGGTCGTTCTCATAAACCTCCACCGTGCCTTTATAGCCTCCGCTCAGGGTGTGCCAATAGTCATTGACCCCGATGAGGATACTCAACACGTCGGGCATGAAAGCAAGCGTATCGACCTCCCAACGTTCACGAAGCTGAAAAACTTTGTTGCCGCTGATACCACGATTGTAGATTTTAGGCTGAATATCAGCATGTTTGCTCATAATCGCCGTTGCAGTAAAGAGCGTATAACCCATACCCAGCATGTCAATATTATTGCATGCAATAGCCTCGCGCTTACGCCCCGCGTCGGTAATCGAATCGCCTTGAAAAAGAATCACTGAATTACGTTTCAGCGTAATTTTCTTTGCATTAACCATATTCCGCTCATTGACCGCAGACTTGGCAATCTCCGGTATCAATGCCGCTCCAACACTCGCGTATGCCGCTTTTCTCAAGAAATTTCGTCTTGTTTCCATAAACAAATTTTTTCGCAAAGATACAATTTATTGACTAAAACAACAAAAACTTCCCGTTTTCGTCATTATTTTTAAGATTCAAAACCATGCCCCATATTATTGATATGCGGCAAGCATCGCGGTCAGTTCGTTCTTGATGCTATCAACAAGCGATTGCGGGGCGACAACGCGCATCCGCGAACCGTAGCCAAGTATCAGGCGGTGAAGTTCAAAGTTTGGAACAAGCCAGTAGCTGAAAATCACCTCGTTGTCGGTTTCCGAAACGATTGCCTGTGATGCGTGCAGAGGATTGTTTTTCAGGTATTTGGCTTGCGTTAGCGGGACAGCGAGTTTCACGATGGTTGGCTTGTCGAGGTCGTAAACCAAACCGATCAGGTTATCAAACAGCGAGTTAATCTTCTTTTGTGCGGTCTTTTTGAACGTATCCACTTCTATAGTAAGGTCTTTCATTCGGTCGAGACCGAAAGAACGTATCTCGTTCGAATCCGTGAACGTACCTATTACATACCACTTTGCATTGTATTCCTTTAATAGATAAGGCTTTAT
>JAISUX010000061.1 GCA_031271805.1 Tannerella sp.
TAACCGTCGTACCATTTTCTTATTCCGTCTATAACTTGTTCTCGCGTTTCACCGCGTACTTCGGCCGCATGGTCAATATGTTCGCTAAGCGCCGTTTCAAGTTCCTGCTGTGTGTAACCGCATATCCCGGCATACTCGGCTCGCAAGGTTATATCCTGCGGATTATTGAGCGCCGAAAAGACCGACAGCCCTGAAAACTTCGACACACCGGTGATGAAGATGAACCGGATATGCTCATCGCATTCTTTCATCACCTGATAAATGTTATGGACTTCTTTTATCATCGCTTTGAGATGCTCATCGTGCAGATGACTCGTTACCGGCTGGTCGTACTCGTCTATCAAAATCACAACTTGTTGACTTGTAGCCTTATGTAAACCAACTATCAGTTCCCGAAAGTAACTTTGGCCTGTATCTGCTTCAATTTTAATATTATAGGCTTCGGCAATTGATTTGAGATACACGGGAAGATTTTTATTCATTGCTTCCGGCGTACTCAATACTATGCCGGACCAGTCTATACGAATTACGGGGAAGCGCAGCGACCAGTCCCACTTGTCATAGACATACAGCCCCTCGAACAGTTCTTTCCGCCCCTCGAACAGCGCTTTCAAGGTGCTTACCAAAAGCGATTTTCCGAAACGACGGGGACGAGAGAGGAAATAAACTCCCGATTGTGCAACCATTTTATGAATAAACTGCGTTTTATCCACATATAGTGCATCCATTTCACGCATTTTAGAGAACGTCTGCGTATCAACTGCCAAAATCTTCATATCCGTATTATTTAAAAATTTGCTACAAAGGTAACAAAAAAATCAATATGCAAGTGCAAAAGTGGCAAGCCAAATGCAAACAAATGTTAAATCCCTAAAAGTGGGAATTGTTTATCTAAATTTGGACGTCTCCAAAGTTATCCTGCATTACTTTTGCGCTATCATTTTTTAATTTATAGTAACATGAGAAATTTAATTTTATCACTTTCATTTGTGGCTTTCGTTTCGGTTTCTGCACAGAACGACGCAACAATCAAGGACGATTTCAAACCGTCCACGTTAAACCAGCCGGGTCAGCAGTACCCGCAGGTCAACTCACAGGGCTATGCCCGTTTTCAGATTAAAGCGCCGGACGCGCAAAGCGTAGTAGTCAGTCTCGGACTTGGCGGCACGCGCGGTGGTACACCTCTTATAAAAGGCGATGACGGCGTATGGACAGGCACTACAGCCGGACCGATGGAAGAAGGCTTCCACTATTATCATTTAACTATTGATGGCGGCGTATTCAACGACCCGGGCACCTTGAACTTCTACGGCTCGACGCGCTGTGAGAGCGGAATAGAAATTCCGGCTCACGACGCCGATTTCTACGCCCTCAAAGACGTACCGCACGGCAACGTGGTACAGGTTCTTTTCCCCTCGAAAAGCACTAACACCTCGCGCCGCGCTTTCGTTTACACCCCGCCCGATTACGACAAGAACGCCTCAACGCGCTACCCCGTGCTTTATTTGCAGCATGGATGGGGCGAAGACGAAACCGCTTGGAGCAATCAGGGACATGCCAACCTTATCATGGACAACCTTATTGCTGCGGGCAAAATCAAACCGTTTATCATCGTGATGACCTACGGCATGACCAATGAAGTAGGCTTCGGAGGGCTGCGCAATTTCAAGATTGACGGTTTCCAAACGGTGCTTGTTGACGAACTTATTCCTTACGTTGATGCACATTTCCGTACAAAAGCCGACCAGCCTAACCGCGCCATGGCAGGACTCTCGATGGGCGGCATGGAAACAAAGACTATTACCATGAACCGACCCGAAGTGTTTTCGCACTACGGCTTGCTCAGCGGCGGCGTCTATGCTCCGGAGGACATAAAAGACAAGTCGAAAGTGAAACTTATCTTCCTCAGTTGCGGCAGTTTTGAGAACCCCGACGGCGTAACGAAAGCGGCTGCCGACCTCAAAGCGGCAGGCTTCAACGCAGTATCATTTGTTTCCGAAAATACTCGCCACGAGTTTCAGACATGGAGACGCAGTCTTTACCATCTTGCACAACTTCTATTTAAATAATTGACATGAGAACAAATATTTTATTATTATTATTTTTGGCGGCCTGTTTTGGGTGCAACGGGCAAAAAAATGAGAAAACTTTTTCTCTCGCCGGTAATCCGATTGTTACGGATAATTTCACCGCCGACCCCGCACCGATGGTTCATAACGGCAGATTGTATCTTTACGTAGGACACGACGAGTACTACGAAGGGCAGGACGGGGCTTCCGGCGGCAAGGAGTTTAACATCACCGAGTGGCTTTGTTATTCCACCGATGATATGAAGACATGGAAAGACCACGGGAGTGTGCTCAAACCCACCGACTTCTCTTATGGAGTCGGTGAGGCTTGGGCTTCACAGGTAGTTGAAAAAGACGGTAAGTTCTTCTATTATACAACAGTTCAGGCAGGCGAGCCATACAACAGCAAGGTTGTTGGCGTCGCCGTGTCTGACAGCCCTACTGGACCTTTTTTGGACGCCATTGGCAAGCCGCTCATAACGGACGACATGACGAATAACGGACCTCGCGGCTGGTGGAACGACATCGACCCGACAGTGCTGATAGACGACGACGGCACGCCGTGGATGTGCTGGGGCAACGGCACTTGCTTCCTCGTCAAACTCAAAAAGAACATGATTGAACTTGACGGCGAGATAGAGGTGCTCTCAATGCCGCGTTACATCGAAGGTCCGTGGCTGCACAAGCGCGGCGACATCTATTACCTCACCTACGCCTCTATGGGTATGGGACGGGAGAGAATAGACTACGCCACAGCGCCAAGCATGAACGGACCATGGACACCGCAGGGCGAACTGACCGGCATGGCCGAAAACAGTTTTACCATCCACCCGGGAATAATCAATTTCAACGGCAATGACTACCTGTTTTATCACAACGCCACCCTGACCCTCGATGGAATCAAGGGCGCTATCGGTCGCCGCAGCGTTTGCGTCGATTATCTCTATTATTTGCCGGACGGAAAAATGGCGCCTGTTATACAGACGAAAGAGGGCGTCACGGTAAAACCAAATACACTGTAATAACTTTAAAAAAAGTATGAAAATCAATATTTTTTCTTTTTGGGTATTTATATTGTTCGCCTCTGTTGTTCAGGCGCAGAATGAAAACTTGTATTTCTCTGCGCCTACAACCGGGGCAATAAAGCCCGACAATGACGGCTTTATACAACGCTGGCTGCTGTTAGAGCCGATAGACAAACCCAATCGCTCAAATACCGTATTTACAGACAGTTACATTCGCGAAGCATTTTCAACGGAATATTTTCCAAATCAGTTTACGGTTGTTCCCAAAGACGGGGACAAGGTGAAAGTTGGCGAGCAGCAACTGACTTGGCACGCGCTTGAAAGTAAACTCTTCAACATCAAACTGTTCCGCTTCGCCTCCGGATTGAAGAAACAGGTTTATGGTGTGCTGTTCTGGGCAGTAACGGTCATCGACAGTCCCGAAGATATGAAAGATATCCGGATGTCGGTTGGCTCAAACTCCGCTTCAATGTGGTGGTTGAACGGCGAAGAGGCAGTCATCCTTTCGGGCGACCGCCGAATGGTAAAGGACGACTGCCT
>JAISUX010000079.1 GCA_031271805.1 Tannerella sp.
CGCCACGGGCAACTTTTCACCGAGTACGGGGTCGTCGAGGTAGGCCAGAGGCAGAAACCGCCGTGATGTTTTGCCACAAGCAGCACGCCTTTCATGCCGGCCGCTTTCATCGTGGCTACAATAGCTTTGGCGTCGAACTGTTCAGGATTGAACAGCTCTGCCGGTTCGTCGCCATACCCCCACTCCTTGTCGGTATAGGTTATGGTCGAGATACTAATCATCCCGTAAAAATCAATGTCGTGCCATTTCAGCTGCGCTTTCGATGGCGTTGCGCCGTATGGTTTCGGCGCCGGAGCTTTACCGTCGCATGAAATTAATACGCTTATAATCAATAAATAAAACAGGTTTTTTTTCATAATAATAAGTATTAAAAATTTTTATTTGTTTCTTTTTTTAAAGCGACGAGCAAACCTATGTCTTCTATGCCTCTCAGGAAGTCGTTACGCATGCCGTGGCGAATTTTGATAGCGAATTTTCCTGTGTCGGGGAAGAAATAGTTGTCTTTCAGCGTGATATGGCTTTGGAATAGCGTTATTCCGTTGCCTTTCCACTTGCCGAAATCATCGGCAAGCATGTATTCGATGGTGTCTTTATCGACAATGTTGTCTCCGTGCAATTCCTCGCAAAGCAGCCAGATGTTTTGGTAGGGATAGGTGTTATTGTTACGGATCTGTATTGTGATGTCGTAGGGGACGGATTTGTCCGTGATATCGAAATCGAAGCGATATTCGGCGGTCTTGTCCCATGAATCTTTTACCGGCATATAATTGTCGTAAACGATACCCCTGCCGCATGAAAATAGTAAGCAGATAAACAAAACCATCAAACGGGGATTCATTGTGATTCCTTGTTATGGTTGTTATTCTGTTTATTTCCCGAATGATTATGGCGGTTAAGCCTGTTCGCGCCGTTAGGCCTGGCTTGTACGTTAGAGCCGTTGTTTCGTGGGCTGTTCTTTTGGGAATTATTCCCATGACCTCCTTGTTTTTTCTTTTTCTTGCGATTCATCTTGTCGAAACGCGAGATGTTGTCTTCGAGAATATCTTTGGAATCAATACGTTCTTCCCTGACTTCGGTGTCGTATGTCAGCGAGAAAGGTTTTTCGCCGTTGTTATTCATACCGATGACTTCAAATACACGTTGTGCGCTGACTGTCACAAGGTTAGACGGATAAGTTTTCTCAGTGGAGTATGTAATCTCTTTTTTGAAAACATCGGTCTTGAAATGATAATAGGTCTTGTCCTTAGTTTGCAGTTCCACTTTTCGCGAGGGCAGTTGTTTGTGTCCCTCGACGTAGGCGTCAACTTCGTAGTTGAGGCAGCATTTGAGTTTGGCGCACTGTCCGGCAAGTTTTTGCGGATTCATCGAAAGGTCTTGAAAACGAGCGGCATCGGTAGCGACGGAGATGAAACTGCTCATCCATGCCGAGCAGCAAAGTTCGCGTCCGCAGGGGCCTATCCCGCCGATACGTCCGGCTTCCTGTCGCGCTCCTATCTGCTTCATCTCGATGCGGACGCGGAAAGTCTCCGCCAAAACTTTGATGAGTTGGCGGAAATCGACGCGGTCGTCGGCAATGTAGTAAAATATCGCTTTATTGCCGTCGCCCTGATATTCGACGTCGCCTATCTTCATGTTCAGTCCGAGTTCTGCGGCTATCTGGCGCGAACGTATCATCGTCTGATGCTCGCGGCCTTTAGCCTCCTCGTATTTCTCAAGGTCAACCGGACGGGCGTGGCGATAGACTTTCTTCGGTTCTTCATTGAAACGATAGCGATTCTTTTTCATTTGAATCAGCACAAGTTTGCCTGTCAGCGTTACAGTCCCGATATCATGACCCGGCGACGATTCGACAGCGACGACGTCACCCTTCTTGAGTGGTATATGGTCTTTGTTGACATAATAACCTTTGCGGGTGTTTTTGAACTGAACCTCCACAAAATCAGTCGCTTTGCGAGCTAATTCTATGTCGTTAAGATAATCGTAGTTGTTGAGTTTGTTTTTTACTTTCGAACAACCTCTTATGCAAATTCCGCAACTCCCTACCGGATTTTGAATTAATCTCAACATGTTTTAACTTATAAGATTATGATTTTTGAAAACCCGTCGGATGGCATCGAGTGCATAGTCCAACTGTTCAAAAGTATGGGTAGCCATCAGTGAGAAGCGTATAAGAGTGTCTTGCGAGGGCACAGCCGGCGAGACGACGGGATTGATGAATATACCGGCTTCAAACAGTTCGCGTACTATCGTGAAAGTGAGATTGTTATCTCGAATGAAAAGCGGTATTATCGGGGTTGTTGTATTGCCGATTTCGCAACCCATGTTACGGAAGCCGTTGAGGGCGTAGTCGGTCAATTTCCACAGGTGCTCGATGCGTTCAGGCTCGGTGAGCATAATGTCTAATGCGGCATTAGCGGCGGCTACGGATGCCGGGGTGATGCTTGCGCTGAATATATATGTGCGTGCGTGATGTCGCAGGTAGTTTATCGTGTCGCTGTCGGAAGCGATAAAGCCGCCGAGCGAGGCGAAAGATTTGCTGAAAGTGCCCATTATGAGGTCAACATCTCCGGTTACGCCGAAGTGTTCGCAGGTGCCGCGTCCCTGATTGCCGAGGACGCCTATGCCGTGCGCTTCGTCAACCATCACGCTTGCATCATATTCTTTTGCGAGGCGAACGATTTCGGGAAGGTTGGCTATGTCGCCCTCCATGCTGAAAACGCCGTCCACAACAATGAGTTTGACTTTTCCAGGCTCGCATTTCCGGAGTTGCTTTTCGAGCGAATCCATGTCGTTGTGCTTATATTTCAACTTTGTTGAAAACGACATCCTCATGCCTGCTATAATCGAAGCGTGGTCGAGCTCGTCCCAAATGATAAAGTCCTCGCGGCCTGTCAGGCAAGATATGACGCCGGCATTGACCTGGAAGCCGGTTGAAAAAGTTATCGCTTCTTCCTTGCCGACAAATTCCGCAAGCCGTCGTTCCAAATCTACATGTATATCTAATGTGCCATTCAGAAAACGCGAACCTGCACATCCGGTGCCGTATTTTTTGATGGCGTCGATCGCGGCTTGTTTCACCTTAGGATGGTTTGTCAAACCAAGATAGGCGTTGGAACCGAACATCAAAATTTTCTTCCCATTTATGAGCACCTCGGTGTCTTGATCGCTCTCTATTTCACGGAAATACGGGTATATGCCGGCTGCTTTAGCCTTCTGTGGCTCATCGTATTTTGCCAATTTTTCTCTTAAAATAGTCATATTCTTTGAAGGAATTTTTCGTTATTAACCGGTGCAAAAATAATAAAAAGACATTACAAACCGAAATTTTCAATAATAATTTATATTTTTGCAGTAAAATTATGTAAGAATATGAAGGATTTTAAGAAGATATATGCGATAATTAATCCTATCTCGGGAATAGGGTCTAAGGATAAAATTCCGGATGCTATTGTAGCACATTGCAATCTCTCGAAAGCCTCTGTGGATGTGGCGTTTACGGAGCGCGCCGGTCATGCTGCCGAGCTTGCCGAACGCGCTGTCGAAAACAATGCGGACTGTGTCATAGCGGTAGGCGGCGACGGTACGGTTAACGAAGTTGCAAAAAATTTGCTTCATACCGATGTGGCGCTGGGAATTATACCCAAAGGTTCGGGCAACGGCCTCGCGCGTGTACTTAATATTCCACTGACCGTCAAAGGCGCTCTTGACGTGATTTTCGCCGGTAATGTCTCTGTTATCGACGCATGCAGGGCTAACGAGCATATTTTCTTCTGTACCTGCGGGATGGGTTTTGACGCCACTATCAGTGCGGAATTTGCGAAAGGAAAACGGCGCGGCTCGCTTACATACGTCAAGGATATTATTGAGAAATACCTTGATTATAAGCCGGAAATATATGAATTGCGGATAAACGAACAGACGATTACCGAAAAGGCTTTCCTTATCACTTGCGCCAACGCTTCGCAGTACGGCAATAACGCATACATCGCGCCACATGCCGACATCAGCGACGGGCAAATGGATATCACGATCCTGTCGCCGTTCACCGCCCTCGACATTGGCCCGTTAGCAATACAACTCTTTACTAAAACCATCGACAAAAACAGCAAAATCAAAACATTAAAGACCGGTGAGGCTCAAATACTGCGCAGTAGCGAGGGTGTGATGCACATTGACGGAGAGCCTATTACGGCCGGCAAGGAGATAAATTTGTCGGTAATCCGTTCGGCAATCAAGGTTTTAACACCTGAAAATGTGACATTCGCCGGAGACGTCCAGCGTCGTCTGAATGACGTCTTTATGTTATTCGAGGAAATGTTTGCATTTAAACCGTAGAATCCAAGTAAAAATCGCCGGTCAGCTCGGCATATTGGGGCGTCATGCGGCGGTCTTTTGTCATAAGGGTTAATTCTGTTTGGCGTAATGGCATGGATTTAGTCGATATTTCGATAAGGAATCTTTTCGGTCGCGCCCCTTCGACAGGAATGACTTTAGTGTATCGGGTGACGAATAATCCATGTGATGCTATTATAAAATCCATATTATCAGATAATTGTGTCGGCAAAATCAAGGCGATTCGTCCCTCTTCCGTAAGCATCAGCATAGTTTGTTCTATGAGGCTTTTCAGCGGAAGGAGGTCGTTGTGACGGGCGGCGGTTCGTTTTTTGTCGGGACTTTTCAGCGCCCTGTCGAAATACGGCGGATTAGAGACTATAAGGTCGTATTTGGTGGCGGTAAAATATTTAAGGAAGTCGCCCTTTACGACATTAATATTGTTCTTGAACGGCGATTGAGCGATATTATCAATAGATTGATAATAAGCATCTTCATCTATTTCTATAGCATCAATGACGGCCTGCTCGAATCGCTGTGCCAGCATCAGGGCTACAAGTCCGGTGCCGGCTCCGACGTCGAGGATTCGGCAATCACCTGGCGCCGAAGCCCAGGCGCCAAGCAAAACGCCGTCGGTACCCGCTTTCATCGCACATCGGTCTTGCCGTATCGTGAACTTCTTAAATTGAAAATAATCGTTTGACATAATTTGTTAAAAAAACGTTTTTAATCGGCAAATCGTTTCCGAAAAACGTTGCAAAGATAAAAAAAAACGGCATATTTTTTGTTATTACGCCTGCTATGACTATCTTTGCACCCCATTATAAAGCATTTTTATGGATAAAAAAGATATAGTCGCGATTTATGCGCAAGAATCTGCGGAAGGGATGACCGATTCGATTGTCGCCGTCCCTATACTTTTGGATTGCGACAAAGATGAGGATTTTTCGGAAGGGTTGGAGAAAGTGGGCGACAAGATACCTATTCTTCCTTTGCGGAATATGGTATTATTTCCCGGCGTCGCCGTGCCCGTAATCGCCGGCCGCGCCAATTCTAATCGCTTGATAAACGAAGCGGTAAAGAAGAACTCCATGATAGGCGTAAGTTGCCAGAAAGACCCGGAAGTTGATGAACCCGGCCTTGATGATCTTTATCCCGTAGGCACGATAGCCGAAATCATGCGCGTTTTCGAGATGCCCGACGGTAGCACGACCGTCATCATGCAGGGCAAGAAACGCTTCTTCTTGAAATCGCTTACAAAAACCGAACCTTATATGGTCGGCGTAATCGAACAACTGAACGATATTAAAGTGAAAAAGCAAGACCATGAATTTGATGCCCTTGTGTCTGCTATTAAAGATCTAACTATCAAGATGGTATCTGCAACGATGGATGCTCCGCGCGAGTTGATTTTCTCGCTTCGTAACAACCGGAACTACCATTACCTGATAAATTTCGCCTCTTGCAATCTTATCAGTGATACAAAAATACGTCAGGAGTTGCTTGATTACAGTGACTTGAAAGAACGGGCAAGTCGCCTGCTGACAATCCTCGGCAAGGACTATCAGTTGATAGAATTGAAGACCTCGATACAGATGAAAGCCCACCAGGATATTGATAAACAGCAGAAAGAATACTTCCTTCAGCAGCAGATAAAAGCTATTCAAAAGGAACTCGGCAGCGATAATATGAACGATATCGAAATCGCCGAACTGCGTGCTAAGGCCAAGAAAAAGAAATGGACGAAGGAAGTTGGCGAGATGTTTGAAAAGGAGATTGTCAAACTCGAACGCCTTAATCCTCAATCGCCCGATCATTCCCTGCAGATGCAGTATGTGCAGAATATCATCAATCTGCCGTGGGGTCATTGCAGCAAGGATAATTTCAATATGAAGCGGGCGGAGCGTGTCCTCAACCACGACCATTACGGTATGGACAAAGTCAAGGAACGTATCATCGAGCATCTCGCCGTTTTGAAGTTGAAGAACGATATGCGTTCGCCGATAATTTGCCTCTACGGCCCTCCCGGAGTGGGAAAAACCTCGCTCGGCAAGTCTATCGCTAAGGCTTTGGGCCGCCGCTACGTCCGTATGTCACTCGGCGGCTTGCATGACGAAGCCGAGATCCGAGGCCACCGGCGCACCTACATCGGTGCGATGTACGGCAGGGTTATCGACAGCATATTGAAAGCGGGGACATCGAATCCGGTGTTTGTGCTTGATGAGATTGATAAGGTGGCTAACGACTTCAAGGGTGACCCGGAGTCGGCCTTGCTCGAAGTGCTCGACCCTGAGCAAAACGAACGCTTCCATGACAACTACCTCGACCTCGACTACGACCTGAGTAAGGTTATGTTCATAGCCACGGCCAACAGTCTCGCCTCTATATCGCAGCCCCTTCTCGACCGTATGGAGTTGATACAGGTAAGTGGCTATATTGCGGAGGAAAAGATGAAGATCGCGCAAAAGCACCTTGTACCCAAGCAATTAGAGGCTCACGGCATTAAAGACCGCAAGATAAAGTTCGACAACAAAGCTTTGCGTTTGGTCATAGATTCATATACTCGTGAAAGCGGCGTTCGCGAATTGGAAAAGAAAATAGCCAAAATACTGCGAAAGATAGCCCTTAAAATCGCCATGGAAGAGGAGTATTCTCCGGTAATAACCGTCGAGATTGTGCGCGACTACCTTGGCGTTGAGGAATACACTCCTGACAAGTACCAGGGCAACGGTTATGCCGGCGTAGTCACAGGCCTTGCATGGACGGCCGTTGGCGGGGAGATTCTGTTTGTAGAAACGAGTTTGAGCAAGTCTAAAAACGCAAAACTTACGATTACCGGCAATCTCGGTGACGTGATGAAGGAATCGGCCGCCATAGCTCTTGAATATGTCCGTTCGCATGCGGTGCGGTTCGGCATCGACGAGGCTGTGTTCGACGAGTTAAACGTTCATATCCATGTTCCCGAAGGCGCAATCCCCAAGGATGGCCCCAGCGCAGGCATTACGATGGTGACTTCGCTCGTTTCCGCTTTCACAAAGCGTAAGGTGCGTGCAAACCTCGCAATGACGGGCGAGATGACGCTGCGTGGAAAGGTAATGCCGGTCGGAGGTATCAAGGAGAAAATCCTCGCCGCCAAACGCGCCGGGATAAAAGAGATAATCATGTCGGATGAAAACAAGAAAGACGTTGACGAAATAAAAAGCGAATACATCGCCGGACTAACTTTTCATTATGTCTCGGACATATCCCAAGTTATCGACTACGCCCTGCTGAAAGAAACGGTGTCGTAAAGCTATTTATATCCGCAAAAAACTTGCAAGTTTGAAAATTTAGTAATTTAAATATTGACAACATGGAAAATCAGGACATTAGATGGAAACAGCGTTTTGAGTTTACCATTGAACCGGCATGGAAAGCGATGAGAGATTATCTTGAATGTCAGGGTTTTGCTTTCAAACCATCGCCTAAAGACACATTCAAGACCTTACGCAACATCAAAAGCGACCTCGAAGATAGTTTGCTGCCGTACAATTTCGACATTGTGTCGTTTGCAACGCTTAACAACCCTGCCCTCAAAGAACACATCATGCGGGTGGGGAAAGTGATATGGAACAAGTGAAATTC
This sequence comes from Tannerella sp., assembly GCA_031271805.1. Classification (GTDB taxonomy): domain Bacteria; phylum Bacteroidota; class Bacteroidia; order Bacteroidales; family Tannerellaceae; genus Tannerella. Next base: position 7,957 of record JAISUX010000079.1, read on the forward strand.
ATTTTTTTTGTGTATTTTTGTAGCGTTATTCAATAATAAATATACCAGGATACTTTTTTTAATATGAAACAGGAAAAAACAAATTTCGACCGACGTTCGTTTATAAAGACTTCGGGTATGATTGTAGCAGGCGCGGGATTACCTGCTACGTTGATAAGTAAAACTGCTGACAGTAAGGCTGATAAAGATGCTGTCGCCGTTGTTAAAGACGCTCCCGCAAGTCGCCGACAGTCGCCGAACGTAGTTTATCAAGCCGATTATGCCGTGATTGGCGGCGGCATAGCAGGCGTATGTTCGGCTATCACAGCTGCGCGGGCGGGTCTGAAAGTGGTTTTGGTGCAAGACCGTCCGGTGCTTGGCGGCAACGCTTCGAGCGAGGTGCGCCTCTGGATTCTCGGCGCGACATGCCACATGGGGACAAATGCCCGCTGGGCGCGCGAAGGCGGCGTACATGAAGAATTGGTTGTGGAAAACATGTATCGTAACCGTGAAGGCAACCCCGTATTCTTCGACGCTCTGCTGCTTGAAAAAGTCTGGGCGGAGCCAAACATCACATTGCTGCTTAACACCGCTGTGTATCAGTTGGAAATGACCGCGCCCGACCGTATCGGTAAAGTCCTCGCATTCAACAGCCAGAACAGTACGCATTACGAGATAAGCGCCCCGTTTTTCATCGACACATCGGGCGACGGTATCGCAGGCTTCCTTGCAGGCGCCGCTTTCCGCATGGGAGCAGAAAAGTCGGAAGAGTTCGGCGAAAAATTCATCATGCCCGACGACTATGGTCAACTGCTCGGTCATTCGATGTATTTCTACAGCAAAGACGTTGGACGTCCTGTCAAATACGTCCCGCCAGCCTTTGCGCTGAAAGATATTCCTGCAAAAGTGCCGCGTTTCAAGGATATTCACCGCGATTCGAGCGGCTGTCGGCTCTGGTGGCTCGAATGGGGCGACACGCTCGACCATGTCTTTGAGTCCGAGAAGATTAAGGAAGAACTGTGGCGCGTAGTCTATGGAGTATGGGATTATATCAAGAACTCCGGAACGTTCGCCGATGTTGATAACCTGACGCTCGAATGGGTCAGTACTATACCCGGCAAGCGCGAGAGCCGCCGTTTCGAAGGCGACTATATACTCAGGCAGCAGGATGTAGCCAACCAGACGCCTTTCGACGACGCCATAGCTTACGGTGGCTGGGGCATCGACCTGCATCCCTCGAAAGGCGTTTACAGTTCGTATCCAGGCTGCACACAATACCACAATAAAGGCATTTACACTATCCCCTACCGCTGCATCTACAGCCGCAATATCGGCAACCTCTTCCTCGGTGGACGCCTCACAAGCGTCTCTCACGTGGCTTTCGGCACTACCCGCGTCATATCTACCGGCACGCTTTGTGCACAGGCAGCGGCTTTAGCTACAAATCTTTGTCTCAAAAACGGACTTAAAACGCCCCGCGAAGTTGCCGAAAAAGGCTTCGTCGGCGAGTTACAGCAACAGTTAGCGCTGACAGGGCAGTATATCCCACGCATCAAAGCCGTCCCGCCTGCCGACCTCGTGCAATCGGCTAAACTCATTCCGAGCAGCGTGCTGGAACTGTCGGAACTGCCGGGTAACGGCGCTTTCCGTTTGCTGAACAGGAATATGGCCATGCTGCTACCCTTGCAGGCCGGCAAAACGCCTGCGATGAGTTTCTCGGTCAAAGCCTCGGAAGCGACTTCCGTCAAGGTTGATTTGTGTTACACTTCCATCGCCGGCAATTATACTCCCGACGTCGTGCTTGCCTCCAAAACGCTCAATCTGGCTACAGGCGCTTCGGAAATGAAAGTGGATTTCGGATACAAGCTTGACAGACAGCGATATATGATTGTTATTCTGAATAAGAACGAGAAAGTATCCATCGAACAGTCCGACATTCGTCTGACCGGCGTACTGTCGCTGTTTTTCACACACACACAGAAACATGACGAGAAATATGGCGTTGAGGAGATTTCGTATTATACTCCGGAACGTCGCCCTAACGGACTGAATTTTGCAATGAATTTCACGCCGTCGATAAAGAGCTTTACCGCTTCCAATCTGGCTTCCGGCTTCTTCCGCCCTGCCGCCGACTCGACAAATGCCTGGGTAGCGCCCTTGAGCGACAAGACGCCAACCCTGAAGTGCGAATGGAACAAGCCGCAGACTGTCGGCAGGCTTGTGCTGTGGTTCGATACCGATTTCGACCATCCGATGGAGTCATGCCTTATGGGGCATCCCGAAGATGTGATGCCGTTCTGCGTCCGCAAGTACAGCATAACCGACGACAGCGGACAGGTGATTTTTGAAACCTCCGACAATCGCCACTCGCGCGTTGAAATACATCTTGAAAAGCCTGTTACCACCCGTACTCTGACACTCCACCCCGAACGCCCGCTCGAAACAACACCTGTCGCGCTGTTCGGATTTCAGGCATTTAAAAATTAATATTATGAAACAGATATTATTTATTTCATTAATTATAAGCGCATTATTATTGGGCGCATGTCAATCTAAGTCGCCGTCGGCTTACGATTTGTCGGCCGATTATCCTGTTTATTATGCTCAGGACATGGAAACTGCCTGGGCGAGTTTTGAGAATCGTACGGCCGAAAAAGGGGCAGGTGGGAAAGAAAACCGCGGCGCCAAAGGTCATGCCTTTGACCAAATAAAGGCGGGCGACAGTTGCGTTTTGCTCTCTGTTAAAGGCCCCGGCGTTATCCGCCGTATATGGCTCACGGTAAGCGACAGAAGTCCGGAAATGTTACGCAGCCTAAAGTTGAAAATGTACTGGGATGACATGCCGGTTCCGGCAGTGTCAGCGCCTTTAGGCGACTTTTTTTGCCACGGACTGTCAAAAATGACATCATTCGAAAATTGCTATTTTTCAAGTCCCGAAGGACGCTCTTTCAACGCCATCATTCCTATGCCATTCAAAACATCGGCAAAAATCCTTATCGTGAACGAATCCGACAAGTTGCTTCAGGAACTGTTTTATGACGTCGATTTGACTAAAATCCCGAAATGGGACAACCGGATGATGTATTTTCACAGTTACTGGAACCGTGAAAATCCGACCGTTCTGGGACAGGATTATACTATTCTCCCCGAAATCAAGGGGAAAGGCCGTTTCTTGGGCGTCAATGTCGGTATCGTGGCCGACAGCGTCTATAAGAACACCTGGTGGGGCGAAGGCGAGGTTAAGTTTTATATAGACGGCGACACCGACTATCCCTCGCTTTGCGGCACAGGTACGGAAGATTATATCGGCACTGGCTGGGGGCAAAATAGCTTCGTGAACATGTACCAGGGCTGTCCCTTAGCCGACCCTCAAAACCGGATGTGGACGTTCTATAGATTCCATGTGCCTGATCCTGTGGTTTTTAAGCATAGTTGCAGAGTTACGCTCCAACAAATCGGCGGCAGCAACTATGAAGAAGTCCTGAAATTATATCAGGATAGCGTCCCGTTGATACCTGTAACTGTGAATATTATTGGGGATAAAGTGTTAAATCTTATGGAACGCAACCCTCATTTAAAGATTGATGACCCGGAAGTTCCCAAAGGCAGGCATTGGGTCAATTTTTACAGGCAGGACGACGTTTCGTCAACAGCATATTTTTATTTGGATAGACCTTGAAAAATTATTAATGTTTAAAATATTGGAGTATGAGATTATTGGTTTTAATGTTTTTTGTCGGTTTGCAGATGACTTTCGTTCGTGCAGCCGATTTGTTGGTCGAGGCCGAGAGCTTTGAAAATAAAGGCGGATGGTCTGTTGATCAGCAGTTTATGGATAATATGGGGTCGCCTTATTTGCTGGCTCATGGCATGGGCGAACCGGTTGCGGACGCGCAGACGCGGATTGTTTTGCCCCAGGCGGGCACTTATTATGTCTATGTGCGTACATATAATTGGACGTCGCCATGGAAAAAAGCCGAAGGGCCGGGCAAGTTCAAGTTGTCGGTTAACGGCAAGACGCTCTCCGTGACGCTCGGCGATAGGGGCGATGCGTGGATGTGGCAGGAAGCCGGCAAGGTGACCGTAAAGGAAAAGCAGGCGACCGTCGCTTTGCATGACATGACGGGGTTCGACGGACGCTGCGATGCGATATATTTCACTACGGAGCATGGCAAAACTCCGCCGTCGGATATGCAAGCTCTTGATGCTTTTCGTCGCAAAGCTTTGAATCTGCCGGACGTTCCGCCGTCTGCCGGACAGTTTGATTTAGTCGTTGTCGGCGGTGGAGTAGCCGGGATTAGCGCGGCTGTTGCGGCGGCGCGCTTGGGATGCAAGGTGGCTTTGATAAACGACCGGCCTATTCTCGGCGGCAATAACAGCTCGGAGGTGCGTGTGCATCTCGGCGGTAATATTGAGGTTGGCCCCTACAAGGCGCTGGGCGGACTGCAAAAGGAATTTGGCCCGTCGAAAGGCGGCAATGCCCAACCGGCAGAGAATTATGAAGACGAGAAGAAAGAGGCCATCGTCGCTAACGAAAAGAATATCACGCTTTTCGCTAACTATCACGTCAATGCCGTCGAGATGAACGGTCGGAAGATAAAGGCCGTTGTAGGTAAAAATATTGAGAACGGAACGGAGTTGCGTTTTGAGGCCTCCGTTTTTGCCGACTGTTCGGGCGACGGGACGGTGGGTTATCTCGCCGGCGCCGACTTCCATCAGGGACGTGAAGGGCGTGATGAGTTCGGCGAATCGACGGCTCCCGAAAAAGGCGACAAGATGACCATGGGTTCGTCGGTTCAGTGGTATTCGGTTGACGAAAAGAAGCCCACGGCTTTCCCGTTCTTTAACTATGGCGTCGATTTCAACGATGCAAGTTGTGAAAAAGTTATGATGGGCGAGTGGACATGGGAAACAGGCATGAACTACGACCAGATCACGGAGTTTGAGCGTATTCGCGACTACGGCCTGCTGGTAGTGTATTCTAACTGGTCGTATCTGAAAAACAGGTACAAGGAAAATGAGCCTTACCGTACCCGCAAACTCGGTTGGGTGGCTTATGTTGCCGGCAAGCGTGAATCACGGCGTCTGCTGGGCGACTATATCCTCAAGGAAGACGACGTGACCAAGCAGATAATACATGACGACGGCACTGCTTCGACGACATGGAGCGTCGATTTGCACTATCCCGACCCCAAAAACACCGAGCATTTCCCCGGTGAAGAATTTAAGTCGATAGCCCAGTTCGGAAAGATGGACGCGCCTTATCCCGTTCCCTACCGCTGCCTTTATTCGCGTAACGTCGATAACCTGTTTATGGCCGGTCGTAATATAAGTGTGACGCACGTAGCGCTCGGAACGGTGCGTGTGATGCGTACAGGCGGGATGTTGGGCGAGGTGGTCGGCATGGCGGCTTCGCTCTGCAAGAAATACAACGAGACGCCAAGAGGCATTTACAAGCAACATTTCGATGACCTCCGTGTGCTGATGACCGAAGGCGTAGGCGGAAAAGGCTTGCCTAATAATCAAAAATATAATGCAAACCAATCATTTAATAAATAGTATTATGAAAAAGTCAATTTTTTATCTAATATCCTTATTATTAGCGAGTTGTTCGTCTAATATGCAAGAGATCAGTCTTGATGCCAAGGCATTCACGTCGGGGTGGGGGATAGCTAAGGCTGATTCGTCGATTTCCGGAACGCCGTTGTCGATAGCCGGAAAGGCCTTTACCAAGGGCATAGGAACACATTCTTACAGCGAAGCGGTTTTCCGGCTTGATGGGAAAAAAGGCCGTTTCAAAGCCATGGTCGGTATTGACGATAACTGCAAAGGCGAAGCATCCGTTGTGTTTTATGTCCTGACAAACAAGGGGATAGCGTTTAACAGCGGACTTATGCGTGATGGCGACGCCGCCAAGCCGGTTGAAATCGACCTGAAAGGCGTCACCGATCTTTGTCTTATCGTCGATCCTGTTGACGGCAACAATAGCCACGACCATGCCGACTGGGCTGAGGCGAGGTTTATAGTGCAAACACCGCCGTTTGTTGCCACTCACGAGCGTGAGGAGGCCTATATCCTCACGCCTCCGCCGGCGCCCGAACCGCGTATCAACGGTGCGAAGATAACCGGCGCCTCGGCAGGCAAACCTTTCCTGTTTACGATAGCGACTACCGGCAACAGGCCTATGAAGTTCGCTGCCGAAGGTCTTCCCGAAGGCTTGACCCTTGACACCGAACGGGGACTTATAACAGGTAAGGCAGTCAAAAACGGCAAATACATCGTGCCCGTGACGGCGACAAACGACAAAGGAACGTGTGCCGATACGCTCGAAATAGTTATCGGCGGAGGATTGGCATTGACGCCCCACATGGGATGGAATAGCTGGTATTTCCATCAACTGCGTATTACTCAGGATATTATGGAGCGTAGCGCTAAGGCCATGTACGACTACGGAATGATAAATTACGGCTATACTTACGTGAATATTGACGATGGTTGGGAAATCCGGGTTGATAGCGATGACCCTGTTGTGGGCGGCAAAGTGCGCAATCCCGATGGTACTATCCGCACTAATAAAAACTTCCCGAATATGAAGAAGATGACCGACTATATTCATCGCCTCGGTTTGAAGGCCGGCCTGTATTCTTCGCCCGGCGTCGCTACTTGCGGTGGCTATGCCGGTTCGCTCGGACATGAGGCGCAGGATGTCAAGTCGTATTGCGACTGGGGCTTCGATTTTCTCAAATACGACTGGTGTTCGTATGGCCGCGAAGTGAAATCGCCAGTCTCACTTGAAGATTATAAGAAGCCTTATATCCTGATTGACAGTATTTTAAAAAATGCAAGCCGAGACATCGTTCTCAATCTTTGTCAATATGGGATGGGTGATGTCTGGAAATGGGGTAAGGAAGTCGGCGGCCACTCGTGGCGCACCGGCGGCGACCTCGGCGGCAGCACGGATGCGCTTATCAACGAGATGTTCCGTGCCGGTTTCTTCCAGGAATCAATACGCCAATATTCTGGCCCCGACGGCTGGAACGACCCCGATTATTTGCTGTTCGGCAAGATATGGCATTGGAGGTTAGGACATGAAGTGCCGTCGCCATTCTCGCCTAATGAGCAATACTCTTGCATGACGCTCTGGTGCATGATGTCTGCGCCGCTTATCTTCAGCGGCGAATTGGTCACGCTCGATGAGTTTACCCTGAACGTCCTTTGTAATGCCGAAGTTATCGACATAAACCAGGACAAACTCGGCAAACCGGGCTACAGTATTTTCAAAGAAGACTTTTTGGAGATATGGAAGAAAGAACTGTATGACGGTTCGACTGCCTTAGCGGTATTCAACAAATCGCCGCTGAAAACGACCGTCACTATCGACTGGAAAAAGCTTGGTTATGAAGAAGGTTACATCATGCGCGATCTATGGCGGCAAAGCGACTTGGGAAGGACAGGCAACTTCGCACAAATTGAAATGCCGAGACATGGTTGCTATTTGTTTAAAATGAGGAAATAATGCTTTTTAAATCCTAATTCTTACATTTTGGTGAGATTTTGCGCATTAAATACTTGTTAATTAATGTATTGTTTTATTTTATGTTGTAAAACATATTGATTTTTATTGCGATTTATTTATCGTTATATATCTTTGCCGTCACTTTTTGAAGGACAAAAAATTATAAAAAAAAGAAATATGAGAGAATTGAATCGCTTGAAACCGATGAAAGAACTTGCTGCCGAATTATGTTTATTTAACTTAAATAATTTGGCGGAACCTAATTGTTTCTTAGAGAGAGAGAGAGAGAGAGAGAGAGAGAGAGAGAGAGAGAGAGAGAGAGAGAGAGAGAGAGAGAGAGAGTAATACCTTATATTATATTACAAGCCGAACCCCGGGAAATTCTATTTTCCGGGGTATAGGCGTTTTGTCTATTGAATTGAATGAGACACATTTGTGTCTGATGCATTATTAATCCTATAATATTAAATTCTATGAGAAGAAAACTTTTATTTATTAATCGGGGTGCATGGCGTAAATGCTTGAGTTTGTTGTGCATCCTTTGTTGCAGTACTCTTATGGCGCTTGGACAGAGGGCTATAAAAGGGCGTGTTATTGATGCGAGCGGCGAGGCTGTCGTCGGCGCAAACATTGTCGAGAAGGGGACAACTAACGGTAACATCACCGACGAGGACGGTCAGTTCAACCTGACGGTATCGAAGGCTGACGCTGTCTTGCTTGTGTCGTATATCGGCTATGTAACTCAGGAGATTAACTTAGCGAGCTATCAGCCCGTATCGGGCTTGATCGTCATCACGTTGCGTGAAGACACTCAGGCGCTTGATGAAGTTGTTGTCGTGGGATACGGTACGATGAAGAAGCGCGACCTGACGGGTGCGGTAAGCCGTGTCACTCTTGACGACAAGAGTTCGTTGCCGAACATGAGCCTCTCGCAGGCCTTGTCGGGAACCATGGCGGGCGTCAATCTGACGAGCAAGGGTATGGCCGGCGGTAGCACGGACATTTCCATTCGAGGGCAAACGACGCTCTCGGCCAGCCAGACGCCACTTATAGTGCTCGACGGCATTATTTTCAACGGCGAGCTTAACGACATCAATGTCAGCGACGTGGAGTACATCGACGTATTGAAGGACGCCAGCGCGGCAGCCGTTTACGGTTCGCGCTCGGCTAATGGAGTAGTGATCATCACTACGAAGAAAGGCCGTACGGAGAAACCTAAAATCACTGTCAATGCCTACTATGGAACGCAGAACATGACGAACAATCCCGTCAAGTACATGAATGCCGAGCAGTATGCCATCCGCATGGTCGATTATTACTATCAGCAAAAGCTGTATGCATGGTATGCCAAGCGGCCGAAGAGCGCTACCGACGTGATAGATGGCGTCGCAAGGCCGGAATACCCCAATGTAGCCGACCGTAATGTCGTCGCCTCCAATCTGCGTACTCTCGAAGAGCAGGAAAACTACAAGGCCGGCAATGACATCGACTGGTTCGACATCGTCCTGCGCGATGCGCCGATCATTCAGAACTACGACGTCAGCTATTCGGGCAGTACCGATAAGGTAAGCTATTATATTTCAGGAGCTTATACAGGTGAACAAGGCATTATTACCAACGACCAGTGGGACAGGTTTACTTTCAACTCGAAAGTGGACGGTAAGGTTAACGACTGGATACGTCTCGGACTGAACGTCAATTATTCCATTCAGGACTATTCGGGCATATCTCCCGACCTTGAGACGGTACGTTATGCCAGTCCGCTTGCCAACTGGGACATGGATTCTCCGAAGGATTACAAGATATATCTGACGGGAGAGAACTATATGCCTCATCCTCTTGGAGTTACGAAAGCTGCAAACGAGGATATCCGCAATTCGCTCTTCTTCGTGGCAACGGCTCATGTTGACGTGCCTTTCGTGGAAGGGCTGTCGTATGACTTCAACTATTCGAACACGTTCTATACGCGCAAGAACAACACTTACTATCCTTCGGACGTAGCCGACGGCATGAGTAACAAGGGTACGGCTTATCGTTATCCTACCGAGCGTCGCAGCTGGATTTACAACAATATCATCACTTATCTGCGCACTTTCGGCGACCATCAGGTCAATGCCACTTTGCTGTACAGCCGTGAGAAAACTACGGGCGAGGGTTTTCGTTTCATCTCTGAAACATTTGATAACGAGGCGTTAATGTATTATCAGATGGCGCTTGGCACGAAGCTCAGCACCGACAATAACACCCGCTGGCAGGAAACGGGAGTGTCCTACATGGGGCGCGCGAACTATACCTATCGCAACCGCTACCTGCTTACGGGAACCGTACGCCGCGACGGGTTTTCGGGCTTCGGCGTCAACTCCAAGTATGTTACCCTGCCTTCGTTGTCGGTAGGCTGGGTAGTCACGGAGGAAGATTTTGCCAACGACCTCGAATGGCTCTATTTCAAAACTCGCTTGTCGTACGGACAGAACGGTAATCAGGGCGCCGGACGTTATACCAGTCTTGCGAGCATGACCAACGTGTCGTATTCCATGAACGGCGCAACGGCGGTAGGCGTCTATCCCAACTATGACAAGTTAGCCAACGCATCGTTGGCATGGGAACGGACGACCTCACTGAATTTGGGTTTCGACTTCGGACTGCTCGAAAATCGCCGTATCACGGGATCCGTCGATATGTATAACTCGAACACTTCCGACGTGCTTGTACAAAGGAAGTTCCCTTACTCGTCGGGATACGAACAAGGATGGACGAATATCGGCGGCGTCAATACCAAAGGCGTTGATATTGAGCTTAAATCGCTTAACTATCAGACCAAAGACTGGCAGTGGAACACGGGCTTGACTTTCTCGCTCGCCCGCGATAAGATAACCAAACTCTATGGCGACGAGAACGATTCGGACATAGGCAACTCATGGTTCGTAGGCGAGCCTATACAGGCCATCTACAACTATAATATCATTGGCCTCTGGCAGGAATCAGACCTCTATTCGGGCAATATCTATACCGGTTGGTCGCCCGGTCAATGGAAATATGAAGACCTCAACGGCGACAATACCATCGACCCCGACAACGACCGCAAGATTATAGGCTACAAGTCGCCCAACTTCCGCTGGAGTCTCAATAACACTCTGACGTACAAGAATTGGTCGCTCTACTTCATGCTCAATTCCGTCATGGGAGGCAACGGCTACTATCTGCTTGATAACGCCTCGTATCTCAACGTGGCGCCGCGTTCGGACGATGTCTATCGTATCAACCAACCGTATATTCGCCCGTACTGGACGCCAACCAACGGCGTTACCAACGCGACGGGAATATATTACTCTCAGCCCCAGACCGGCTCCATCTATCAGGACCGTTCTTTCGTCCGCCTGCAAGACATCTCGTTGATGTACCGTTTCTCGCCCGAAGTGCTGCGCCGCTGGGGAGGATTCGATTACATACAGCTCTACATTTCGTCCAAAAACATCTATACATGGACTAAATGGCAAGGATGGGATCCCGAAACGGCATCAACCGACCTCGACATTCCTAACATGCGCAATATCATTTGCGGTATAAAATTTGCATTTTAACAACTTGATAATTAGATAAAATGAAAAAATATAAATTGTTTTTATTAGCGCTGCCGGTCGTTTTATTTTCGTGTAACGACGATGCTTTTCTGGAAGAGAAGCCTATGGATTTCCTCGCTCCGGAGGTGGCATACAACACCGAAGCAGGTATTCGCCAAGGCATCAACGGCCTGCATTACAGCGTACGCAACGACTTCTTCTTCGGAGAAGAAATACAGGAACACACCAGTACGTTCAAGAGCCTTGGCACCGACGTCGCCTTTCACGGCGAAGACCCTAACAGTACGAAATTCCCGTGCAATTTTGTCAACTATTGGACGTCCACCAACACCATAGTCGTGGAATGGTGGAGACGCCCGTACCGTATCATCCAGCGTGCCAATCTTATAATCCAGTATTGCGAAAAATCGGACGACGCTATATGGACGTCGGCTGAAAAACGCGACCAGTTCGCTGCCGAGGCGAAATTCTTCCGTGCATGGTGCTACCGGCACTTGGTTTCAACCTTTGGCGACGTACCCGTAGTACGTGATGTCGTCTCCGAAGCCAAAACCGATTTCGTGCGCGACCCGAAGTCCGAAGCCTTCAAACTGATGGAAGAAGACCTTTTAGCCGGCGTCGCCTCTCTGCCCGACCGTACCAAAGAAGAAACGCCCGGACGCATCACCAAAGGTGCCGCCCTGCATCTGCTTACAGAGGTCTATCTTATGCAGCAGAAATACAATGAAGCGGTGGACGCCGCCACGCGACTGATTAACAATATGGGATATGCCATCATGACCTCCCGTTTCGGTGGTGCGGGCAACTCCGTATGGGGCACGGGCGACGTTTTCTGGGATCTTTTCGCGCGCAACAATCAGAACCTCGCCGATAACACCGAGAACATCTGGTCGATACAGTTCGACGAGCCATCTGTCATAGGCGGCAGCAATAGTCGCGGCGGTCGCGCTTGGGGACCGGCATATTTCCGTATGGGTAATACCCCCGACGGCGTCGTGGCTTTCCGCGGTGAACTCGTAAACGGATCATACACGGGCTATTCGGATACTCTTGGACGCGGCGTGTCGTGGATACGACCGACATATTACATGTCACATCTCGTCTGGGGCGATGACTTCTATAACGACATACGCAATGCGCCGCACATGGTCAAACGCGACTTCTATTTCGACAATCCCAACTCGCAATATCACGGTCAGAAAATCGACTTCAGTCTCTATCCCGCAAGCGCCAATCGCGATCCTATCCGCGATACCTGCCAGTATATTTATCCGTTCTTCATGAAGTTCTTCGATCCGTGCCATGTGATGGAAGCTCCCACCACTTCGGGTAACGGCGCCGCGTACAAGGATGTCTATGCCATGCGCCTCGCCGAGGTTTACCTCTTCCGCGCCGAAGCATACATACAACTCGGACAGATAGACAGGGCGACGGAAGACATCAACGTCCTGCGCCGCCGCGCCAATGCTACTCCAGTTACGGCCGACAAGGTCGATATCGACTATCTGCTCGACGAGCGCGCACGCGAACTCTATCAGGAAGAGAGTCGCTGGTATGTGCTGCGTCGCACCGGCAAACTTGTCGAGCGCGTACGCCGCTATAACAACAACCCGCTGAATCCGGGACTCAATATTCAGGACTATCATGTCTTGCTGCCTATCCCGCAAAACCAAATAGACCTGAACATCGACCACGAATTTCCACAAAATCCGGGTTATACCAAGTGATTTCCCGTTTCGCGGTTTAACAAAAGTAATGTGGCTGTTCTTTTCGGACAGCCACATTTGCTTTATATACCTGTTTTATAGATATTTATTGTTATAATATGTTATAAAACATAAAGATTTTTTTGCGGTTTATTTGGATTTTATATATCTTTGCGGCCACATTATTAAATGAAAAAGAAATTAATTTATAACAATGAGAGAAATGGATCGCTTGAAATTTATGAAAAATACCGCCGGATTATGTTTATTTAAATTAAATAATTTGGCGGAACCTAATTGTTTGTTAGAGAAATTCCGGGAAATTCTGTTTTCGGGTCATAGGAGTTTTGTTTTGAGATAGCCTTCTCTGAGTGAGACACACTTTTGCCTGACACATTATTATTTTATATTTTATTAATTTACTAAAATTAAATTCTATGAGAAAAAAACTTTTATTTATTAATCAGGGTGCATGGCGTAAATGCTTTAGCATGTTGTGCATCCTTTGTTGCAGTTCTCTTATGGCCTTTGGACAGAAGGTTATAAAAGGGCATGTTATTGATGCGACCGGCGAGGCCGTAATCGGAGCAAACGTAGTCGAAAAAGGGACTACGAATGGTATCAGCACGGATGCTGACGGAAGGTTTACACTGACTGTCGGCAATAATGCTGTAATAAGAGTATCTTTCATCGGATATGTGCCTCAGGAGGTTACGGTTGGCAATCAGACCAATCTGAACATCGTGCTTCAGGAGGATTC
>JAISUX010000016.1 GCA_031271805.1 Tannerella sp.
GAAGAAGTCCAGCCCGAATTATCGTCGAAATAAACCACATCATCGGGCGAAGGCAACGACGAAGGATGCACCGAACCGCCCGAAGTAGTAGCCCAGTGGTTCACATCGCCCCAGTTTCCCGAACCGCCGACCCAGTAGAGGTTTACCGCGTGCGCCCCCTGCCCCCCGCCGAGCAGTAGCAGTAACACCGCCGCCACGACCGCCACCGTACGTCCGTTATTGCAAAAAAATTGCCGCAAAAAAGAGGTGAGAAAGCCATTGAGAGACCCTTTTTTCAGGGCTTCTGCCGGAGAGGACATCCCAGTGTTAGAAAGCCTTTCGTACATTAATTGACGATCAAGCATATCCATATAACTCCTAAGATTTAAACTGCAAAAATAATATAATAATTACAATCTTCTAACCTTTTTCATTTATTTAACTAAAACAACTGATACTTAGCGCAAATATAAACATCGTCGCAGGTATATTTTGTAGTAAATAAGTTAGAATATCATAAAGATTTGTGTTAAATATTGATAATTATTAACATTTGACGCAAGAATATTTTCGAATTTATAAAAAAATCATAGAAAAATTTGGAGTATAAAAAATAATAATTACCTTTGTAGCCTAAATTTTAAGGGTTTATATTTTTTGATGAATAATCGTATGGTAGGAGCAAAACGAAATTATTATAAAAACAGTAAAATTTTAACCGTGTTAGGAACAAGGCTCGGGCGCGTCATTGCGAACGCAGTGAAGCAATCTCATTGTCTAAAAATTGGTTTATCTCTGCTGTTGGCAAATGTTGCAACCGTCGAAATCCAAGCGCAGACCTATCCGGGTGGGGCTTCGAGCGGGTATAACTGGCTTATCTGGTTGCAGCCGGAGACATATAATTCAAGCACCGGCGCAGGTACGCTCCAATACAACGCCGGTTCGGGCGTATGGAACAACAACATCTCCAGCGGTGTGGGTAACTTCACCAGACAAAACTCCTCACCCACTATTGATGCAGCTAACGGCTTTAATTTCCATCCGGCTGTGAAGTTTGTCAACGGCACGTCGAGCAATGCGCCGCAAAAACTGCTGTCGGCAAACAATGTCAGCGTGGCGTCGGGACAGAACATCACTACCATCTTCGTACTGAAACGCATGGGCAGCGATTCTCGCGATAACATCATCACTTTTGACAATGCCGGCTCGCGAGATATATGGCTTCAGAGCGACGACGACCTGTATGTGGAATGGGGAACGGCGCGTGCGGCAGGTAAGTTCAGAGAGGGTTTGCTGACGGTTGACAATGCCAATACAAACAGCAGCAATACGGTCATCGTTTACAAGGACGGCGTGCAAACCACTGTCAGCAGTTCCAGTTACGGCGCTGCAAGCGGTACGCAGGTCGGTCTGGCTACTGCAAGAACCACTTCCACAAGTAGCAACTACGGCTACGACGGTCTTATTCAGGAAGTTATTGCATTCAACAGCACAAGCAGCCATCCCACGGCAACCGATCTGCAAAAAATTCATTCCTATCTCGCTGTAAAATACGGCATTACGCTCAACAACACGCAAAACTACCTCAACAGCAACGGCACAACGATATGGTCATACAATACGAATTTTCGATACAGCATTTTCGGCATCGGCAGGGACGACAACACCAACCTCTATCAGAAGCAGAGCCGCAGCATGAGCAACGATTCTTTGACGGTCTTTCTCGGCGCCAGCGACGCTGTCCTCAACGATTATAACAGCGCCAATCCGGCTACTTTCGCAGCCAACAATACTTTCCTGATGCTCGGTTCCAACGGACTGAACGGCAACGTCTCGTTTTATCACATCACAGGCGAAACATTTGCTAACGGAAGCCTGACACAAAACCAATATACCCGTTCAAAGCGCGTATGGAAGGCGCAACTGACGAATGTCGCTACTATGACTGTAGGTTTCAATAGTCAAATCAACGACGTTGATTACCTGCTCGTTTCTAACGATTCGACGTTCTCAACGCCGGCAACTATTTCTATCTATCCGCTCAACGCCAACGGGTCGGTGACGAGTGTTACCGTCAGCAACGGCGACTATATCGCCCTGTCGGGGCAGCTAACCGGACCCGGCGGCATCGTCAACAACCTCCGCATGTGGCTTCGCGCAGACAATCCCGACGGATTGACCATCTCGTCAACGCGCGAGACGGTAACCGACTATACAACAAACAGTATCGCATGGCAGAACCTCAACAACCCCAACGGCAACAGCCAATATACGGTCAACGAGTGGCGTGATTTTGTTTCAGGCACGGTTTATAGCGGCACAACTCCCTCAAATGCCGCCAAACTGAAGCCGGTTTATATCGAGCGGCATTACTTGATGAACTACTACCCTGCCCTTGATTTTCATACCAACTTCGGCGGTTCGGGAACCGACCTTTCGGCCTTTCTTTCCACCGATCACGGACCGATGAGCGTTGCCAAACCCGTCAACAGCACCTCGTATCTGATCGTCAACGCCGCTATCCGTTCCGGCAACAACGACCCGACATATCTTATCAGTTTTGGCGGCAACATGCGCGTTGGCTATGGTCCTGCCAATCCACACGAACGCCCCGCTTTCGGATATCGCTCCAGAAAAGACGACCACACAGGGCAACCGCGTTACAGGTTTGATACAAACGCAACTGCCACAAATATTGAGGTCAACCTCTTCAAGCCCGGACAGACCACCATCGCCGATTACCAACTCAGGAACGTACCGCCCAACAATGGAGATGATATTGCAGCAGGCGACGCTATTGCCGGTTTCAATATGAATTTTGCAGCAACTACCGGCTCCGAAAACACTTCCGACTGGGCAATGAACGGCGAGGGAACGATTGGCGGCGGTCTATATCATACGCGCTCAGTAAGAGGGTTGATCTCGGAAGTCATTATGTATGAAGGAATTCTGACGAATCAGGAACAGGTAAAAGTCAATTCCTATTTCGCAATGAAATACGGGATAACCCTGCGTCCGTCGGCATTCCATACGAGTTTCACCGTCCCGCGTTTCGACTATACCTTAGCAAACGGCACAACTATTTGGGCAGGCGCCAGCGCCGCTCCCACTGCCCCGGAAGTCCTCTTTTACAACAACATAGCCGCCATCCTTCGCGATGACCAGGCACGCCTCTACAGCCGGCAGGCGCACTCCACCGATAAAGGTTCCATCGTACATGCAGGCTTGGGAGGAATCAGCCTCAGTTACGACGGCAACAGCGAACTGGGCGATTTTGAATACGACAGTGAAGCCATGATTTGGGGAAATAACAACGCTTCAGGCATAACTGTCACTACTACAGGCGATTGCTCACCGTTCAACTACCTTTTCAATCGCAAATGGCGTTTCCACAAAGAGACTAACAACGACCGCCCGCTACGCATGCTCGTAGCCATTCAGAACAACAAACTGAACAACCTTGGCGAGGACGATACCGACGCTTCGTCGCTCTACGACGCCATACAGCCGCAGAACGAGTTCTACATGATCGTAGCCGCCAGTCCCGCCGACCTCGTCGCCAACGGCAACTACATAGCCGTCATTCCGATGACATATATCAACGGCGAATGGCAGTGCGACTACACTTTCTCAAATGACGACACCTACGTTACTTTCGGTTACAAGGCCGGAACAGCCGGTTGCGCAGGAAGCGTGTCGTTTACCGGCACAAAGACTTTTAACTGGTCGCAATGGACACGCCAGAACTACGGAACATCAACGCCCCTGACCCTGACCAAATCTGCCATCTCGATAGGGACAGGCACCGACATTGCCACTAATGCGCCATTCAACATCACCGCCCAGTCACAAATCGTCTTTCAATCGGGCGTTACCACCCCACGCAACTATCCCCGCACGTGGAACAACTATCTCCGTCTGCAGCGCCGACGCGGTGCGACCGGAAGCGCCGTCACAACGACCGTCAATTTCAATACCACAGTGCGCCCCGATTTTGAAGTTACCGATATAGACTATCGTGCGGGCAATTACGAAGAAGTAACCATTGTAGGCTACTGCAGCGGCTCAGCCGTGATGCCATTACTCAGTTACGCCGCCACAGCAGCCGGCTCGTCATATACTATCACCGGCAACACCGCCAAGGCGAAACAAGGCTCGCACAGCCGCCGTACACGGGCAAAAGGCACGCTGCATGTTTCCTTCGATAAAGGCGTTGATCGTGTGGACATTATTTATAAATGTACGGGACGAGTAACATCCATAATGCGAAACATCTATATCTCACCTATCCGTTTGCGCGATGTACCACCGCCGCCACCGGTCAACGAAGACGGCATTTCTTTTACAAAAGAAGTATTTAAAGATACTTTAAGTACCTGTGAAACTGTTAATTACGTATTCCGCATAGAGAACACATCCTGTAACGACAAATACGTCAACTTCGCCGATTCGCTGCCGGAAGGACTACTCTGGCTTGATGAAACGCTCGCTTTAGACAGCGCTAATGCTTTCGCAAACACAAAAATCTTCGTTCACAGCTACGACAGCCTCTCAAACCTCCTAATAGACAGTCTGAAACTGCCCGGTTCAAGTATGATACGCTTTTCGGCGACGGCGGTGTTCGATGTAGCGCCGTTTGAAGGCGAACGCGAATACGACAACCGAGCCGCCATTCAATACCGCAAGGCAAACGGTCTGTCGGACACAGTCCTCTGGAGCCTCAACCGGCAAGACCTCGCAGAATACACCCCCATCTTCGTACATTATGCAACGCCGCTCGAACCCGTAACACTCGAAGTATCAGCCGACCGCGAGTTCTATTCCCCCGGCGACACCGTTACTTTCGCTTTCCACGTCACTAACCCCAACCCGGATACCATATATAATATGTATCTCTACCTCGACTATGTGTCGCATTTCAAAGCTGCCGCCTCGCCGAAAGACCTCACCATGCCGTCCTCATGGCAGTGGGTGCGCGTTACGCCCGAAGCAGGCGACACCTCATCGTACTATGTCGCCGGAGACGCCGACGGCGCCAATGGCTTCAAACTGCCGCATACCGATACCGTCTTCTATTTCCGTCTCGTAGCCCCGCCGACATACGAACTGCTTGGTAATGAGATGACTGAAGACAGCCTGCCCGTCATCATCAACGGCAGAAATATCAAAGAAACCCTGCACCTGCAATACTCGCTCGGGACAGACGTCCCCGACGACTGCGTACAGAATGCTTTCGACGACCTTTCGGGCGAAGACTCCGTCCGGTGGAGCGGCATGGAACTGCGCAACGACTATCTGACGCTGTTTACAGGCACAACGACTTCACATAATTTGGCGCAAAACGACGAATGGAACCATGTTGAATGTCCTTCGCCGCCTTTCGTTATCGCTTCGTTGCCCTCATCCACTCATGGCACGGTAGTTTCGATTACGGACAGCATTATGACCTTTAATACGGGAACAACTCCCGGTGTAGATACGCTTAAATATTACGTTACATGCCAAGGAGTTACCGATTCGGCGCTGATTATCATCAAAGTACAGCCAAGACCGGATAATGTCAGCGATGCCGATTGTTATACTTCAGCGCCAACGTTTAATTGGGGTATTCGCGAACTAACGATGAATACAACAGCCATCAGCAATTATCAACAAGTTTTAGCAGGCGACATTGATAATGACGGCGAAGTGGAAATAATCGCTTATTTGAATGGAAGCGGTGTAACCGGCAGTCCTGCAGGAGGTTATGATACAAACGGTTTGCAAATGTTTGTTGTTCGCAACGGTTCTGTTGTTGCGAAACGCAATTGGCTTTTCAAAAACAGCACCGGCACTCAACTTTATGCCTCGTCGCTTGGTACTATGGCTATATGTCGCTACAACGGGCAGGCTTATGTGATAATTGCCTGTACGGACGGATATTTATACGCATACAATTACGATGGAACGTATAGATGGAAGTCAAGCACCATATTTACCGGAACAGGCGTAAACAATGACAACGTCATCAACTTAACGGATTTTAATGGCGACGGAATGCCCGAAATCTGGACTGGCAAGAGGATTTTTGCTCTTACTAACGGCGCTTTCCTTTGTGGTTATACCGGCGGAGCTGGAGGCGTATGGGGTTTTACACAAGCAGTTGATATGGACGGCGATATGCTCCCCGAATTAGTTGTCGGTAATGAGATTTATAAAGTATCTATTACAAATCCTACTGCAACAGGCTCTAATTCAGTTACTTTGATGACGGGCGGTTATAATTATACAGGCTCATTACCTACTAATATTCCGGCAGACGGACGTACTCATGTTGCCGATTTTGACCTTGACGGTCAAAATGAGGTGCTTGTTGTTACGCTTACCGGAGGCAAAGCCGGCGCATATCTCTGGAAACCAAACCGTTCCGGAGGCGCTGCTACGTTACTTGGCAGTTATGTAGGCACTCCAACAAGTGTTAACGCAGTAGGTCCGGCTCTAATCGGCAATATTGATTCGGATAAATATCCTGAAGCAGTTTTTATTGCCGGCGGTTCGCCGTTACTTATGTTTGCCCTTAAATATAATCCATCTTTGGCAATAGGCAGTCGTCTGGTTCAAAAATGGACATTAACACATACGGACGGCTCGGGTTGTACCGGAATGAGCCTATTCGATTTCAATTCCGACGGAGTTGCCGAAATTTGCTACCGAGACGAGACAACGCTTAGAATTATTAATGGTTCGGGAACTTCTGCCGTTGTTGCATCCGGCAATACTTTTAGTAATGTAAAATCAGGTACTCGAATAGAAATGCCTATTATTGCGGATGTTGACAACGACGGTCAGGCTGAAATGATTATCAACGGTCATAATACAACTGTTCAGGAATCAGGTTTTATTCGAGTTTTCAAGGCGCCGACAACAAGCAAATGGGCACCTGCGCGCAGGGTTTGGAATCAATATAACTATACATCAGTCAATGTTACCGATTCTCTGACAGTTCCGCGCTGGCAACTCTCGCCGGGCACGGCTTTTCCCGGAACGAACGGCATTCTCGGAGATGGCGACGACGTCTATCCGTTTAATAATCTTTTCCAGCAGCAAACGAACTTAGACCTCAACGGCTTGCCTCTTTGGACGCTTCCCGATGCAAGTTTTAATAACACATCTGTCCTAACTCATTATCCGACAGGTGATTCTCTTAAAATAACCGTTACAGTAGTCAATTCTGGCGACAATACGCTGCAAAGTCCTATCTACCTGTCTGTTTATAAATCGCCTGTTTCGGTTGCAAACAGAATACTGATAGACAGCATAGTCGTTACCGGCGGACTAAGTCCAGATGCCATCGCAACTAAAACCATTAAAATATCCAATCTGGGCAATTTCTACCCGTTTGACAGTATTTATGTGCGATTGAACGATAAAGGAACTTTATCATACGTTCAGCAGGAATGTCGTTATGAAAACAACTCGGAAGGCTTCGCTCTCGCCGACATTTACAACACCTTCTACACAATCCGCGCCAAACCGTCGCCGCAGAACGACACAATATATTATAGCACCGTTCAGTCGAAATATACCTTCGACCTTGGGGACATGATTATTTTGCGTCGCTATATCAACCGCCCGTTCACGTC
>JAISUX010000047.1 GCA_031271805.1 Tannerella sp.
TAAAACGGCGTTCCCGGAGGCGTTTTCATCAGGAAAGCCGAAGTAGCGGCGCCGTGAATGACGGATTTGTTTTCTATTACAGGACTTTTGTGCAGCGCCGCCCGATAATAAAAAGCCTGTAAAGCTTTAATCTTACGAATAAAACAAGGCGTTCCGGAGACCACGAAGTCGGTTATTTCGGCAACAGGATCGCCGTTTTTGCTGATTCGGTGGTGCCAGACGGCCGTGCCTTTTTCGCGTTCGGAAGCGACGGAATATTCCTTCGGAAGTTGTAACGACAATACCGAAGGCGAACTGTAAGGCGGTCCGATCAACTGTATGATGTCGGACTGTTGCCCGTAAACGAGCATTTGCCCGTTGCCGAGGCTGTGTACTGCATTCTGCGCGACAAGCACGGATATCCAACTGCATACAAAACAGAAACACAGGATAATTCTTTTCATATTATTTAAAAGTTAATTTGGGGGTTATCGTAAATGGCCAGTCCGATTTGTTCAAGGTTGCCGTTTCGCCCGTTGTACCAGAGCAGCCAGCGGTCGCCGTCCTGAACAGCAAAAGGTTTGTAGCAGGCGCTGGCGTCCCATTCGTCGGGGGTAGGGAAGATGATCGGATTTTCGCCATAACGCACCCAGCCGGAAATGCCGTCGGGCGATTTGGCCATGCCGATTTGCGCGTAATCTTCGGTACGGAAACCGATGTAGAACATCAGATAATCCGTTTCGCGTTTAATGACCTGACAGGCCGTCACTTTGTGCTGTTCCCACTCGCGGGCGGGGTCGGCCGAAAAGATCGGGTTACCCTCGTATTTTTTCCAGTGCAGCCCGTCTGTGCTCGTGGCGTAACCGATGGCGTTCGGTTCATATTGTTCGCCGCCGGAATACCACATTTTGAATAACCCTTCCTGTTCATCCCAATTGACATGCGGGCACATGACGGCCACTTTTTCCCACGCCAGTTCGGGACTTAACACCGGACGGTCGCTCTGGCGCGTGAAATGAATGCCATCGGCGCTGATTGCATAACCTATCCACGAGCTGTCCCTCGCCTGACCGGTGTACCACAAATGATACTCGCCGTCTTTTTTGAGTATCGCCACGCGGTTGATGTCGTTTTCCCAGCCGGTCGATTCATCGGGCGGCAACACGATTTCGGGCGTTGTCCATTGTATGCCGTCCGTACTGACCGACAGGGCGATGCTGCGTTTCGGGCGCCAACTGTTGTACATTTTATAGACATCGCCTTCTTTCAGCACGGAGATGTCGAATACCGTGCCGAGTTCACCGCCGCCAAGGACGGGATTGTTCTCGTATTTCACCCATTGGGCGGGGTGTTTCTTGCCCGTGCAGGAGATAAGCAGCAAGAAAACGCACATAATCGTAAAATCAATTTTCTTCATATTGCTTGCAATTTATATGATCTTTTTAATTGGTTCTCACTTTCGCCCATTTGAACTGCGCTAAATAGTCGAAGTCGTTCTTGCACGAAGCGAAGATGTCGCCGCCGGTCTCCTGCTCTATGGTGAGGTCTATAACGCCATAGGCCTGTGCCATCTCCATCAAGGCGGGGTAAGGGACGTCGCCCTGACCGACCTCCTTGTAGCCTTCTCCGCGCTTGAAGTCGGACGCATGCCAGGCTATGAAACGACCGGGGTATTTTTTCATATAAGCGAGAATGTCGCCTCCGCCGTTAACCACATGCCCCAAATCCATTTGGAAGAATACTAATTTAGGGTCGGTGTTCTCAAGCAGCGTGTCGAGGATGATAGCGCCGTCAACCTGCTTAAATTCAGTGTAATGATTGTGATAGCCGAACCTGACGCCGCCGGCTTTGCAGATGGCGCCAATCTTGTTGAACTGCTCGGCTATGCGCTTGACGTCGTCGAGCGATTTCTCCGACGGCAGGAACGACTGGGCGAGGAACTTGCCGCCCGCCGCTTTCATCTCTGCCGCGCTGCGACGCCAATAGTCCCATTCGGTAGCGCTCGTGTCGGCGGGCAAGAAGCCGGTGCCGCAGTGAGTGCTGGTCAGTTGCATGCCGACGTCTTTCATCATCGCACTCCACTCTTTGAGCGGCTTGCCGAGAAAAGCCTTGCTGTCGTAGCCATAAGCCTCGGCATGCGCAAAGCCAATGTCGGCAAGTTTCTTCAAGCAACCGGCAGGGTCGCCCGGCAGATGCTCGCGGATGCTGTACAACTGAATGCCGATGCGGTTAGTGTTCTTCTTTGCGGCGGTAAAAGAAGCCGCTTTCACGCCGTTCAGCCCGTATAATGCGGCCGCGGCGGTGATACTGTTTTTCAAAAAAATCCTTCTGTTCATATTGCTTGGAGTTATCATTGCTTAATGTTTTATTTTATAAAGTTCAGGAATTTCCGGTTTAGAACCGCTTGTAACATTTATGTTCCAATTTAGATTATTGATATACAAATGCCTGAAGTCAAACGGCTGGGGTATCCATACACGAAACAGATTGCCGTTTTGCCAAGTATTTCCTGCCGATGAATAGTCGCACATAGGTAAATAATGTTTGCCGCCGCCTTCATCAGTTACCGGCACATTGAAAGTCATCCATATAGCAGGTATTTCCGATGTATTTTTACTCCATTGTAGATGACTCGGGGCGCGTTCTCCCATAAGTCCGGTGTAGTACGACCACCACTCGTCGTCGGGAGTCTGTGAAGCAAACAGCGCGTTGTAGAGCGTTTTTTCGAGTTCGTCTGCATAACGACTATCATCGTTACGTTCTGCAAATGGAATAACTACGCGGTCAACATCCTGTGCCATAACACGGTTTGCAAGACAGAGATCTATTTTCTTTCCTGTATAACCGCCAATTTTCACACTGCCGAAAGGCGCAGGAGTTAGAACGTCGCGCTGTTGAGCGCGATTATCTGTCGCAAACAGCGTAAATGTGAATAAAAAAATTAATATCTGTTTCATGATTGAATATATTTTTCGCCACAAAGGTATTTATTTTAAATGAATTAAACAAATTTGTGTTTCTTATGATATTACATGGATGAAATCAATTCATTATCAATGCTCTAATAAAGCAAAAAACGAACCATCCACATACCGACAGTTTAAATACTGTTCCGAGCAGAAAGCCTAAGAAAGCTCCGAAGCCGGCTTTCAGCGCATCTTTTGATTCTTTTTTAGCAAGCAACAATTCCCCTAAGAAGGCCCCGGTGAACGGCCCGATTATTATCCCCCAGGGCGAAAAAAAGAATATCCCTATGACGGTTCCTATTACACAACCGATGTTGCCCCACTTGCTGCCGTTCCATCGTTTAACTCCAAGAACCGGCAGCATATAGTCGGCCAACAATGTCATAACGACAAGTATGCCCCAAACGACAAGTTGGAAGGCGCTAAACTGCACACGCTCGGTAAAATGCAGTAGCAGCAAACCGAAATACGACAAAGGAGGCCCCGGTAGCACCGGAAGTATGCTGCCGACTAATCCGAGCAGAAGACATACCGCTCCCGATGCGATCAATAAAATTTCAACCGTTGCATCCATACCGTATTTTTTATTCCGTTAAGAAACTCCTTTGCAGACATACGCTTTTTGCCGGCTAACTGCAACGACTGTATGCGTACGAAACCGTCCACGACAGCAACATCAAGATAATTCTTCCCATCTGTCCTAACCGTTCCGGGGACAAGAGAATGTGTTTCATGCAGTTTGGCAGAGCTGAAAATCTTTACCGATACAGGCTCTTTATCAGGAGTTTCCATCTCCGTCCACGCCGCAGGATATGGCGAAAGGCCGCGTATGAAATCGTTGATTCTGACCAAAGGCAAAGTCCAGTCAATACGGCAGGTATCTTTGAAAATCTTCGGCGCCGGGTGTAACGCGGTATCCCCGGCATAAGACTCTTGTGGAACGGAAACAACAGCGCCTTCATTCGCAAGAATTATCTCGACCGTTTCCTTCACAAGCTCTGCGCCGAGAAGCATCAACCCGTCGTGGACAATCTCGGCGTCGTCGGTATCGGCGATGGGCAGGCGTTTTTGGAGTATAATCCTGCCGGTATCAATTTCATGGTCAAGGAAGAAGGTGGTCACTCCCGTCTCCTTCTCTCCGTTGATAATCGCCCAATTGATCGGCGCCGCGCCCCGATACTGAGGCAGTAAGGACGCATGCAGATTGAATGTCCCGAATCGCGGCATAGCCCAAACGATTTCGGGCAACATACGGAACGCGACTACAATCTGCAGATCCGCACGCAAATTCCTCAATTCCTCTACAAACATCTCATCCTTAAGTTTCTCCGGCTGCAATACGGGCAAGCCATGGGCAGCCGCATACTGTTTGACGTCGGACGGCTGTAAGATGCTTGCATGGCGGCCTACAGGCTTGTCGGGCATCGTTACCACGCCTACGATATTGTAACAGCCCTCAACAAGAGCGCGGAGCGAGCCGACGGCAAATTCGGGCGTCCCCATGAATACTATTCGTAAATCCTCTCTTTTCATAAATTACCTTGATAATTCGCTCCTTACCCTACTCAAACTCTCCGGCGTAATGCCCAGATATGACGCTATCATGTAAAGAGGCACGCGATTGATAAAGCCCGGATATGTTGTGAGGAAATCAAGATATCGTTCCTCGGCCGTAGCGCTAAGCAACAGATTCACCCGATGCTGCATCAACATAATGTGGCGGTTGAGAATCATAGTCGTCTTTGCCGCGCTCGTCGGATAGGTCTTTATTATCTCCTCCATAAATCCTTTTTTTATAAAAACCACCTCCGAATCCTCTACAGCCTGTATATAAAACATCGAAGGTTCATTAAGATAGGTGCTTCGCCGGTCAGACAGGATCCACCATTCTGGGGCGAATTGAATAATATGCTCTTTGCCGCCGGTGTCAATAGAGTACATGCGCAATACGCCCTTATTCACAAAATAGGCGTAACCGCTTATGTTGCCGGGACTTACAATGAATTGATTCTTTTCGAAGTTATGATGCGAAAGTCCGTTAGTGCACGATTCCACATCTTCGACGGGCAATTCTAATGTCTGCAATAAAAAATTCTTAAAAATATCCATATCCTTATTTTAATTGAAATTGTTAGAAAAAGCGCATAAAAATACATGTTTTTTTTAATATGTACAAGAAAATACGTCTTTTTTTTACTTTTTTTAGTCCACACGTTTACAGTTGCGCTCCCGGCATTAAGACCGGCAGTACTACTTTTGAGGCGTGTTGCGTATCGTGATGAATTTTGATTTCGCTCTTAACAAAATCGGATTCGTCACATCGGTATATATCTACAAATTGTTGCGGATTCCTGTCAACAAGAGGGAACCAGCTGCTTTGTATCTGTATCATTATGCGATGTCCCGCTTTAAAACAATGTGCTATCGGCGGTAATTCAAACCGCACATTTTCTACTTTCCCGGGGATAAAAGCCGCAGGATTCTCAAAACTCGTGCGGAACCGGCCGCGGAACACCTCGCCGCGAACAAGCATCTGATAGCCGCCTATATGGTAGGCATTATACGCTTTTTGCGGATTTTCAGCGTATATATCAACATTGTTAAATCCCATAGAATCGGGAAAAACATCAATTATTTTCACTACAAAATCCGCATCGGTAGTCGAAATACTTGTCATAATATCGGCAATTACGCTTCCCGTAACGGTAATTTCTTCCGTTAAAATATCGGTTTGGAAGGTCAAAACATCAGGACGCCGTGAGGCAAAACGCTGGTCGTTTGCCATATATTCACGGGTGCGGTTAAAATGCACATGTTCTTCGTAGGGAACCGGCTTTGCAGGGTCGCTCACATATTCGGTAAAACTGTTTGTTTCTGCCGGCTCGTTGTAGCTAAGGATTCCGCCTGTATGGAAATACATCGCTTTATTCTCATTGTTTGCAGGCGGCCATTGGGTGAATTTTTCCCATTTGTTGGCGCCTGTGATAAAGACCGTCGCCTCGGCGATTTGCGAGACATCGCCTTTGCCTTTCAGGAAATAATTGAAGAAAGGAATCTCAATCTCTTGCTGATAGTATTCGCTGGTGTTCGATTCAAACAGGATATTTCCATAACTTGAGCCGTCATTTACAGACCATTGCCCGTGCCACCAGGGGCCTTCCACAATCCTGTTAAATTCTTTACCGGGATTGTTGTTCTCGGCCGCGAGGTATGAGTGCCACGCCCCCCAGCAATCTTCGGCGTCAAACAGTCCGCCGACCCATAACATGGCCGGATGAAGGTCTTTTGTGGCATTGCGGGCATCGCGTACTTTCCACCATTCATCGTAGTTGGGATGCTCCATCATATTGTTCCAGAACCGTATGGTATCGCCGGTAAGTTTGGTTAAATTTTTCAAACATCCTGCTTCGAGAAAGAATTTGTAATTGTCATGGTCGGAAATGCCGAGCGGGACATGCCCCGTCGAAACCGGCTTGGGATGGGGTATGCCGAATCCTCTACCCTGGGCGGCATAGAACATAAATGCATCCATAACGAAAAAAGCTCCGTTATGATGAAAATCGTCGCCGATAAACCAGTTGGTTACGGGCGCTTGCGGGCTGACGGCTTTGATGGCGGGATGATTGCTCGCCGCGGCCATTGTGGAATAAAAACCGGGATATGATGTGCCCATAATGCCGACATTCCCGTTGTTGTTGGGAATATTTTTTATCAGCCACTCAACAGTATCGTATGTATCGCTTGCTTCATCTATTTCGGTGTTTTTCTTATCCGGATTGAACGGCCTGACGTCTTCGTATTCGTCTTCGCTCATCCACTTTCCCCTTACATCCTGAAATACCATAATATAGCCTTCTTTGCAATATTCTTTCAGATAGCCTTTCCAGAACGGATAATAGCGGTCTTCGCCGTATGGCTGGCATGAATAGGGCGTCCTGGTTATCAGAAACGGATGTTTCCCGATCTTGTTTTTCGGAATATAAACGGATGTGAACAGCCGTATCCCGTCACGCATAGAGATATATACCTCCTTCTTGGTATAATTTTTCTTAAACCATACCGAATCAATGACTTGAGCATTGATATTAATTCCCGTTATCAGCAGGAATAAACCTAAATAAAACGATTTCATCAACATACTATCCTATTTTAAAACAATAATTTCGGCAAAGTTAAAAATATTATTTGATAAGGCAAAAAATAAACGGAAGTTCTCCGGGGAATCCCGGAACTTCTGCGGGGAATCCCTGTGACTTGCCGGGGCTTACTTTTGAAAAAGAAAATAGTATATATCAAAAAAAAATATTTGTGGAGTTTTAGGCCGGAATAAAAATAATTATTACCTTTGTCGCTGCTATTAAACGATTGTATGAAAATAAAATTCTATCTATTATGAACAGTTATATATCTGTACGATCAGCGCTTGCAGGATTGTTTTTGAGTATCGCCTTATCGGCTTACGGCCGGTCGGATAGCGATGATGATTATTCGAGATTTTTCCTTTCGATAAATGCCGGATTTAATACTCAATTGGGAACTTCATCTTCAAAAACGGCCGATGGTTATACCGTTCCATATTCAAAAACAGGGATAAATCCATCCTTAGATGCGGCATATTTCTTTTCCAAACATTTCGGAATAGGCCTTAGCTACTGCTTTTTTAACGCACAAGAAGACCAAACAATCGTTTCCGAATATGCGGAACAGGCATTTGAATATCCCGTGTATGTCCAAAAAGAGAGTTCTTTTGACGAATACGCGCATTATATCGGCCCTGCATTGTTTGCAAGAAGCTTTTTCGGCGATAATTGGATCTTTTCGGCTAATCTCGGGGCTGGCATGCTGCATAATAAGATCTCGAACGGGATACGGAAAGAAACATATCATGCCCCATCGTTAGCTGATCGTCTTATTACTCCCGGCGATTTACCCCAAGATATAGAACAAAGATATGCTTTTGCGAATACAGTCATCGGACTGCATTTCTCGGCAGGAGTGCATTACCGGATAAGCCGGATTTTCGGACTGGGTCTGCGAGCAAACGGATTATTCTCGAACTACAATCTGACGCCCAATAATTCCAAGCGCTATGTAAACCGGCTCGGACTATCCGCCGCCTTCGATTTTAGTTTTTGATTTTCTTCATCCTCAGGTTGAGCATCTCGACGCCCAGTGAGAAGGCTATTGCGAAATAGATGTAACCTTTGGGGATTTCGCTGATTTGGTTGCCCATAACTGTCAGGCCGGCAAGGTGCCCGGCTTCGACCAAGAGCGTCACGCCGATCAGGATCAGGAACGCAAGGGCAAGCATCTGAACCGTCGGATGGCCGTTGACGAAGCGGCTCACAGGCCCGGAAAAAAATATCATCACCCCGACAGTCACGACAACAGCCGTCACCATTATCCCCATCGCCCCCGCATAGCCAAATTCCGCAAAACTGACCATCCCTACGGCCGTAAGGACGCTGTCGATCGAAAACACCAAGTCGAGAAGCAATATCTGGACAATTATCCCGCCTATCCTGCTCGCCGTCGATTTGATGCGCGGAATAGCCTCGTCCTTTTCTTCCAGTTTATGATGAATTTCGCTCACGCTTTTGTAGAGCAAAAACAGTCCCCCGAGCATGATGATGATGCTCTGGCCGTTGATTGTGAACGACACAACTTCGGTCCTCACCTCTATGAGCGGCCGGGTCAGTTTTATCAGCAGCGAGACTCCGAAAAGCAGCCCTATTCGGCCTAACATTGCAACTATCAGGCCTATGTTACGCACCCTCGCCTGCTGCCCCTCCGGGGCCTTGGCCGAGAGTATCGACAGGAAAATAATATTGTCGATCCCAAGCACAATTTCAAGGAATACAAGCGTCAGAAACGCCAACCATGTATCCGGATTCAGTAGAATATTCAGCATATTTATTTCTGTTTCGTTTGTGCAAAATTATCCATAAGAAATCGTTTTTTATTACTGATTAAGAATAATTTATGAATATTTAACTCTTGATATTTGAAATCATAAACATAATACCTTACCTTTGCCATGATTGTTTTATTAATTTTAAAAAAAGGAGTCATGGGAAAATTTGTTATCACAAAAGGAAAGAACGGCGAGTTCTATTTTAATCTGAAGGCCACAAACGGCCAGGTGATACTAACCAGCGAAGGCTATAAGACCCTCGCCAATTGCAAGAACGGCATCGAGTCGGTAATGAAAAATTCCGCCAAAGAGTCGTCATTCGAAAAGAAAGTGTCCACGAACGGGAAGCCCTATTTCAGCCTGAAAGCTACCAATGGGCAATCCATCGGCCGCAGCGAGTTGTACGAATCGGTTGCAGCTCGTGACAACGGCATCGCTTCGGTGCAGAAGAACGCCCCCGGAGCGACTATCGAAGACCTGAGCGCCTGAGGTTAGTTTTTCAGCATCCTTCTAAGGCCTTGCGAATATTCGATCTCATAACCGCCCGTCTCCTCTTTGGCGGTTATGATAAGATATTCGACGTCCGGAAGTTTGTTCGCCATTTCGAGGGCTGCTTCGCGGCCAAGGGACATGAAGGCCGTTGCATAAGCGTCGGCAGTCATGCAGTCGGGGGCTACAATCGTAGCGCTCAGTATCGTGTTTTCGCTCGGGTAGCCCGTTTTAGGGTCTATCGTATGGGCGTATTTCTTGCCGTCTTTTATGTAATAGTTGCGGTAATTGCCCGACGTAGCGAGGCCCTTCCTGCCGCAGAGGCTTATGATGCGTTCGATTTGGTTAGCGAAGCCCGTCGAGTCGTTTTCGGGCTTGTTGATGCCGATGTTCCAGCACTCGCCGCGCGGGTTTTTGCCCTTTGCGACGACCTCTCCGCCGATCTCGACCATATAATTTTCAACCATCTCCCTTTCGAGCAGCCCGGCTATAACGTCGGATGCAAAGCCCTTGGCTATTGCCGAGAAATTCAGCTCAATACGCCGGTCGTCCTTTATTATCCGTCGGTTTTCTATCCTTATTTTCCGGTATCCCACGAAGGTCATAATGCTGTCGATCTTGTCCTGCGTCACCTCTTCGGCCTTCCCGAAACCGAAACCCCACAGGTTTATCAGCGGCGAAACGGTCACGTCGAAAGCCCCGCCGGAGTTCTCGGATACCTCCATCGCTTTCTCGAAAACATTTATAAACCTATCGTTTAGCTCGACGTCTTCATTTCTGTTGACTTTAGAAATCATCGAGTTAGGATTGAAGGGGTTGAAGGTCAGGTTGAACGCCTGCAGCTCTGCGTCGATTTTTTCCGTCAACGGTTCCGGTGCCTGGTATTTGATATGATAGAGTGTGTGGAAGACCGATCCGCTTTCCTCGTAATATTGCGCCGTCTCATTGCACGAACTTAGCATAACTATTCCGATCAATATGCGGCAGATATTCTTAATCATCGGTTATTCTTTTACTACATCAAAAAACGATTTCGGCGCAGGATGGTCGAATTTCATTTCTTCCCCGGATATCGGGTGGATAAAATGCAGGCTTTGGGCATGGAGCATTATGCGGCCGTCGGGGTCGGTGTGAGCGCCGTATTTGTAATCGCCGGCGATGGGATGGCCTAAGTATTCCATCTGTGCGCGTATCTGGTTCTTGCGTCCGGTTTCGAGTTCGAGTTCGAGCATCGAATACCAATTATTATACTTGAGCAGGCGGTAATGCGAGATTGAGTTCTTGCCGTGCATCGGGTCGGTACAGAAAACCTTCATGCGGTCGTTCTCGGCGAGATAAGTGACGATGGTATCCTCGTCTTTGAGCGGTCGCCCTTCGATAACAGCGATATAAGCGCGTTTGGTTATCATGCTATGCCAGTCGGCCTTGAGGACATCGTAGGCTTTGGTAGTGCGGGCGAACATCATCAAGCCCGAAGTCCCGCGGTCAAGGCGATGCAGCACGTAAACATTGTTCTGTTGGTTGATTTTATGGTAATGCTCAGCTAAGATATTGAAAGCCGTCATACGTTGGCCGGGCGCGCTTGTGACCGACAACAACCCTTCGCGTTTGTTCACTACCACAAGGTCGTCGTCCTCCCATACTTTCTGCAACATAGGGTGCATAAGTTCCTCCTTCCTATTACTTTCGCTACTGACAAAAATCTTGTCGCCTTCAATAAGAGGAGTGTCAAATTTTGTTGTCACCTCTCCGTTCACTTGTATCTGACCGTTATGCAAAAGTGATTTGACCGAGCTACGGCTCTGTTGATCAAGCATATCAAGCAGGAACGGCAGCAAGGCGTTTTCGTCCCTTACGATAAGATGATACCCTTTTGGAGGTTTACCGGAGGGGTTAGTAGAGTTTGACATCTTTCAATTCGTCTGAAAAATAACTTTTCGGTAGCGGGCGGCAATTATATTGCGAGGCCATTGATTCGCCGTATGCGCCGGCGGAGCGTATGGCTATCAGGTCGTTACGCCTGACCTCGTTCAACATAAAGTCGCGCAAAAAGACGTCTGACGATTCGCATATCGGTCCTACGATGTCATATTTTTGTGGCGGTTCGTCGCTTGTGATGTTCTCGGCAAGGTGGAAAGCGTCGTAGAACGCCGGGCGGAGGAGTTCCGTGAAGCCTGCATCAAGGATGGCAAACTGTTTAGTAATGCCTTTCTTGACATATAACACCTTGGATATCAGTGAGCCGCATTGTCCGACTACCGAACGGCCAAGCTCGAAATGGATTTGCTGCCCGGAGCGTTGCTTAACTAACTTGTTGAATAGTGCGAAGTAGTTTTCAAATTCGGGGATGCACAGGTGGTTGGGATGTTGGTAGTTGATACCGAGTCCACCGCCGAAATTCATGTTTTTCAGTTTTATGCCACGCTTTTCGCAGGCGTCCTGCAAGTCGTTAGAGCGGATACAGAGGTCGCGGAAGGCCGCGAGGTCGGTTATCTGCGACCCGATATGAAAGTGCAGACCAATGAGGTTGATGTTCTTCAACTTCTTTGTCTCGTCGAGGATGTCGTCGAGGAGTTCGTAGTTGATACCGAACTTATTCTCTTGCAGTCCGGTAGTTATTTTAGCGTGGGTATGGGCGTCAACATTGGGGTTGATACGCAATGAGATGGGGGCTTTCTTGCCGGCTTCTTTTGCGAGGGCGTCGATGACTTGCAGTTCGACAAGCGATTCGACGTTGAACGAGGCGATATCGTTCTCAAGTCCGAGGTTGATTTCCCAATCGGCTTTACCTACGCCGGCGAAGACTATCTTGGCGGGGTCGAAGCCTGCATCGAGGGCGGCTTGTATCTCGCCCCCGCTCACGCAGTCGGCGCCCATCCCGTTCTTGGCTATCAGTGCCAGGATATGAGGATTGGCATTGGCCTTTATTGCGTAATGAAGATGATAGCCGTACTGCTTCAACTCGGTCTTAATGAGGCTCAAAGTGTCCTTTAAAAGAGAAACATCGTAGTAGTAGAACGGCGTTTGTAACTTTTTGAATGTCTCGACAGGGAATATTCCTTTTATCATCGTCATAGTTTTTAATTGTTAAACAAGTGCTCGCTCAACGATTGCAGGGCGCGTTTTTTGTCGCTTGCCCTGATGAGTATTGAGACGTTATAATTGCTGCCTCCGTAAGATATCATGCGGACGGGGATATCCTTCAACGCATCCACTATCTTGGCTTCAAAGCCGACATTCTCCCACTCGAAATCTCCTACTACACAAATGATTACCATATTTTCATCGACCGTCACAGTCCCGTATTTTTTCAGGTCGTCAACCACTTCGTCCAAGTGTTTGCGGTTGTCTATCGTCACGGAGATGCCGACTTCCGAGGTCGTCACGACGTCAATAGGCGTGTGGTGCGATTCGAATATCTCGAAGACTTTGCGCATGAAACCAGTGGCAAGCAACATCCTCCCGCTTTTTATCTTGATAGCGATAATATTGTCCTTGGCGGCTACAGCCTTGATTTTCGCCTTTTCCGTCTCGTTCGAGATTGTCGTGCCCGGGGCTTCCGGCTGCATTGTGTTGAGCAGGCGGACGGGTATATTGTTGAGTTTGGCCGGGAGGATACACGTCGGATGCAGGATTTTTGCGCCGAAATAAGCAAGCTCGGCCGCCTCGTCGAAGTTGAGACGGCGCACAGGTGTTGTGTTCTCAACGATGCGCGGGTCGTTGTTGTGCATACCGTCGATGTCGGTCCAAATCTGGATCTCCTCAGCATGTACGGCGGCGCCGACAAGCGAAGCCGTATAATCGCTGCCCCCGCGAAGCAGGTTGTCGATTTCACCGTAAGCGTTGCGACATATAAATCCCTGAGTTACAATAATTTCGGCATCATCATGTTGCTTTATTAATGCGCTGAATTTTTCCTTTATAAAGGAAGTGTCGGGTTCGGCGTTCTTGTCGGTTCGCATGTAGTCGAGCGCCGGGATTATTATCGACTTGACGCCCATCTCATTGAGATAGAGATTCATAATGTTTGACGACATCAATTCGCCCTGGGCGAGGATAATCCTTTCCTCGAAAAGCGTGAAAAGATCTTTCACTAAGGCGCGGATTTGATTCAGTATGCCTGTGATATGTTCATGCGCTTTGCGGCGATATTCGTCAGTCGAATATAATTCGTCGATTACGGCGGAGTACTTGGCCTGCAGGCGGTTGATTACTTCGTTAGCTCCGTCATGGTTTTTACGGTACAGGTAATCGGATATTTCGACAAGAGAGTTTGTTGTGCCTGACATTGCCGACAGGACTACGATTTTCCTCTCGCCGTTTGTTATCAATTTGGCGACGTCTTTCATTCTCTGCGCCGAGCCTACCGATGTTCCTCCGAACTTCAAAACTTTCATTTCTACTTTGTCTTTAAATTATTAGTATTCAAATTCCTCGTATGTTAACGGCTCTCCTTCAGCGACTTCGTTAAGGCTGTCGCTTTCGCACTTGACTACTCTGGCGGGGAAAGCTTTGACTATATTGTAGTTATGCGTTGTCATTATGACTGCAGTGCCCTTGCTGCGGATTTCGTGCAGCAGTTGGACGATTTGTCCGCTTGTTTGCGGGTCTAAGTTGCCTGTCGGCTCGTCGGCGAGGATGATTTCGGGATTGTTGAGCAGCGCCCGCGCTATGGCTATGCGTTGCTGTTCGCCGCCCGACAGTTCGTGAGGCATCTTATAACCTTTGTTAGGCATACCGACTTGTTCAAGCACCTCTTCGATACGTCGGTTGATGTCGGCCTGGACGCGCCAACCCGTCGCTTTAAGCACGAACTCAAGGTTCTTGATAGCCGAGCGGTCGATGAGCAGTTGGAAGTCCTGAAATACTATCCCCAGCTTGCGGCGCAGGTAAGGGATGTCGCGGCGTTTGATACGGAGCAGGTCGTAGCCCGCAACATAAGCGCTGCCTTTGCGGATAGGCACCTCGCAGTAGAGGGCTTTCAGCAGGCTACTCTTGCCTGACCCGACCCTGCCTATCACATATACAAATTCGCCACGGCTCAATGTCAGTGAAGCATTGCTCAGGACGACATTCTCCTCCTGACAAACTTCAATATTCTCCATTTTTACCAACAACTCACTTTCCATACTTAAACAGTTGATTATTAATTGATTACACCTTGTGTCTGCGTTTCAACTCCTCGGCAAGGTCTCCGATAGTATGACCTTTGCTTGTGAGCAGCACTATGAGGTGGTAAATCAAGTCGGAAGCTTCGTAGATGAAGCCTTCGTCAGTGCCGTTTGTCGCCTCTATGACGGTCTCAACCGCTTCCTCACCGACTTTCTGCGCCATGCGGTTGACGCCCTTCTCGAAAAGCGATGTCGTATATGAACCTTCCGGTTTCTCCTCGAAGCGGCGTGTGATAAACTCTTGCAAATATTGTAAGAATCGTACGCCGTCGCCGGTGTTGGCCTCACCGAAGCAAGTATCTGTTCCGGTGTGGCAAGTCGGCCCGTCGGGAATCGCTTTGATGAGTAGCGTATCGTTATCGCAGTCCGTGAGAATATCAATGACGTTGAGATAATTCTCGCTTGTCTCTCCTTTTGTCCATAGCCGTTGTTTGGTACGGCTGTAGAAGGTCACTTTTTTCGTCTCAACGGTTTGCCTGTAAGCTTCTTCATTCATGAACCCGAGCATCAGTACGACATTAGTTCGCACGTCCTGAACAATCGCGGGGATCAACCCGCCTAATTTATTGAAATCCAATGTCATATATCATAATTTTTTTCGGTGCACGATAGAGAGATATACAATAATTTATATTCTTTGTTATTGTGTCCCGTCTCTTTTCCGCCGCAAAAATACAAATAATTCGTCGAATTTTCGTTATCTGTGCGCTAATTTTTTGCAAATGCAATAAATGAGGGTGAAAATTATACAATTACACCCTTATTGAGATTCCTTCTTTGAGCAAGTATTGTTTGAGTTCCGTAATTTGTATCTCTCCGAAGTGGAATACGCTTGCGGCGAGGGCGGCGTCGGCTTTGCCGAGCAGGAAAGCGTCGCGGAAATGTTCTTTCTTTCCTGCGCCACCGGAAGCTATGACGGGTATGTGCAGCTTGTCGGCGAGGGCGGCGAGCGTTTCATTGGCATATCCTTCTTTGACGCCATCGTGATCCATGCTTGTGAAAAGTATTTCACCTGCGCCGCGTTCTTCCGCTTCTGTAGCCCATTGCAAGAGACCTCGACCGGTAGGGATACGCCCGCCATTGAGGTAACACATCCATTTGCCGTCGTCGAAACGAGCGTCAATGGCCACCACACAGACTTGACTGCCGAAGTTGGCGGCTATCTCGTCTATCAGCGACGGTTGGCGCAAGGCTGCCGAGTTGACCGAAATCTTGTCTGCCCCGGCATTCAGCAGCCGCTCTACATCAGACAGTTCGTTGATGCCGCCGCCGACAGTGAAAGGGATGTTGAGGTTGGCCGCCACTTTGGTCACCATCTCGGTGAACGTCTTACGTCCTTCATGCGAGGCGGTGATGTCGAGATAAACCAACTCATCCGCCCCCTGGCGGCTATACTCGGCGCCCAACTCGACAGGGTCGCCTGCGTCACGTAAATTGACGAAGTTGATACCCTTGACGGTAGTTCCGTCTTTTACGTCCAAACATGGGACGATTCGTTTTGCTAACATATATTAAACAACTAAATTCTCAATCGAAATTTTTCCTTCATAAATCGCTTTGCCGAAGATAACGGCTTGGATACCTGCATCTTCGAGTTCCCGTATGTCGTCGATGGAACTTACGCCGCCGCTTGCTATCAGATAGACATCGGGCAAGTCAGCGCGTATCTGCTTGTAGAGGCCAGTTGAAGGGCCTTGCAACATACCGTCGCGACCGATGTCGGTACAGATAACTTTCTTGACGCCTTTGGAATGATAGCCTTGTATGAAGGGTATCAGGTCGTTGGACGTCGTTTCCTGCCAACCGCCGACGGCTATCTTTCCGTCTTTGGCGTCGGCGCCGAGGATTATGCGTTCGCTACCGTATCGTTGCAGCCATCTTTCAAAGATTTCCGGCTGCCTGACGGCTATACTGCCGCCGGTTATCATCGCCGCACCACATTCAAAAGCTATTTCCAAGTCTTTGTCGCTCTTCAGGCCGCCGCCGAAGTCGATAGTCAGCGTAGTCGCTCCTGCGATCCGCTCAAGAGTTTGGTGATTGACGATATGTCCTTCGCGCGCGCCGTCCAGATCTACCAGATGAAGCCGTTGTAAACCATTGCCTTCCAACATCTTAGCTACATCAACAGGATTGTCGTTATATACCTTTTTCGAGCCATAGTCTCCTTGGGTTAGCCTTACGCATTTGCCGGCAATGATATCTATAGCAGGGATCAGTTCTATCATCTCTAAACTTTAATGAAATTTCTTAAAATCATCTCGCCTACTGCCCCGCTTTTTTCGGGATGGAATTGTGTGGCGAAGAAGTTGTCCTTTTGCATCGCGGCGCTGAAAGGGTGGATATAGTCGCATACGGCGGCAGTGTCCGCAGTTACCGGCACATAGTAACTGTGGACGAAATATACGAAAGGCTGCGCGGGAAGCCCCTCAAACAGCGCCCCCCGCATATCACGAAGCGAGTTCCAACCCATGTGCGGCACCTTATCCTCATGACGTTGCGGAACGAAGCGTCGGACATCGGCGCCGTACATGTTGAGGCAATCCGCGTCGCCTTCCTCCGAATGGCTACAGAGCAACTGCATCCCTATGCAAATGCCGAGAACAGGCTGTTTAAGGCTGCGTATCAGCGCATCGAGGCCGTGTTCGTGCAGGTAAGCCATCGTCGTGCTGGCCTCACCCTGGCCGGGAAAAACCACCTTGTCGGCAGAACGAATCTCATCCGGATCGTCCGTGATTACGGGCGTAATGCCGAGCCGTCGGAGGCCGTAATCAACCGAACGGATATTGCCGGCATTGTATTTGATAATCACTATTTTCACTATTCCGTAATAGAGAGTTCTACATTCTTCAAGTCCTTGTCGGCGGATGAGTTGCCATAAGAAATGGTATATTTGCCGGGGCGTAGCTCGAAGATTTGCTTCGCATCGTTGAATGAATTGAAAGCCTGCGGTTCGAGTACGATCTCGACTTTTTCCGTTTCGCCGGCTTTGACAGCCACACGTCTAAAGCCCTTCAAAGCCTTGATTGGGCCGTCGGGGTCGTTGGGGTTGCGTATGTAAACCTGTACTACTTCCTCACCGTCGATTTTACCTGAGTTTTTGACGGGTACGGTTATCGTGACGTTCTGCTCGCTGTTGATTTCCGATGACGAAAGTGTCGCCTCGCCAAAGTCGAATGTCGTGAAACTCAAGCCGTAACCGAAGGGATAAAGAGGAGTATCTGTGAAGTAGCGATAGGTGCGTCCCTTCATATTATAATCCTCGAAATCAGGAATTTGCGAGATAGATTTATAGAACGTCACCGGCAGTTTACCCGAAGGGTTAGCATCCCCGAAAAGTATGTCGGCGACGGCTGTACCCGCTGTTTGACCGCCGTACCAGGCGTTAAGGATAGCGTCGATGTTATCTTCTTCCCATGTCAGCGCTAATGCGCTACCTGTGCAGACCACAAAAACGACGGGTTTGCCTGTGGCTTTCAGCGCCTTAAGCATTTCGCGCTGAATCTTGGGAAGTTCGATGTCGGTACGGTCGCCTTTCTTGAATCCTTCGATCATCACCGGCATTTCTTCGCCTTCAAGTCGTGGCGACAGGCCTCCGACGAAGATTATCACGTCGGCGTCTTTGGCTTTAGCCGCCGTCTCGGCCGGATTTAACGGCTTGTTGTTAGCCTGGTCTTTGGAGGGCATACTGTCGGTGAGGTCGCATCCGTATTCATAGATTATTTCCGCATCTGGCGCCTTCTCGCGTATGCCTTCGAGGATCGTTACGGTATGCGTCGGGAAACCGTTGTAATTCGCCCATAACATCGTCGAATCGGTGGCATTAGGGCCAATGACGGCAATTTTCTTTATATCTTTGTTCAACGGCAAAACAGGTTTGCCTTCGCGCGTGCCGTTTTTTAGCAGAACCATCGACTTTTGAGCCATTTCGAGCGCATAGTCAATATGCTCGCGGCACTCGACGATGCTGTAAGGAATGGCTGCAAAGGGGACAATCTCGTCGGGGTCAAACATGCCTAATTCGAAGCGCCCGCGGAACAGTCGCCGCAACGAAACGTCCAATTCTTCTTCCTTGATACTACCATCCTTGACTGCTTCGAGCAGCGACTTGTAACTCCCGCCACATTCTACGTCGGTACCTGTCCTGACAGCATCGACCGAGGCCGATTCGCTGTCGGGATGTGTCTCGTGGCGAGGCGTTTTCTCGTCTTTGCGCCAAAAATCGTCTATGGCGCCGCAGTCTGAGACGATTATGTTCTCGTAGCCCCATGAGTTACGCAAGATATCGACTAATAATTTGTCGCTCCCGCAGCAAGGCTTGCCTTCAAAGCGGTTGTAGGCGCACATAACTTCCTGCACGTCGCCCTCCTTGACAAGCGTCTCAAAAGCAGGCAGATATGTCGTGTAGAGGTCGCGTGGTGTGACAGTGGCGTTATACGAATGTCGGTTCCATTCCGGCCCGCTGTGGACAGCGTAATGTTTGGCGCAAGCGTGCGACTTGAGGTATTTCGGGTCGTCGCCCTGCAGGCCGTTGACGACGGCAAGTCCGAGCCGCGAAGTCAGGTATGGGTCTTCGCCGTAAGTTTCCATACCCCTTCCCCAACGCGGGTCGCGGAAGATATTGATATTGGGAGTCCAGAAAGTCAATCCTTTATAGCGTTCGTACTCCTTGTCTTTCTGGTATTGGTGGTATTTAGCCCTTGCCTCGTCGCTAACGATAGTGAAGGTCTTAAGAATCGCTTCTTCGTCGAATGTCGAGGCCATAGCAATGGCTTGCGGGAAAACGGTGGCCTTACCGGCTCTCGCTACGCCATGCAGCGCTTCGTTCCACCAATCATACTTCGGGATACCGAGCCGCTCAATAGCAGGCGTCTCGTTCATCATCTGCGACACTTTTTCTTCTACAGTCAACCGTCCGAGCAAGTCGTCAATGCGCTCGTCGATGCTCAACTCCGGATTCCTGAACGGATATTCGTATGTCGCTTTTTCCTTGCAACTGCTTAAAATTGCTAAGCAGATAGCCGTAAATAGAATAATTTTATTCATCTCTTTCAAGTTATTTAGTTATACAATTGTTATAGTTCAAAGCATATCCGGCCTCAAGCGTTCCGTACGTTCCTGCGCTTGCGCCATTCGCCATTCGCGGATCTTCCTTTCGTGCCCGGAAATAAGCACCTCCGGCACCTTCCAGCCCTTATAATCCGCAGGTCGGGTATAGACCGGAGCGGCCAACAGCCCGTCCTGGAAAGAATCCGACAGCGC
Organism: Tannerella sp.; assembly: GCA_031271805.1. Taxonomy (GTDB): domain Bacteria; phylum Bacteroidota; class Bacteroidia; order Bacteroidales; family Tannerellaceae; genus Tannerella. The sequence continues at coordinate 19,779 of JAISUX010000047.1, forward strand.
ACTCTGTTCGTCGCCGATCGCTCCGGGGAGCAGCCGCACTGTAGCATCTGCAATGACCGCTGCCGCAAGTTCGCCACCCGTCAGGACATAGTCGCCAACCGAAATTTCTCGAGTTATTAAATGTTCGCGCGCGCGAAAATCTATCCCCTTGTAATGCCCGCAAAGAATGATGATGTTACGGAGCATCGACAATCGGTTAGCCATCGCCTGGTCAAACCGTTCTCCATCGGGCGAAGTATAGATAACCTCGTCGTAATCCCTTTCCGATTTCAATGACGAGATTGCCCTGTCAATCGGCTCAATCTGCATGACCATTCCCGCCTCTCCGCCAAACGGATAATCATCGACACGTCGCCATTTGTTAGTCGTATAGTCGCGCAAATTATGTAAATAAATCTCGACTAATCCCTTGTCCTGAGCGCGTTGAAGGATAGAGCAATGTATCGCTCCATCTATCATCTCCGGCAAAATGGTCAATATGTCGATTCGCATAATATTTTCTTGAAAAACAGGACAAAGATAGTGCAATTCGAGAGCAAAACCAAAAAAACTTGATTTTTATTTCAATTTTAGAACAAATATCAAAAAAAATTTATTACTTTGCCACGATTTTCAGACATAGTATAGAATGGAGTATGTTAATAGTTTTTAATATGTCAAATAAAACAAATACAATTCGTTACCTGCTGATAGGTTCTACAACGTTTGCCGTTGCGTCATGCGGACAGGGTGAGCGGTCGGAACAGAATGGTCGGGATGCTCAACACGTAGAGCCGTCTCGCCCGAATATTATTTTTGTATTAACGGACGACTTAGGTTATTCCGACCTCAGTTGTTACGGTAATCCGGTTATTCACACCCCGTTTCTTGATTCTTTGGCTTCAAATGGCGTGCGTGCGACCAATTACTGTGTGACCAGCCCTTCTTCCACTCCGTCGCGTGCCTCGCTGCTGACAGGTCGCTATGCCTCTCGCTCAAACCTGCCGTATCCTATCGGCCCCGGCTCTACGCTTGGCATTGCCGACGAGGAAGTGACTGTTGCAGAGCTGCTTAAAGATGCAGGATACAATACCGCTATGGTCGGCAAATGGCATCTTGGCGACAATCGCACTTTCAATCATCCTAATTCTCAGGGCTTTGATTCGTATTTCGGACTGCTGTACAGCCATGATTATCGTTACCCATACGTTAAAACAGATTCTACGTTGAGGATTTTCCGCGACCGCGAACCGGAAATTGACCTCACGACGGATACCGTGCTGACAGCGCTCTATACCGATGAGGCAATCAAATTTGTCAATAAGCAGTCTGCCAACAAGCCGTTTTTTCTCTATTTGGCATACAATATGCCGCATCTGCCGGTCGTTTTCGCGGCTCAAGCGGCATCGCTCAAAGACAAGTTGGATGAGAGCGGCGAACTTGGCGCCATAGTTGAGGAATTGGACGGAAGTCTGTCTCGATTATGGCGAGAGCTTGAAAAACAGGGACTTGCCGACAATACCGTATTCATTTTTTCGAGCGATAACGGCCCGTGGATAGAATATCCGGAGCGTATGTCCGGCGACGGCCATACGGAACGCTATCATGTGGGCGCCGCCGGTATTTTCCGAGGCTCGAAAGGTCAGACTTACGAAGGCGGTGTGCGTGTGCCGTTCATCGTTTATTGGAAAGGGCGTTTGCAAAACGGGATACTGTTTAATCCCATCAGCAATTTGGACGTCCTGCCTACGCTTGCGGAATGGGCGGGAGCGGCTGTGCCGCAAAATCTTGCCCTTGACGGTCAGTCTATTACAACTTTGCTTACCGGCGCTGCCGACCGCAAAACATACGTCCATAGGCCGTTTTATCTTATGAATAACGGGAAAGTGGAGGCCGTCAGAGATGGTCAGTGGAAGTACCGCGAAGTAGCGACCGCAAAACCGGAACTGTTTAATGTCAGCCACGATCCCAGCGAGCGCGTCAATCTCATTGAACGTTTCCCCGACAAAGCCGCAGAAATGAAGACATTATTTGATTCTTATAAATAAGTATGAAAACTTTAATCACCTGTGGGATAGGCGTTTTAGCCGCATCAACACTTAATGCTCAGCAATCACGGAAGCCAAATATCATCTATATTTTGGCTGATGATCTTGGATACGGCGAACTTGGCTGTTACGGTCAGACGAAGATTGAAACGCCTAATATTGACCGACTTGCCGATAGCGGCATCCGCTTTACTCAGAATTATACCGGTTCGCCGGTTTCGGCGCCTTCGCGTTGCGTCACATTGACGGGATTGCATACCGGACATTCCATTATTCGCGGCAACGATGAGGCTCCCGAACGGGGTGATGTGTGGAATCATGCCGCCATGTTAGCCGATTCGACGCTCGAAGGTCAACGCCCGATGCCTGCGGGTACGGTTACGATTGCATCGTTGCTGCATGATGCAGGCTATCATACCGCCTGTGTCGGTAAATGGGGTTTGGGTTATCCCGGTTCCGAATCGACGCCCCTGAAAGTAGGATATGACTTCTTCTACGGATATAACTGTCAGCGTCAGGCACATACGTATTTTCCGCCCTTCCTCTATCGTAATGAGCAGCGTGAATACCTGACCAACAAACTGTTGCCTCCGGGCACAAAACTTGACGATGGCGCCGATATTTATGACCTCAAAAGTTATGCCAAATTCACTCAGAACGAATACAGTCCCGAATTGATGTACAATGAGATACTTAAATTCATTGCCGACAACAAATCCCAACCCTTCTTTCTGGCTTGGACAACGACCATTCCGCATGTCGCCCTGCAAGCGCCTGAGCGTTGGGCGCGGTATTATGTCGATAAATTCGGAGACGAAGAACCTTATACAGGTGCGGAAGGTTATTTCCCGTGCCGGTATCCTCATGCTACGTATGCAGCCATGGTTAGTTATTTGGATGAACAAATAGGCGGCTTGATAGCCCACTTGAAAGAACTTGGCGTTTATGACAATACGATAATTATTTTTACCAGCGACAATGGTCCGGCCTACAACTCCGGCACCGATTCGCCGTGGTTCGATAGCGCCCGTCCGTTTCGTTCGGAATCGGGCTGGGGTAAAGGACATCTGCATGAGGGTGGTATTCGTGCGCCGCTGATTGTTGCATGGGAAGGACATATCCGTCCCGGGCGCACCAGCGAACATATTTGCGCTTCGTGGGATATTCCGGCAACTTTGTGCGATTTTGCCGGAATAAAGCCTCCTAAAACCGACGGCATCAGTTTCCGGCCTGAACTGTTAGGAAAAAAGCAACCTGCGCATAAATATCTTTATTGGGAATTTGAAGCAAGCGGAGGCCAACAAGCCGTGCGCTACGGCAAATGGAAAGGTTTGAGGCTCAATATCAATAAAGAAAGAAATCTTAAAATTCAACTTTACGACCTCGAAACCGACCCGCGTGAAACAACAGACCTTGCCGCCGCCCATCCTGATATAGTTGAAAAAATAACCCGCTTCATGGCAACAGCCCATACAAAATCGCCTAACGAACGGTTTCATCTCAAGGCGCTGGATGAGTAAAATGGGAATGTGAGTTGACAAGTGATGAGGCT
>JAISUX010000011.1 GCA_031271805.1 Tannerella sp.
CGCGGGTGCTCGACCATTCGCCCGACAGCAGTATCGGTACCGCCACCCAAGCCTTGTATGCCGGACGTCCTTTGCCGGAAGTAAGACGCTCAAGCAGGTTAACCACGCCGCGACGATGAGATTCGCGGCTGTCGTCGTGCGGGGCTTTGCGGAAGGTGGTGATAATGTCGGAATAAAGGGCTACACGCCAGGACACATTGCCGTGAAGGTCCATCGTTGTGCTTACAAGTACGTCGTTTCCAATGACGCCACGCACTTTCTCCATAAAAATACCTTCGGGGTCGTCAACGCCTTCGACGCTGCATGCGCCGTGGTTGTAGAACCAGAAAGCATCGTATGGCTTGTTTTTCTCAATGATTTCAAGGGCGCTGTTTACGAAAGCTTCGTAAGATTCGCGGGTGACGGGACCGCGACCGTTTCCGCGACCCATCAAAGACGGAAACCATTCGGCAACCTGCCCCATAACGGAATCCGGTCTTATATAATCGGGCAAAGAGAGCGGCCGCCCGGTCAGCTCCTGGCGGTTGGGCATAAAAACGCTGTTTTCAATCTGAATACCTGCAACGCCGATGCGATATCGTTTTTCTTGGGCTATAACCGATGCCGAAAGCAGGCAAATGCTTAGAAATAAAATAAATCCCTTCATATTTGTAACTATTTGATTTTTGGTAGCGAGAGGGGGGATTGAACCCCCGACCTCATGATTATGAATCATGCGCTCTAACCGGCTGAGCTATCTCGCCATTGTGATTTTGCGGGTGCAAAGGTAAGGTTTTTTTTTGAATTACCAAACGGTGAGGGATTTTTTTGTGAAATTATCATTGTTTTTTTCGCAAGCGGTTTATTCCCGTACAGTGATTAGCAAGTCCTTCCCGTCATGCAGTTTGCTGTGCGGCACGAAGTAGCCGTCGAGCGGCTCGCCGCCGAGGGTGAGGCTTTCGATGCGGCGGCCGGAGCCTGATTTGCGGATGGTGAAGGCGGCGCCGTCGCCGAAGGTGAAGCGTACCTTGTCGAAAAGCGGCACGGTAACGATGTATTCGGGGTCGGCGGGGGAGTAGGTGTAGAGGCCTATGGCGTTGAAGACGTACCAGGCGGACATCTCGCCGGCGTCGTCCATGCCGGCGTAGGCGAGTTTTTCGGCGCCCATGTCGTAGAAGCGGTCCATGATGCTGTCTAAATAGAACTGCGCTTTCGGCTGTTTGCCGATGAAATAATATGTGTAGGGGACGCTGTGGTCGGGTTGGTTGCCGTGGCAATAGTTGCCGATGAAGCCGGTCATGTTGTGCGCTTCGTAGCCGCGCCAGGGCTGGGTGAAGAGGGAGTCGAGCTTCTGTTCTACGGCTTGGGGGGAGGGGTAGAGGGCGATCATGCCTTGGGGGTCGTGGGGGGCGAAAAAGAGGGATTGCCAGGCGTTTGCTTCGCGGTACATGTAGGCGAAGTAGGGGTAGTAGGGGTCGAAGTCTTGTATCCAGGAGCCGTCGGCTATTTTGCCGCGCCAGAAGCCGGTGGAGGGGTCGAAGAGGTTTTTGTAGTTATTGCTTCGTTGGATGAGGAGGGAGTAGTTTTCGTTGTCGCCTAAGGTTTTGGCGATGAGGGCGGTGGCATAGTCGTCGTAGGCGTATTCGACGGTTTTGGTGACGGCGGCTTTGTATTCGTCCTGGGTGGGGACGTTGATGGTGTCTTTTTCGGCTATCCAGCCGTTGGCGATGTATTCGTCGAGGTAGGGGCGGCCTCCGCGTCCTGGTACGGTGGCGTTTTTGAGCAGGAGTTTGTAGGCTCGTTCGAGGTCGAAGGCGGTGATGCCTCGGAGGTAGGATCCGGCGACGAAGGTGGAGGCGTGGTCGCCGTGGAAGAAGGTTGGCATGTAGCCGTTGCGTCGCTCGCCTCGGTCGGTGATGGATTTGATGACGTCGATGGCGACGTCGGGTCGGAGCATGCCGAGGAGGATGAGTTTGTTGCGATAGTCGTCCCAGAAGGAGGGGTCGGTGTAGTATTGGAAGGTTGCGTTGGCGGTTTGGTTGCGTGGTGCGGCGGGGTAGTCGCCGTTGACGTCGCTGCGGAGGGCGGGCCAGAGGAGGGTGCGGTAGAGTGTGGAGTAGAAGAGGCGTTTTTGGCGTTCGGTGCCGCCTTGGACGAGGATTTTGCTTAGCTGGCGTTCCCATTCGTTGTCGGCTTCGCGTCGGATGGTGGCGAAGGTTTTGTCGGCTATCTCGGCTTGGAGGTTGAGGAGGGCGTTTTCGACGCTTACGAAGGAGAGTCCTATCTTGAGTTCGAGGGGGCTGGGTGCGGGGGGGGGTGCGAAGGTGAAGAGGGTGACGAGGTTGGCGGTATCGCGGAGTTCGGCGATATGGGCGAGGGGGTGGTTGGAGATGGCGTAGAAGTAGATTGTTTCGCCGGCGGCTTGGTGTCCGGAGAAGGCGTGGGGGCTCTCTCGCTTGACTTCCCATGAGCGGACGGGGGCGTTGGAGCGTTGGACGTCGATGAGGAGTTTGGGGATGGCGGCGGGGGGGTAGGTGTATCGGTGGTAGGCGCATCGGAGGGTGGTGGTGAGTTGTGCGTCGATGTGGTATCGGTCTAGGAAGACGCGGTAATATCCGGGTCGGGCTTCTTCGCGGTCGTGGCTGTAGTGGGAGTGGTAGTCGTTGGGGGTGACGTGGCCGGTGACTGGGAGGATGGGGAGGTGGAGGAGGTTCCAGTGTCCTTTGTTGGTGTGTGCGAAGGCGTAGATGACGGTGTCTTCGTACTGGTATCCGGCGCCGCTGCGGTATTGTGTGACGGGGCTTAGCTGTGTCATGGCGTTGGGGAGGGATGCTCCTGGGAAGACTTCGGCTCCCCAGGTGCGTTGTTTCCAGGTGCGGCGGTAGCCGAGGTCGGCTTCGTTCCAGAGTGTGGCGGTGCCGAGGAGTGGGTTGACGTAGTCGGTGAGGCGGTCGGCGCGGGTGCAGGCGGCGAGGGGGAGGATGGCGAGTAATATAATAAGGTGTTTCATTGCGATGGGTGTTATATATATATTAATGTGTAGCGGGCGGGGGTGGGGGCGGCGGTGGGAGGTTCAGAGGGAGTTGAGGAGGTGGACTTTGTTGTCGTTGTAGAGTTTGAGGATGAGTTCTCCGAAGAGTGTGTTGGCCCAGGCGAACCATGGGCGGGTGAAGTTCGCGGGGTCGTCTTTGTGGAAGGCTTCGTGGATGAATCCTGTCCGGGCGTCGGTATCTCGGAGGGTGCGGAGGCAGTAGCGGATTTCGTCGTCGTTGGCGGCGGTGAGGGCGCGGACGGTGAGGCTCATGGGCCAGATCATGTCGTAGCCTATATGCGGGCCTCCGATGCCTTCGGCTGCGGCGCCGCGGAAGAAGTAGGGATTGTCGGCGCTCCAGACGAATCGGCGGGTGTTTTGATAGACCTTGTCGTTGGCGTCGAGGCTTCCGAGGTAGGGCAGTGCGAGGAGGCTGGGGACGTTGGCGTCGTCCATGAAGAGTTGGTTGCCGAAGCCGTCAACTTCGTAGGCGTAGATGGGGCCGTAGCGGAGGTGGTCGGCGACGGCGTAGAGGTTGATGGCCTTTTGGACTTCGGCGGCGAGGGCGAGGCAGCTGCGGGCGAAGTCGGCTTGGAGGGTTACGGCCTCCGAAATCTCGGCCAGCTGCTTCAAAGAGGCGACGGCGAAGAGGTTTGAGGGGATCAGGAAGGGGTATGTCGTAGCGTCATCGGAGGGTCTGAAGGCTGAGGCTATCAGTCCTACCGGCCGTACGGGGGCGCCGAGGCCGTTGTTGGAGAGGGTGTCGAGCTGGCGTTCGGTTTTGCGCTGGAAGCGGTAGGGGCCGGGGCCTGAGAGGCGCTGCTGCTGGCGGAAAGTTTGGAGTATGAGGGCGGCGGCCTGCTGCCAGGCGGAGTCGAAGACGGAAGTATCTCCCGAAAGCTTCCAGTAGTGGTATGCGAGGCGGACGGGGTAGCAGAGGGAGTCGATTTCCCACTTCCGTTCGTGGAGTTCGGGCTTCATGTCGGTGAGGTCGGACTGCCAGTGGCCTCCCGTGGGGCCGTCGTTGAAAGCGTTGGCGTAAGGGTCGAGGAGGATGCACCGGGTGTGGCGGTTGATGACTCCTGCGATCAGCATCCGCAGCTCCTCGTCGCCCCTGATGAGGCTCAGGTAAGGCCATACCTGGGCGGCGGAATCGCGCAGCCACATAGCGTGGATGTCGCCGGTATAAACGAACGTATCCGGGCGGCCTTCGAGGAGGCGGTAGTGGACGGTAGTGTCGAGCGTGTTAGGGAAGCAGTTGCCGAACATCGCGGCGAGCTTTTCGTCCCTTATTTCGGATGAGACCCTCAGGATGACCTCTTCGACAGCCTTGGAGCTGAACATTCTCTCCCCCACGGCAGGCCTTCGCGAGAGCTCATTAGGGTTTTGGACATTCTTTACAGATGCGCCCCAGAGGCTGCGGGAGCCCGAGGCGTAAGCGGCAGCGGCAACCATGGCCCCGCCGGCGATAAATTTCCTTCTTGTAAGCATAACTTTCTCAGTTTATAATCCGGCGACAAAGATAATAATTATTTCCCGGAAAAAAAATTTTTCTTCCGACAAACTTCCATTTCCCGCTCTGGAAGCGAGAAGTAAGAAAATCTCCCAATAAGAGGAAAATTTTTTTTTAAAAAAAACACCAAAAAAATTTGGAGATAAAAAAATTATGATTATTTTTGTGCCGTATCAATTAAGAAAAATTATGAATAAGAATCCAGACATCACTGTCAGTTCTGCGGGGACGCCCCCGTTTATACGCACGGGGCAATCGGTTCTCCCTCCGCCTCTCTCTCAATCACCGGGGGCGTTTCTGCGAACGACAGACCCCCCCCCGCAGCCGGCCGGAGTAATCCTGCGCGAGGCAGGGAAAAGGTCGCGACTCCCAGGATCATTATTTGTACACCCTCATATAGCCCTGGAGTCAGCGGGGGCGATGTCACACGAAGCTATTAGACCTCTGTACGAAGAACCTTATCCCCCGCGGATCCCTGCATTCTCATTTGAACACCCTCATTTTCATCAGGATTCCGCGGGGGTTTCTTCGGCCTACGCAGGGAGCCCCCGCGAAAGCTCCGGGATTCCCCGCGAAAGTTCCGGGATTCCCCGCGAAAGCTCCGGGATTCCCCGCGAAAGCTCCGGGATTCCCCGCAAAAGCTCCGGGATTCCCCGCAAAAGTTCCGGGATTCCCCGCAAAAGCTACGGGATTCCCCGCAAAAGTTCCGGGATTCCCCGCAAAAGTTCCGGGAGTTCCCGCGAAAGTTCCGGGATTCCCCGCGAAAGCTCCGGGATTCCCCGCAAAAGTTCCGGGATTCCCCGCGAAAGCTCCGGGAGTTCCCGCAAAATGATCAACAAATCTCCATTAATGAAATTATTAACAATTTAAATTAAAAACTTATGTCCGCACATGACTACATTCCACAAGCATTTGAAGAATTAGACATCTGGCTGACCAACTTCACCGACTACCTCAGCGAGCAAACCGTCCAGGCCCGTCTTGGCATCACCCCGACGCAGCTCAACGAGCTCCAGGTCTATACCGTCGCCTACCATAGCGCCAACGCCAACGCCGACCTCCCCAACGCCGGCCCGGCCGACCGCATCATCCGCCGCGAAGCCGCCGCGACAGCCATCGCCCAAGTGCGCCACTTCGTCAACCGCCTCATCCGCTACAACGACGCCCTCACCGACGCCGACCGCATCCAGATGGGCCTCACCGTGCCCGACACCAGCCCCACCCCCACGACGCCCCCCGACTCCTACCCCCAGGCCACTATCCGCCTCCCCCACCAATGCGAGATAGAACTCCACTATGCCGACTCCGCCGCCCCCACAGGCTCCCGCGCCAAGCCCCCCGGAGTCCACGGCGCCGAAATCCGCCAGGCCATCCTCCCCGCACCCCCCACCGAAGATGACCAATTAGTCCAATCCGACTTCTCGACCCGCTCCCCCCACGCCTTCACCTACAACCTCTCCCAGCGCGGCCAGACAGTCTATTACCGCCTCCGCTGGGAGACCACCCGCGGCATGAAAGGCCCCTGGTCGCCAATCCTCTCAGCCATCATCCCATGAGCCCGAGGTAAGAAACAAAGAACGCCGATTACGCCACCACAGCCCCGCTTTATACCACTTCTTTTGTACAAACTGCTGTAAATATTTATATTTGAATTTTTTAGTTTTTGAAAAGCAAGGCACCCCAGCGTAAAAGGCGTTCTTTTTTATCCCCCACCCCACCCCCACCCCCCTGCCAAAATGTCACACCCCGACTGTTAAAATCAACTTCCCGCCCCCCTCCGGCCGCTAAATATCGTTAATTATAACACCAACCCGTTAATTCTGTTAAAATCCCCCCGCCCCGCCGAAATAATTGCACCCTTTTTGAGTTAATCCACTAAACAGATAAATAATTTTAGAATAAAAAAACAGACAATTATGAAACAGATTTGGAAAAAAGTATCAAACGCCTTACTCATCACCGTAGTAAGCGGAACCGTAGCGGCAGGCGTAACTGCCCTCGTAATAAACAATAAAACGAACCCCACGGTCGTATATGAAGACGACGGCACAGCCTTCAAGCAAGCCTACCGTACAACCGCCCTCCCCGCCGTAGCAGCCGAAAACACCGACTTCACCTACGCCGCCGAGAAAACCGTCCACGCCGTCGTGCACATACAAGTCACCTCCACCGTCGAAGCAGGCAACCAATACATCGACCCCTTCGAATTCTTCTTCGGCTACGGCGACCGCCGACGCGCCCCCCAACAACTCCGCCGAGGCTCAGGCTCCGGAGTCATCATCTCAACCGACGGCTACATCATCACCAACAACCACGTCGTCGAAGGAGCCGACTCCATCCTCGTCACCCTCAACAACAAACGCTCCTACAAAGCCCGCACCATCGGCACCGACCCCCGCACCGACATCGCCCTCATCAAAATCGAAGCCGATGACCTCCAACCCATCACCTTCGGCGACTCCGAAACCCTCAAAGTAGGCGAATGGGTACTGGCCGTAGGCAACCCCTTCGACCTCACCTCCACCGTCACCGCCGGCATCGTCAGCGCCAAAGGCCGCTCCATCATGACCGGCGAAACCGACCGCGACAAAATCATGTCCTTCATCCAAACCGACGCCGCCGTCAACCCCGGCAACAGCGGAGGAGCCCTCGTCAACACCAAAGGCGAACTCGTCGGCATCAACACCGCCATCTACTCCCAGACCGGCACCTTCGCCGGCTACTCCTTCGCCGTCCCCATCAGCATAGCCGGCAAAGTAGTCAGCGACCTCAAAAAATACGGCGCCGTCCAGCGAGCCGTCCTCGGAGTATCCATCACCGACCCCGAGTACATGAAAGACAAAGACCCCAAAATCAAAGTCTTTGAAGGCGCCTACGTAGCCGAATTTCCCCAACGCAGCGCCGCCCGCGAAGCCGGCATCGAAGTAGGCGACGTCATCATAGCCGTTGACGGCAAAAAAGTCGAATCCCCCAACAGCCTCCAGGAACAAATAATGATACACCAGCTCGGCGACAAAGTCCGCATCACCGTTGACCGCTACGGCCAGAAAAAAGACTTCACCGTCGAACTCAAGAACCTCCAAGGCAACACCGAAATCATGAAAGGAGGCGACAGCGCCGAAATCCTCGGAGCCGCCTTCAAAGCCCTCAGCGACAAAGAAAAACGCGAGCTCGGCATCACCTACGGCATCACCGTCTCAAGCATCTCCAAAGGCAAAATCCGCGACTGCGGCATCAAGAAAGGCTTCGTCATCATGATCGTCAACGACGAAAAAATCACCACCCCCGAAGACTTCTACTCCATAGTCGATAAAATCCTCAAAGGCGGCACCGACGAAAAAGGCCTCCTCATCAAAGGCTTCTACCCCGATTCCGGCGCCACCCGACACTACGCCATCGACCTCGTAGATTAACATTAAGACTTAAAATAATATAAAAATCCGGGGCGCAATGTGGTAATATCAAAAAAAATTATTACATTTGCGCCCCTAATAATAAAAAGAGGCAGATAGTAATGAGACAGTTAAAGATTACAAAATCAATCACCAACCGCGAAAGCGCTTCGTTAGACAAATACCTCCAAGAGATAGGACGCGAAGAACTGATAACGGTTGAAGAAGAAGTAGAACTTGCACAAGCCATCCGTAAAGGCGACCGCCGCGCGCTGGAAAAACTGACACGCGCCAACCTCCGATTTGTAGTCTCTGTAGCCAAACAATATCAAAACCAAGGCCTAAGCCTGCCCGACCTTATCAACGAAGGCAATTTGGGATTGATAAAAGCCGCGGAGAAATTCGACGAAACGCGAGGCTTCAAATTCATCTCCTACGCCGTATGGTGGATCCGCCAGTCGATACTCCAAGCCCTCGCCGAGCAATCACGCATCGTCCGGCTGCCCTTGAACCAAGTCGGCTCGCTAAATAAGATAAGCAAAGCCTTCTCGCGCTTTGAACAAGAGAACGAACGCAAGCCCTCGGCCGAAGAGCTGGCCGAAGAACTCGACATACCCGTCGAAAAAATATCCGACACCCTCAAAGTCTCCGGCCGGCACATCTCCGTTGACGCCCCCTTCGTCGAAGGCGAAGACAACAGCCTCCTCGACGTCCTGCCCAACGAAGACGCCCCCATAGCCGACAGCGAACTGATCAACGAATCCCTCTCCAAAGAAATCGACCGCGCCCTCTCCACCCTCACCGAAAGAGAAAGCGAGATCGTAAAGATGTTCTTCGGCATCGGCTGCCCCGAAGTCACCCTCGAAGAGATAGGAGACAAATTCGGCCTGACCCGCGAGCGCGTGCGCCAAATCAAAGAAAAAGCAATCCGCCGCCTCCGCCAAGGCTCGCGCAGCAAACTGCTGAAAGCCTACTTAGGATAAACGCACCCAGCGCACAATATCCCTCAGGTTAGGCTTCTTGCCATACATCAAAATCCCCACACGGTATATCTTGGCCGAGACCCAAACGAAAAATATCGCCGAAGCGTACAACAGAGCCAACGATACGAGAACCTGCCAAAAAGGAATCTCGTACGGAATCCTCACCATCATCACCATCGGCGAAGTAAACGGTATCAGCGAGCACCAAAAAGCCAACGGCCCGTCGGGATTATTGAGGCTATACATCCCCGCATAAACGGCGAAAATCATCAACACCATCATCGGCATCATAAACTGCTGAGCATCGTCGGGACTGTCAACCATCGAACCCGTCGCCGCAAACAGCGAAGCATAAGACACATACCCGCCGATGAAAAACAACACGAAATAGACGATTATCTCAACGAAATTAAAAGAACGCAGTTTGGCCAGCACCCCCAGCGCGCCTTCGGGGGCTTCCACGGCCGGCATCCCGACCTGTAGGGGCATCCCCTCCGCGCCCGCACCGCCAAGCCCCAGCAGCAACGTCCCGGCGCCGACCAACCCCGCCGTCAGCACACACCAAATAAGCGCCTGGGTCAAGCCCACAAGCCCGATGCCGAGAATCTTCCCCATCATCAAATCGAAAGGATTGACCGAGGATACCATAATCTCGACTATCCGGTTGGTCTTCTCCTCCATCACCCCGTGCATCACCATCGCGCCGTACATTATGAGGAACATATAAATGACGAAGGTGAAGATGAAACCGATGACGCTGCCTATCTCTGAGGACGATTCGGTGGCGGTGCCGTCTTTTTGCCATTTGATTGTCATGATGTCGAATTTCACATTGCTCGCCTTGATTATCTCGTCCAAATTGGGGATGTTGAACGAGGCTCGCTTCTCGTCTTCGAGGTAACGGCTGAGGACATTATCGACCTCGCGCTTAAGGTCCTTCGGTATCTGCTTCTCGGAATATAGCGCGGCCGCCTTGGGATTCTTGAGCAGGTCGTCGCTTATCTCAAGGAAGGCAAAGATTGAGGAATTGCCCGACCTCAATTTATCCGGCGATTCGGATGCCCCGACCTTCTCGAAATGGAAATTATCCGTATCGGAGAACAAACCGGCGTACTTGCCGGTGCGGTCGATAATGGAAATGTTATAAACTTCGTCATTCTTGATCGACGACAACCAGAGGGGCACAAACACTATGCCGGCAAACAGCAAAGGCGCAAAAATCGTCAGCAGAATGAACGATTTCTTGTTGACTCTCCGCAAATATTCACGACTTGTTACTAATCCTATCTTTCTCATATCCGTATTATAAGGAGGCAAATGTACGAACTTTATTCCTTATCGCCAAACAGGAATATTGAAAAAAATTTGCCGTATTTGAAAAATAGTTTTATCTTTGGAGCGCGTAAATTCATTTTTATCGGGAAAAATAAATTAAATGTTTAAAGATATATTTTTGATTTTAACGGTAATGGTCTTATTAATTTCCTGCGATTCAGGGAAATATGAGATAGAGGGTACGGTGGAAAACTTATCCGACCCGACGCTGTTTGCTGTTTACGAATCGCTTGACGGTAACGAAGTCGATACGATAATTTGCGACCAAAACGGACGCTTTGTAACTACCCACGAGCAAAATAATAACCTCCGCGTCATAACGTTTTATTATAACAAACGCGAACAATGGTTCACAGTCTATCCCGAAGAAGGAAAAAAAATACAGGTGATGGGCGATGCCGAATACCCGCAATTGATGCAGGTCAAAGGCGGACACACGAACAACAAACTCTCTCAATTCAAGCGCAAAGCGACCGTATTGCTCAAGGACATGGACGCCTTGGCGAAGGACGCGCCGACGCCGGAAAGGACGACGCAAATGTCGAACATCAAGCACGAATTGAAGCGGATAGTAAGGAATTTCATCGAAGACAACGCCGCAGAGGAGGCCTCCGCAATCCTGATTTCGGAGTACTTCACAAACCCCGAAGATATGGCGCAGACGGAAGAATTGATCAATCTGCTGTCGCCGGAACTCAACAACAACTATGTGGTGAAATTATTGAAGTCGCAGGTAGAGAAGGCCAAGACTACCGAAATCGGCGCCAAAGCCCCGGATTTCAGGGTGACCAATATCTACGGCGAGGTGATGACGCCGGATTCGTTTTCCAACAAGCATTACATCCTTGCCTTCACTGCTTCGTGGTGCGACTTGTGCAAGACCGAGATACTGCTTCTCGACAACCTCAGCATGAAATACCCGGCGGACTCGTTGGGAATCATGCTTATCAGCCTCGACGACAACATCGAAGAGGTGCGCCAAATGGTGCTCAACGACACTATCCGCTGGAACCTTGTCACCGATTCGGCCGGTCAGGCGATAGATTTGTTCGAGTTGTACAATGTCAGCTCACTGCCTAACTGTTTCTTTATGGACGACAGGGGCATCATCCGCCTGAGGACGGCCAACGGGGTGGAGCTGGAAAATACTATCGACGAGATAATGAGATAAGGAATGTTGATCAAGACCTTCGCCGCCGCCGTGAACGGCGTGTCGGCAACGATCATAACTATAGAGGTGAGCTGCACAAAAGGGATACAATTCTTTTTGGTCGGCTTGCCGGACGTTAGCGTGCGCGAGAGCCACGAACGGATAATCTCGGCTTTGCAGGTCAGCGGCTACAGTTTCCCCCGCGCCAGGGTGGTCATCAATATGGCGCCGGCGGATATCAAGAAGGAAGGCTCGGCTTACGACCTGCCGCTGGCCGTTGGCATCCTTGCTGCGGCGGGCGACATTGAGGCTCCCGGCCTCGACCGCTACATTATGATGGGCGAGCTATCACTCGACGGCAGCCTGCAACCTGTCAAGGGCGCCCTCCCGATAGCCATAAAAGCGGCCGAAGAGGGCTTCAAAGGCTTCATCCTCCCGAAAAGGAACGCCCTGGAAGCGGCCGTGGTCGGAGGGCTTGAGGTCTATGGAGCGGATAATATCAGGGAGGTGATAGATTTTTTCAGCGGGAAAAGGACGTTGGAGCCGACGGTGATAGACGCCGGCGAGAGGTTCGAGAGCCAGAGGAATTTCGAGATCGATTTTGCGGACGTCAAGGGCCAGGAGAATGTCAAACGCGCCCTCGAAGTGGCCGCAGCAGGGGGTCATAATATCCTCATGGTCGGCCCGCCGGGAAGCGGCAAGTCGATGCTGGCCAAACGGCTGCCTACGATTTTGCCGCCCTTGACGCTGGAGGAGGCGCTTGAGACTACAAAGATCCATTCCGTCGCGGGGAAGCTGGAGGAAGAGACTTCGCTGCTCACGCACCGCCCTTTCAGGGCGCCACATCACACGATATCGAACGTGGCGATGGTCGGCGGCGGCTCGTTCCCCCAGCCGGGAGAGATAAGTTTGGCGCACAACGGGGTGCTGTTCCTCGACGAGCTGCCGGAGTTCACCCGCAGCGTCCTCGAAGTCCTCAGGCAGCCGCTCGAAGATAGACATATCAACGTCTCGAGGGCTAAAAGTTCGGTCGATTACCCGGCGAGCTTCATGCTCGTGGCCTCGATGAATCCCTGCCCGTGCGGGTTTTACAACCACCCCACACGTTCCTGCTCCTGCTCCCCCAAAGCGGTCAGGAAGTATCTCAACCGCATCTCCGGCCCCTTGCTCGACAGGATTGATATCCAGATAGAAATCACACCAGTGCCTTTTGAGGATATTTCGGGGCGCGAGCCGGTGGAGGCAAGCGCCACGGTGCGCCACCGCGTAGTCTGCGCCCGGGAAGCCCAGAAACGCCGCTTCGAGCGCCACCAGGGCATCTACTGCAACGCCCAAATGACCTCCAAACTATTGCGCAAATACGCCTTCCCGAACGACGAAAGCCTCCTGATCCTCCGCGATTCCATGACCCGCCTCAACCTCTCCGCCCGCGCCTACGACCGCATCCTCAAGCTCGCCCGCACCATAGCCGACCTCGAAAACAGCATCGAAATCCTCCCCATCCACATCTCCGAAGCTATCAATTACCGCAACCTCGACAGGGAATCCTGGGGGAAATGATTCCTCCCTGATTTGGGGTAATGAAGGATTATTCACTCAGGAGGAGCCAGCGTTCGGTTTGGGCGTCGAGGAGGGCGGAAAGCTCGCCGTGGCGCACCGAGAGGCGGGTCAGCTCGTCAGCCGGCAGGGTGGCGGCGGCTAAGGACTGCTCTACGGCGGATAGCTCGGCTTCGAGGAGGGGGATTCCGGCTTCGAGGGATTCGAGTTCGCGCTGCTCGCGGTAGCTTAGGCGGCGGGGGTTTTCGGTCGATTTCTGCGACTTATAGGTAGATTTAGTCGATTTGTCATTTGATTTTAGAGATTTTTCTCCTGAAATGCCGGCGCCGGCCGTGGAAAGCCGGTACTGGGAGTAATTCCCGGGGAAGTCGCGTACCGAACCGCCGCCCTCGAAGACGAGGATGTGGTCAACGATGCGGTCAAGGAAATACCTGTCGTGCGAGACCACGACGACGCAGCCGCGGAAGCCGCAGAGGTAGTCTTCCAGCACATTCAGGGTCGCGATGTCAAGGTCATTAGTCGGCTCGTCGAGGATGAGGAAGTTCGGGCTTGAGGCCAAGGCTGTGCAGAGCGCCAGCCTGCGCCTCTCGCCCCCGCTGAGCTTGGCCACGAAGTCGTGCTGTCGTTCTGGCGCGAAGAGGAAGCGGCTGAGGAAGGCGGAGGCGCTCACCCGCCGCCCGTCGCCGGCGTCGATCTGCTCGGCTATCTGTCTGACGACGTCTATCACCTTCATCCCGGGGTCGAACTCGGGCGCCACCTGATGATAGTACCCGAACTTCACCGTTTCGCCTACCACTATCCGCCCGCTGTCGGGCATCTCTTCCCCCAAGAGCATCCTCACGAACGTAGTCTTACCCGTCCCGTTCGCCCCCACTATGCCCAGCTTCTCGTACCTCGCAAAGACATAATTGAAGCCTTCCAGGATCTTCACATCCCCGAAACTCTTGCTCACATCTTCGGCCTCGAAAATCTTGGAGCCGATATAGGCCGCCCCCACGTCGAGCCTCAACGACCCGTCCTCACGCTTCGCCGCCGCCCGCTTCTCAAGCTCATAGAAAGCGTCCACCCTCGACTTCGCCTTCGTAGCCCTCGCCTGGGGCTGGCGACGCATCCATTCCAGCTCCTTGCGCATCAGGCCGGCAGCCCTCTCCGCAGCAGCCCTGTCGGCCTCCGTACGCTCGGCACGCTTCTCCAAGAAATAACTGTAATTACCCCGATAAGTGAAAATCTTTCCCCCGTCGATCTCGATGATAACGTTGCAAACCCTGTCCAGGAAATACCTGTCGTGAGAGACCACCAACAGTCCTATCGACGCCCGCCCCAGGCGCTCCTCAAGCCATTCGATCATCCCGAGGTCAAGGTGATTGGTCGGCTCGTCAAGCATCACAAACTCCGGCTCTCCCACCAGCGCCCGCGCCAGCGCCACCCGCTTCTGCTGCCCCCCCGACATCGTCCCCATCCTTTCCCCGCAATCCCTTATGCCGAGCCTCGAAAGCATCTGCCGCGCCCTCAGCTCCCCCTCCTCATCTCCCGCCGGCTGGGGCAAACAGGCCTCCAAGGCCGTCATCTCCCCCGCCGCCCCGTAAGACTGCTCAAGGTAGCCCACGCGCAACCCGGTGCGGAAAACGACCTCCCCGCTGTCAGCCGCTTCCCTTCCGGCAATAATATTCAAAAGTGTAGATTTCCCGGCGCCATTCCTCGCTATCAGGCCTATCTTCTCGCCCTGGGCGACGCCGAACGAGACGCCCTCGTAGAGCAGCCTCGCACCGAAACGCTTCGATATGTTCTCAACCTGGACTAAGCTCCCCACACCAGCCTATCCTTTGTCCTTAAGAATCACGTCATGCGCGCCGCCTTCGACGATGCTGGTTGACGATACGAGCGTAATCTTGGCCGTACTCTGAAGCTCGGCAATCGTGATAGCCCCGCAGCTGCACATAGTGGCCTTCACCTTGCCCAGCGTCACGTCCAAATTATCCTTCATCTTGCCCGCGTAAGGCACGTAGCTATCCACGCCCTCCTCGAACTTCAGCGACTCGTTGCCGCCCACATCATAGCGCTGCCAGTTCTGCGCCCTGTTCGACCCTTCGCCCCAGTATTCCTTCACATAGCTGTTGCCTATCCTCAGGGTCTTGGTCGGCGATTCGTCGAAGCGGGCGAAATACCTCCCCATCATAAGGAAATCCGCCCCCATGGCCAGCGCCAGCACCATGTGGTAATCGTGCACCAGCCCGCCGTCGCTGCAAATCGGCACATAGACGCCCTTCTCCTTCAGATACTCGTCCCTCTCGCCGGCAACGTCTATCAAGGCCGTCGCCTGTCCCCGTCCGATGCCCTTTTGCTCGCGCGTGATGCAGATAGAGCCACCCCCGATGCCCACCTTGACGAAGTCCGCCCCCGCGTCCGCAAGGTAGCGGAAGCCCTCGCCGTCCACCACATTCCCGGCGCCCACCAGCGCCTTCTCGCCGTAATTCGACTTAATCCAGTTCAGCGTCTCATGCTGCCATTCCGAGTACCCGTCCGACGAGTCGATGCACAGCACATCCACCCCCGCCTCTATCAGCGCCGGCACCCGTTCCTTGTAGTCCCGCGAGTTGATGCCCGCACCTACGAGCAGCTTCTTCGTCGCGTCCGACAGCTCCTGGGGGTTCTCCCTGTGGCTGTCATAGTCTTTGCGGAAGACGAACGAGGCCAAATTCCCCTCCTCGTCGATTATAGGCAGCGAGTTGAGTTTGTGCTCCCAAAGTATCTGGTTCGCCTCGCTAAGCGTGATGCCGGAGCGGCCGACGATAAGGTTCTCCAAGGGCGTCATGAAATCCCTGACCTTCTTCCCATGGTCGTCTTTCTCTACCCTGTAATCGCGGCTCGTCACCAAGCCCAGCAGCCGGCCGTTCGCCGTCCCGTCGTCCGTCACCCCCACCGTCGAGTGCCCCGTTTTGTTGTAGATTTGGATAACATCGGCCAGCGTATTGTCGGGCATCAGGTTCGAGTCGCTCTCCACGAATCCCGCTTTGAATTTCTTGACCTTGCGCACCATCTCCGCCTGGCTCTTAATCGGCTGCGAGCCGAAGATAAACGACAGCCCGCCGTTCCGAGCCAGCTCTATCGCCAGATCAGGGCCTGAAACAGCCTGCATTATCGCCGACACGAAGGGGATGTTGAGGTTTATCGCCGACTGTTCGTTCCGCTTAAATTTCACAAGGGGAGTCTTCAATGACACATTGGCAGGTTGGCATTGCTTGGTCGTAAGTCCGGGGATAAGCAAATATTCCCCGAAAGTCCTGGATACATCGTTCAAATAATTAGCCATATATTGTTGATTTTTCGGATAATTTTGCTTGCAAATATACATAAAAATTTTTAATCCATAGCAATACACAGCGAAAAATACAAAAAAAATACATTTATTATAACCTCCTTACAGCGCCGCAGCGCCAAGCCAGCCGTATATCCCGCTGACTATACCGAGCAGCAATATCCCCGCCAGGCAGATGATCATCCCCACCCGAGACGCCGTGTCGCTTCTGAAAGCCGGGATGGGCGCTTCGTTCGGCCTGATGTACATCGCCTTGACTATAAGCAGATAGTAGTAAAGCGAAATGATGGTATTTAATAACGCAATGAAGGTCAAGACCCTGAAGCCCGCTCCAAAGGCGGCGGCGAAGATGAAAAACTTGCTGAAGAAGCCGGCGAAAGGCGGTATGCCTGCAAGCGAGAAAAGCGCAAGGGTCATCAACAGCGTCAGGCGCGGGTTCGTCAGGTACAGGCCGTTGTAGTCCGCGATTTCTAACTTAGCCGGCGCTCCTTTGCCACCCTCAGTATGCTGCTCAATAGTAGCGATAACGCCGAAAGCGGCAAGGTTGGCAGCCATATAAACGAGTATGTAATATACCAGCGCAACGGCGCCCTGCCCATCGGCCCCAATGACGCCAAGCATCAGGTATCCCGCCTGCGAGATGCTGCTGAAAGCCAAGAAGCGCTTGATGTTATGCTGGCGGATGGCAAAAAGATTGGCCACAGTGATGCTCGCCACCGTGACGCAGTAAAGCAACTCCTGCCACTGCGCGACCATCGGCGCGAATACCTTCACCAAGATGAACAGCAGCGAGAACGCCGCAGCCCCCTTCGAGACCACTGACAAATATGCCGTCACTCCCGTCGGCGCGCCTTCATACACGTCGGCCGTCCAGAGATGGAAGGGAACCAACGAGATTTTGAAACCCAGCCCGGTGAAGAAAAATACCAGCGCCATGATTTGAAGCGTGCTGCCGATGAGGCGCGCCGTCACGTCGGCGAAGTATAGCGTGCCCGTAGTGCCGTAGATGAACGATATGCCATACATCATAAGTCCCGACGAGAAGAGCGTCGTAAGGATGAATTTCGCCCCTGCCTCGGCCGAGTGATGCTTGTATTTGTCGAAAGCCACGATGCACGACATCGGGATCGACGCCAGCTCGAGGCCTATGACAAACATCAGGAAATTGCCCGAACTGACCATAAAAAACATCCCCGTAAGCGTGAAAAGGGTCAACACATAGAACTCGCCCTGCTTGTGGCGCGTCTCGTCGGTGCGCAGCCAGCGGCCGGACTGCATAAAGACAATCAGCGTGCCTATCGAGAGGATGCTCTTCACCGTTCCCGCCATCGGCACGGCATGGTACATCCCCCCGAAAGCCTCAACGGTTTGCCCCAAGGGCATTATATTAAGCGCGATGTGAATAATCATCAATACGCAGGCTATTGTTTGGAAATGCCGCCGCCCGTATTCGCCCGCGTAGAGGTCGATAATGAACAGCATGACCGTTATCGCTATCAACGACACTTCCGGGCGCATATATAATATCTGTAAATAATCCATAGCTTAGCTTATTAATTGTGAGAAGATAGCCGACACGCTGCCGCTTATAACCCCGCTTATTCCCCGGGGCAGCATCCCGAGGCCGGCAATGGCTGCTATCAGGCAAATGACGGCTATGCGTTCGTCCCAAGTGGCATCGGAAAGTTTTATGTATTCCCTGTTTTCAACATCCCCATACAGGATTTTGCCTATCAGCCGCAGGATATAGACGGCGGTAATGACGATTGAGGTAGTGGCTATGACAGTCATCACGCGGTGGAAGGTGTCATCGACCGCGAAGGCGCCGACGAAGATAGTCATTTCGGCCACGAAGCCGCTCAATCCCGGCAATCCGAGGTTAGCCAATCCGGCGATGACGTAGCATACCGAAAGGAAGGGCATCACGCGCATCAATCCGCTCATTTCGCGTATGTCGCGCGTGTGCGTGCGTCCATAAATCATGCCGATGAGTGCGAAGAAAAGCGCCGTCATAAGGCCATGTGAAAGCATTTGCAGGATAGCGCCGGTGGTGGCCGTCTGCGTCATCATCAGAATAGCAAACAGCACAAGGCTGCAATGCGAGACCGACGAGTAGGCGTTGATATATTTCAAGTCCTTCTGCACACAAGCCGAGAAGGCGCCGTAAACAACGCCTGTTGCCGTTAGTATCAGGAAGAACCACGCCTGTTCGTGAGCCGCCTCAGGCATGAGGCAGATTGCAACACGGAAGCAACCGTAGCCGCCGAGTTTCATCAGTACGCCGGCATGAAGCATCGAAACGGCTGTAGGCGCCGAAGCATGGCCGTCGGGACTCCAGGTATGGAACGGGAACAAGGCGCCAAGAACACCGAAGCCTATGAACGTCAACGGGAAGAATATGCGCTGCATATCAACGGGTATATGTTTTTGAGCTATTTCCGTAATATCCATTGTCGAGGCCCCCGCGCCGTAATAAATTCCAAGGATGCCCATCAGGATAAGCGCCGAGCCGCCCATCAACATCAGCGTAAGTTTCATCGCCGAATATTCTTTGCGTCCGGTGCCCCAGATGCCGATCAGCAGGTACATCGGTATGAGCGCAACCTCATAAAACATGAACATCGTGAACATGTCGGTCGAGATGAAAAAACCGAAGACGCCAATGCTCAGCAGGCAAAACCAGAGGAAAAATTCTTTGGTTAACACCGACATGCGCCATGATGCGAAAACGCCTGTGAAGACGATGATCGACGACAGTAACAGCATGACGGCCGAAATGCCGTCTATACCGACTGAATACCGGATGTTAAGCGGCGCATACCAGACCAGGCTATCGCTAAAGAGCATCTCGTCTGTTAAGCCTCCTGCCCTCGCACGGACGTACATAACGACCGTGTACACAGCCAAGGCGAGTAGCGCCGAAGCCCCTGCCGTCATGACCGCACGTATCTGTCCGACCTTTCGCGAAGCCCACAAACCCGCCATCATCAATACGGGAATTATTACGAATAAAGATAAGAAATTCATATTAATATCAATAATAAAATCAAAATTAATGCTCCTCCGAGGAATACAAGCGTATATTGTTGAATATTGCCGCTTTGCAGGCCGCGAATAGCTGTGCTTGATATGTTTGTAGCCCATGCAAGCGAGTTCATAAAGCCGTCGATTATAGCGCGGTCGAAACGTGCAACGGGCGCAGAGACGCCGTTAAAGATAATCCTGTGTGTGACGAACTGATAGATCTCGTCGATGTAGAAGCGGCGGTAGGCGGCGCGATGCAGGCGTTTAAACCGGCCGGCTATTTTAATAGCAAACGATTTATTTTCAGACTTGTACATTATAGCAGCAATAGCAATCGCGATGGCTGCGATAATGAGGCTTGAGGCGGCTACAGCAAGGTCTATATGGATAGAATATGCCGAGCCGTCGCTGCTGACAAATTGTCCGAAAGGTATAAATCCGGCGAGGCAAGTGAACGTCGCGAGGATTATCAGGGGGATGGTCATTGACGAAGGGGCTTCGTGGGGATGAGCCGCGGTCGATGCTTTTTTACCCCAGAAGATTGAGAAATAGAGGCGGAACATGTAGAAGGCCGTCAGTCCGGCGATTGCCGTCATCAATACTCCTATGACAGGGCTGAAGCCGTAGCAGGCGGATAGTATTTCGTCTTTCGAGAAAAAGCCGCTGAAAGGCCATATTCCGGCTATCGAGAGGCAGGCTATCAGGAATGTCAGGTGAGTAATCGGCAAGTATCGCCGCAGCCCGCCCATGTCCTTCATTTCGTTGGAATGGACGGCATGAATAATGGCGCCGGCGCCGAGGAAAAGCAGCGCTTTGAACATCGCATGGGTGAAAAGGTGGAACATCGAAGCCATGTAGCCCAGACCGCCGCTGTGAGGGTCGCTTGAGGTGCAGACGCCGAGGGCGACAATCATGAACCCTATCTGCGAGATTGTCGAGAACGCCAAGACGCGCTTGATATCCGTTTGCACGCAAGCGATGACGGCGGCGAACAAAGCCGTGAACGCCCCGACATAGCCGGCGAGATGCAACGTCTCGGGTGCAAAGCCGATGAACAGCGGGAACATTCGCGCAACGAGGTACACCCCCGCCACGACCATTGTTGCCGCATGAATCAGCGCGCTGACGGGCGTCGGGCCTTCCATGGCGTCGGGCAACCAGATGTGTAGCGGAAACATCGCGCTCTTGCCGGCGCCACCGACGAACATCAAGCCCAAGGCTAATGGAATCATAGCTCCGGCCGCAGCAAGCAAATGTAAATCAGGAGTAAACGAAAATGTCTTGCCGTAATATCCGTAAATCAATATCCCGATAAGAAAGCCCAAATCGGCAAAGCGTGTCACTACGAAAGCCTTCTTCGACGCCGCAATTGCCGCCGGTTTAGTGTAATAAAATCCTATCAGGAGGTAGCTCGAAACGCCGACCAATTCCCAAAAGACGTACATCTGAAAGATATTCGTCGCAACCACCAAACCGAGCATTGACATCGTGAAAAGCGACAGGAAAGCATAGTAGCGCTGAAAGCCCTTTTCGCCTTTCATGTAACCGAATGAATAGATGTGGACAAGCAGCGAGACGGTTGAGATAACGACAAGCATCATTACGGAAATCGGGTCGAGCATGATGCCCATTTCTATTTTCAGGGTGTCCGTAAGCGGCAGCCAGAGGGCGTTATAGGGCATCAGCGTCGGAAAAAGGCCGTCGATTCCCCGTCCGTCGGTGAAATACAGCGCCGCAGTCAGGTATGACAATGCCGAGACGATACCGAGCGAGACGGTTCCGATTATCCCTGACGTCCGATGGCTCATTTTGCCGCCGGCCAATCCGAGTGTCACAAACGACAGGAAAGGCAATGCGAGAATCAGTATTGTAAAATCCATACAGTTCATAATCAGTGCTTTAATTTGTTCATATTCCTAACTTGAATGTTCCGTATGTTACGGTAGATATTGATAATAATAGCGATGGCGACGGCTGTCTCGGCGGCCGAAATCCCTATGGCAAAGAGTGCAAAGAAGAAGCCTTCGAGTTCGTTAGGGAAGAGAAATCGGTTGAAAACGGCGAAGTTGATATCGACCGAGTTAAGAATCAGCTCGACGGAAATCAGCATCGCGAGCAGGTTACGCCGTGTGACGAAGCCGTAAATCCCCGCGAACATCATGATGCTCGAAACTATCAGGTAATATTCTAATTTTATCATAAGTCTTTAATTATAAATATTTTATCTTTTGCGGGCGATCAAGACACTTCCTACAATACAAGCTAATAACAGAATGCTGATGACCTCGAAAGGCAGCAGGTATTGGTACTTTTCTGCGCCCATAAGGGCTTTGCCGATTGACGCCACGTCGAGCTGGCCGTACTCGAACTGCGTAGGCAGGAACTTGTTCTTTAGGGAGATAAAGAGACATACGCCCAAGCCTGCCGCCGAAGTTATGAGGCCGGCAAACATTTTTGAGTTCTTAAGGCGCTCGGCCTTGTCGCCCTGGCTTGAGGTAAGGAGAATCGAGAAGACGTAGAGAACTGTTATGCCGCCTGCATAAACGAGCAGTTGCACAGCGCCGAGGAAGAAATAATTCAACTCGAAATAGATGCCTGCCGTTGCAAACAACACGAACAGCAAGTATGTCGCAGAGCGCAAAATGCGGCTCGTCGTAACGGCCAGAATCGAACTCACGACGATGAACGCCGCAAGGAAGACGAAAACGATTAATTCTAATGAAATGCTCATATTTTGTTTATTAAATTCTTGATTAATTTGTCGCGTTCAAAAACCGCGTGCTCGAAAGAGGTGTCGAAAGCGATAGCTCCTGTCGGACACGCATTGACACAAAGTTGGCAGAACATGCAGGAACCGAGGTCGTAACCGTAGCGACGCATTTCTTTACGTTTCTTGCCGGTCGTTTCGTCGGTAATAACCTCTATATCAAGGCATAATGTATCGTTAGGGCAAGCCAGCTCACAGAGACTGCAAGCAATACATTTCGATGCGTCCGCCATTACCAGCGTTCCGCGGAAACGTTCGGACAGCGCCAGCGAAGCGCGGTTTTCGGGGTAACACTCGGTCGTTTTCGGAGTGAAAAACTCGACAAACGTCACCTTCATGCCTTTCAGAAGCGTCCATAATCCGTAGATTATCCCGCTAAAATATCCGTATTTTTTATTTTCAACATCCATTCTTTAATAAATTAAAAATGCCACTTGAAAACCACGCACACTGTCATTATCAGCAAGTTGAAGAGGCCTATCGGCACCAACACTTTCCATTCCAAATGAAGGATTTGGTCGATGCGTAAACGCGGGAAAGTCCACTTTATCCACATCAGGAGCCAGACTACAAAAAAGGCTTTTGCGAAGAACCATACGAATCCCGGCACGAGGTCCATAGCCGCGTTGAAACCGTCCCAGCCGACGACGTGCAGCGGCATCCATCCGCCGAGGAAGATAGTCGCCGCGATTGACGCCACGATGAACAGGTTCATAAACTCAGCCAAGTAGAACAGCCCGAAGTGCATACCCGAATACTCGGTGTGATATCCGGCGGTCAGTTCCGATTCGGCTTCGGGCAAATCGAAAGGACCGCGGTTAACCTCGGCATTGCCTGCGATAAGGTAGATTAAAAACGCCACTAACGCAGGGATATGCCCCTTAAAAATGAACCATCCGTCGGCCTGTCGCTCGACGATTTGGCTAAACTGCATTGTGTCGGTCAATACGACAATAGTCAGAATCGAGATGCCGACCGAAAGTTCGTAACTTATCATCTGCGCCCCGCTGCGCATAGCCCCGATGAGCGAATATTTGTTGTTGCTGCTCCATCCTGCAAGCAGAATCCCGACTACGCCTATCGACGAAGCGGCCATAAAGAAGAAAATCCCGACGTTGAAATCGAGCACTTCGGCGCCTTTGTTGAACGGTATGCACGCAAAAGCGAGGATGGAACCGAGAATTACGATGTATGGCGCGAGGTTATATAGGAATTTGTCGGAATGGCGTATCTCGATAATTTCCTTTGTGAGCATCTTTATGACGTCGGCGAAAAGTTGAAACACTCCCCATGGTCCGACGCGATTAGGCCCTAACCGGCATTGGAAGGCGGCGCAGACTTTTCGCTCCATAAAAATCATCATCATAGCTATGACCGCATACATTAACATTATGCACACACCTATGAGGACACACTCGACGAAGACCGCCAGTCCGAGAGGCATGACAGAGGTTAGCGTCGCGTGTATCCAACTTGTTATTATGCTGAAATCTAACATATTAGTGTAATTAATTATCTGTCAATATCCGGAACGATATAATCCAACGTACCTCCGATTGCTATCAAGTCGGCGATTTTACTGCCCCGTGTGATTGTGTCGATACATGACACAAGCGGCAGGCCTGTACTGCGGAATTTCATGCGGTAAGGCGACTTCTCGCCGTGGCTTTCGATAAAAACGCCAAACTCGCCGCGGCTTGATTCGACGGCAGAGTAATAGCAACCTTCGGGCAGTTTTATTATCGGCTTCATTTTCAGGCGATAATCACCTTCGGGGATGTTGTCGATGAGTTGTTCGATGATGTTCATACTCTCGACAATCTCGTCCATTCGCACCATGTAACGGGCGAAGCAGTCGCCTTCGTCGAAGACTATTTCCCTAAAATCGACTTTGCCGTACATCGCGTAGGGATGGCGTTTGCGCACGTCGCAAGCCCAACCCGAAGCGCGTCCGGTGCCGCCCGTTGCGCCGTAAGAAATAGCGCCGTCACGGGTCAGTACGCCGACGCCTTTCATGCGTTCCTGTGCGATGATATTGCCGGTGAAAATGTTATGATACTCACGCAGTTGTGGGCGCATGTAGGCAATGAAATCCTTCACTTTGCGGGCGAAATCGGGTGCGATGTCGGCCTGCACGCCGCCTATGACGTTGTAGTTCAATATCAGTCGTCCGCCGCAGGTCTGCTCGAAGATATCGAGGATTTTTTCCCTGTCGCGGAAGCCGTAGAAGAAGGCCGTCAGCGCGCCGAGGTCCATGCAGAGGGTCGAGAAAAACAGCAGATGCGAATCTATACGCTGCAATTCGTCCATTATGGTGCGGATATACTGTACTCTTTCCGGCAGTTCGACGCCGAGCGCGCCCTCTATGCAGCGACAGAGTGCATGGCGGTTCTGCATCGCGCCGAGATAGTCCAAACGGTCGGTCAATGCAAGCGTTTGAGGGTACGTCAGGCTCTCACACATCTTCTCAACGCCCCGATGGATATAGCCGCAGTGGACGTCTAACTTTTTGATTATCTCGCCTTCGAGGGAGACTCGGAAACGCAATACGCCGTGGGTTGCCGGATGTTGCGGGCCGATGTTGATGACGTATTCGTCGTCTTCAAAAATCTGTTTCACCCGCTCTACCGTTCGCCCCTGTTCATCTATTTCGAGGGTCGTAGTCGTATCGACTGCTATCTCGTTATTCATACGTAAAGGGTTGATTTCTTCGCTTTCGTCAAAGTCTTTGCGAAGGGGATAGCCTACCCAGTCGTCGCGCAGGTAGAGACGGCGCATGTCGGGATGCCCCGTGAAGGCAATGCCGTAATAATCATAGACTTCACGCTCGTTAAATACCGCCGCTTTCCATATATCGGTGACAGTAGGTATTTCCGGACAATTGCGATTGACGGCGACGGTTTTTATCACTATCTGCTCTCCGGAAACAGTTGATTCCAAATGATATACCACTCCAAGCCCTTCTTCGCCCCAATCCATTCCGGTGAGGCTGCGCAGGTAGTCAAAATGCAGGTCGGGATCGTCGTGCAGTTTCTTCGACAGAATCCTCAGCAGCGTCGGCATAATCGTCACGGTAGCGACAGGAGTAGCGTCAACAACGGCCATTCCGCCATTAGCGTTGGCGTCATCGGCAAATGCCGCTTCGGGGATATATGATTTTATCTTATCTTTAATGTTCATACGGATGTAGTTGTTTGATGCTTATTGACGTCGCCGAAGAATTTTTCGACTTTGACTTTACGTTGCAATTGCATGATTCCATATAGCATAGCTTCGGGGCGTGGGGGGCATCCGGGGACATAAACATCGACAGGCAGTATCTTATCCACGCCGTTAACTACGTGGTACGATTTCTTGAATGGCCCACCCGAAACAGCGCAGGCGCCTATGGCTATGACATACTTAGGGTCGGCCATCTGGTCGTAAAGTCGCTTGAGGACAGGCGCCATTTTGTCGGTTATTGTCCCCGCAACCATTATGAAATCGGCTTGGCGCGGGCTGGCGCGGGTCACCTCGAAGCCGAAACGTGCGAAGTCGTAACGCGCCGCACCGACAGCCATATACTCTATACCACAGCAACTCGTGGCAAACGTAAGAGGCCATAACGAGTTCGCTCTGCCCCAATTGACGGCATCATCAAGCGCCCCGACAATCACTTTCGCGCCGCCGGCGTTCAGTCGCTCGACCATCTCTTCGAGGTATTCATTGTCATTGAAGTCCTCGTACTTCATCGACTTTATTTTTGGACGTTTCATTTCCATTCCAACGCTCCTTTCTTCCAGGCATAAGCCAATCCGAGCACTAACACGAACAGGAAAAACAACACATTGACAAGCCCTGCGACGCCTAAATTCTGCACCACGGAAGCCCATGGAAAAAGGAATACCGTCTCGACGTCGAACATCAGGAAAAGTATTGCAAAAAGGTAGTACCCGACCTTGAACTGCATCCATGACCTACCGCGTGTGGGGATTCCGCACTCGTAGGCCTCGCCTTTCTGCGGATTGTAAGAGCGAGGCGAAATGGCGCGTGCAATGCCTAATGCCGCTGCTACCAGCGTTATAGCCGTGATTATCACGACAATTAATAATGTAAAATACATATCTTACTTTCTTAATAACCTAAAAAAACCTAAAAATACCGCGCAAAGGTAGGCAAAAAAATTATATCAAACAAAATCCCAGTTTTTTTTGCGCAAATTTCTTCTGCAAGGTTATTTGTCAATATAGATTGTACATCGTCCCGGTAACAATAAATTCCGTTCTTCTGTTGAATTGGTCGGCTATTTCCTGTTGTTCGGGAGTGAGTTGTTCGACGAACTGTTCGTTCAGGACATCGCCTTCTTGGATGAAATCGTATTCTTCGGCCATCTTCTTCGTTACGGTCTTTGGGACAGACTCGCCGTATCCTTTGGCTGTGAGGCGCTCGGAAGGAATGCCGGCAGCGATAAGGTAATCGACTACCGACTGCGCACGACGTTGCGCTAAGCCTTCGTTGTATTTTTCCGAGCCTTTACGATCGGTGTGCGCACCCATCTCTATGGTCACGTTGGGGTTGTCGTTCAAGACTTTAATTATCTCGTCGAGGGCGGTCTTGGATTCGGGTTTGAGGTCGGCTTTGTCAAATTCATAGAAGATGTTTTGCACAACTGTCGGGCGATGAATCGGCGAGAGGTAGAAATCGACATTATAGATCTCGCTTTGTTCGTCGGGGTCGGTTTTGAGTTCGAAATTCTGATTGAGATAGTCGGGTGCGCTCGCCATCATGACATAGCTGATGTCGCGTTCGAGTTCGACTTTGTAATAACCGTCGGGCTTGACGAGGACTTTCTCGTTGAGGCCGTCGCGCCCTACGATGCGGACTATGGCGCTGTCAACAGGGTTTTCCTCAACATCCGACACGTATCCTTCGATAAAAATTGTCACTGCCGGGCGTTCAAAAGAATATATATGGTCGTATCCTCGCGCATCATTCCGGTTTGATGAGAAGAAACCTTTTTCACGTTGTCCTTCAAAGGTTATGCCGAAGTCGTCGCCACTGGAATTTATTGGCATGCCCATGTTCTCGACATGCCATATTCCGGCGGTGTCCATCGACGCTTTGAAGAGGTCAAGGCCGCCGAGGCCGGGATGTCCGTTAGAGGCGAAGTAGAGGGTTACCGAATCGCGGGCGTAGGGAAACATCTCGTCGCCTTCGGTATTGATTGCGGGGCCGAGGTTTTCGAAGCCGCCGAAATCATCGTTGCCGACCAAGCGGGCGCGGTAGATATCTTTACCGCCGTAGCCTCCGGCGTCGGTCACAAAATAGAGAAACTTGCCGTCGGGCGAGATTGAGGGGTGGCCGACGCTTGTCAGCGAATCCTTGACTAATCCCGTCCGCGTCCCGGCGCTCCATGTCGCCCCGCTGCGCGACGACTTGTATATCTCGGCAGGTCGCGGACTGATAGGAT
The DNA here is from genome assembly GCA_031271805.1 of Tannerella sp. Taxonomy (GTDB): domain Bacteria; phylum Bacteroidota; class Bacteroidia; order Bacteroidales; family Tannerellaceae; genus Tannerella. Next base: position 27,497 of record JAISUX010000011.1, read on the forward strand.
CGCTTGAGCAATAAGTGTAATACATCGTATTGCCGTCGGCGGTAAACGAAGGCGTACCTTCGTCAAACTCGGTATTTATAGCATCTTCTATTTCGACAGGCTTCTTCCAATCACCTTTTTCGTCTTTTTCGGCAAGGAAAAAGTTGTCGGCAAGTTGCCCTGTGATGGCGCTTACCGAGTCGCGGTTGACTTTCTTGGCGCGCGACGATGCGAAATAGAGTTGGTTATAGTCGTCGCCGGTAAGCATTGGGCTAAATTCGCCGTGGCGGGAATTGAAGACATCCATTCGGCGGACTTGATATGGCGTTGGGTGCGCCTTCATGCTGTCGGCTGTCTCACAGCCCAATTTGCCGTTTAAGGCAGTGATACTCTGCGGATTGAGTTCGAGGAATTGGTTGTAGTAATTGACGGCTTCGGCGTATCGCCCTCCCTGGTGATAGGTTTGTGCGATGCGCAGTTTGAGCAGGCTGTCGGGGTAGTTGTATCGCAGGGCATTCATGAAAGCGCTTGCGGCGCGGGCTGTATTGCCGATTTTCTGGTTGCAGAGACCCATGCGGTAGGCGACGTATGCGCGCATGTCACGCTGGTCGGGTTTCGCCTTGGTGTACAGTTTGCGGTACATTTCCGCCGCATCGTAGTATTCTCCGATGCGCTGCTTCTCCTCGGCGACACTCAACTTGACGGACTTACAGGCAATAACCGTCAGTCCGACCGCTATTATCAATATGAAACGAACATGTCGCATACGACAAATAACGCCGGAATGGGCTTTTTATTGTCCGTACAGCAACGAACTGTCGCCGTAACTGAGGAAGCGGAAGTCGTGAGTGAGGGCATAGTTATAGACTTTCGTCCAGTCGTCACCGACGAAGGCCGAGATTAGGAGTAGCAGGGTGCTTTTAGGTTGGTGGAAGTTGGTTATCATGTTATTGACTATGCGGAAGCGGTAGCCGGGGACGATGATAATGCGCGTCGAGGCATTAAGGCGGAATAAGTTATTGCTATCCAAGTAGTTGATGATGTTTTGCAGAGCTTCGGCGGGTGGAATGTCGGGCTGGTCGTTGATGTACGGACGCCACTGAGGGACAGTCAGGTTCGCGGAAAAGTCGGTCGTTAACGAGCATCCGAGGTGGTAGAGCGATTCCAATGTACGGACGGAGGTTGTGCCAACGGCGGTTATGTTGCCGAGGTGAGCGAGGATATTGGATAGCGTCTCTCGTTCTACGGAAAAAAACTCCGAGTGCATTTCGTGCTCGCCGATGGTTGAGGTTTGGACGGGCTTGAAAGTGCCGGCGCCGACGTGGAGCGTGAGTTCTTCGCGATGAAAACCCCGTCTGTCGAGTTCGTTCAAGACTTCGGGTGTGAAATGCAGTCCGGCGGTCGGGGCTGCTACCGAGCCTTTTATTTTTGAATAGACGGTTTGATAGGTTTGCAGGTCGGACTGCTCGGTGTCGCGGTGCAGGTAAGGTGGAATAGGGAGGACGCCTGCGGCTTCAAGGATTTCGGCGAAGGTAAGGGATGGCTCGTCCCAACAGAAGACGACGGTCTGAGTGGCGTCAGTTGTTGTATTTGCCAGTCGTTCTGCCGTCAATGACACCTCTTTATTTTGAATCCGGATTGTCTTTGTAAGAGTTCCGGATTTCCATCGTTTAAGGTTCCCTACGAGGCAGATCCATTGGCATTTCCCACGTGACTGGAACGATTGGGCATAGTCGCGCGGTTCGTCGGGTTCGAGGCAGAAGATTTCTATGTGTGCGCCGGTTTCTTTTGTAAAAAGAAGGCGGGCGCGGATGACGCGGGTGTTGTTGAAAACTATCAGCGAACCTGTGGGTAATAATTCCGGAAGCCGTGCGAAGACGCTCTCACTGACTTCGCCTTTGCGATAAACAAGCAGTTTTGAGCGGTCACGCCCGGCAAGCGGGAATTTCGCTATTCGCTCGTCGGGCAGCATATAATCAAAATCTTCGATATTGATATCCCTGACATCAAAGTTGAAATTAGTATCTTTTTCGGACATAATGTTTAAATTTTCGCTGCAAAGGTACGATTTTCCGCCGATAAATTTTGCTATTTAAGGAAAAATGACTATCTTTGCGGTATGGACAAAAGATGTAACGACTGAATTATGACAAAATGAGAAAAGAAGATTTTTTTGACCCTTCATCTTTTTCGTACAAGAAGAGGTTGGAGATTGGCGATAAAGTGCGTTTCCTGAACAGTGTCGGCGGGGGACGTGTGACGGCTTTTCACGGCAAGGATCAAGTGCTTGTGGAGGATGAGAATGGCTTCGATGTGCCTGTCCTGATAGCCGAATGTGTGCGTATCGGCGATTCCGACAGCCGTCTTGAGGCTCGCGAGCCGGAACTGTACATACCACCGGCTAAAACTCCTGTTCCGCAGTCGCCACCCAAGAAATCGCCTCCTTCGATACTTCAAACTTCAGCCCTCGACCCTCCTGAGGGTGAGCGCTTGAACCTCAGCCTTGCTTTCCTGCCGGTCGATCCCAAGCAGTTCATTCAGACTGCCTTTGAGTCCTATTTCGTCAACGAGAGTAATTATTATATGTACGCGAACCTGATGTCGTGTAAGAACAACGCCTGGACAAGCCGTTTTCACGGTCTCATTGAGCCTGACACGAAGATCTTCATCGAGGAGTTCGGGAAGCAGGATCTCGGCGATCTGGAACATATCTGCGTTCAGTTGCTCGCGTTCAAGGAGGGCAAGACTTATTCCTTCAAGAAAACTTTCTCCGTCGAACTGCGTCCTGACACCGTTAAATTCTATAAATTGCACTGCTTCACTACAAATCCTTTCTTCGATGAGGATGCACTCGTTATTCCGCTTATTACCAACGATGTGCCCGAACGACAGATGCTTGTCTCGGCAACCGAAATACAGGACGCTATCTACGACAACAAGCGCGAGCCAACCAAGAACCGTACGGAGCGCGTTAAAATTAAGACGCCCGCCATACTCGAAATAGACTTGCATATTAATCAGTTGATAGACAGCACTTCGGGCATGAACAACGCAGATATTCTGAATTACCAGATGTCGAAATTCCATGAGACCATCAAGGCTAATCTCGGCAAGAAAGGTCAAAAGATTGTCTTTATACACGGCAAGGGCGAAGGTGTGCTTCGGACGGCGATAGAGAAGGAACTTAAGACGACTTACAAGCAACAATGCAGCTTTCAGGATGCTTCGTTCCGCGAATACGGCTATGGCGCGACGATGGTTACTATAAGATAACATGATGCTAAACTCCCGAAAAAGATGGAAATAGAGAGGAAATTTTTGGTCAGGGACGATTCGTTTGTCGATTGTGCATCTAAGAAACGTCGGATTGTACAGGGCTATCTTTGCGCCGACGCAGAGAGGTCTGTACGTGTAAGGATTCGCGGCGACGAGGGTTTTCTGACGATTAAGAGCGCGACTGAGGGGCGCGGTTGGAGCCGCTATGAATTTGAACAGGCGATAGCTTTGAAGGATGCGGAAGAACTTATGGCGCTCTGTATGTCGGGGCTTATCGACAAGGTGCGTCATTACGTTGAGTTCGCCGGTCATACGTGGGAAGTCGATGTGTTTCACGGCGAAAACGAAGGCCTTGTAGTAGCCGAAATCGAACTCGAATCCGAGGACGAGCAATTCGAGCTTCCGGCCTGGATTGGCGCCGAAGTCAGCGGCGACCCTCGTTACTATAACTCAATGCTGGCAAAGCAACCGTATAGTAAATGGTAGCGCCCCCTATCCCCATGCGACCATCGCGCGGCAGATGGCTTTACCTTCATGGCATATCGCCATGTTATAATTGTCAGCCGATGATTCCTTCTTGTGAAGGCTAAGTGTCATGCCGTAACGGCCCTCCGAGAGGTAAGAAATCTCAAACCGACGCACGGATTTTTCCCTATAGAGGTCGAGGTCGAAAAGGTCGAGCAGATGCTCCATGTATTTGATGCTGTTGAGATGGCCGTTGATATCTAAGTCGCTGTATTTGACTACATAAAGCTCGTCGGGAGACTCTGTTTCGACGGCTATTATCTTACCCGGTTTCTCAATCGGACAAGGGCGGTCGGCTATGTAAGCGCTCAGGGCTTCGACTTCGAGAGGCATAGGGCGGCGGGTCTGCATATCTATCGCCGCCCAGATGCTACGGGCATAGCCGATGCTGCTTCCCGTATCGTCCTGCAGTTCGAACGAGCGCTGCGTGAACAACCGCCCGACCTCTTCTATCCACGTGTAGAGCGTGACCGGCTCAGACAACTCCGGATAGCGGCTGATCTCAATAGCCAGACGCGAGAGCACCCACACGGCGCTTTTTTCCGTCATCTCCGCATATCCGAATCCGCGCCGCGAAGCATGATTAGATGCCGCATGAAGCAGATAATTTCCGATCATCGGGATTGTAGTCCGCCCCCGAAAATCCAGCAGATATGATTCCGCCCGGAAATGAAATTCCCCTATTTTCTCAATCACGTTCATGACTTTCGTTCTGTTTTTTTCTGCATTTCGGCAAGCATATCGCTCAGGCGCTCGACCTTGTGCTTCGTGATTGCTATCCGGCCGGAACGGATGAATTGCAGTACGCCTATGCGCTCACTCAGTTCGCGGAACAGGGCTTGCGTCTCTTCATAGTGACCGTTCTTTTCGAGCACGAGGCAGGTCTCGTTGATGTCGAGCACCCGCGCATTGTAACGACGGATAAACTCCTCGACATCCTTCATCTTAAGGAAAGCCTCCGTGCTCAATTTATATAGCGCAATCTCTTGATAAACAAGATCTTCATCCGTATTATAATAAGCCTTGAGTATGTCAACACGCTTGTCGATTTGCTTTACAACCTTTTCGATCATCACCCTGTCGGCGAAGGTAGTAATCGTGAATTTGTGAATCCCCGCGATAGCCGACGGCGAGACCGAGAGAGTCTCGATATTCAACTGCCGCCGTGTGAAGATGATAGTGATCTGATTCAGCAGACCGACCGTATTTTCGGAAAAGATGATGACCGTATATAGCTTCCGTTCGTTCGTATTATCCTGTTTCATATCAATTTACATTAGTACAACATTTCGGTTATGCACCCTCCTGCCGGAACCATCGGGTAAACTAAGCCGCATTTCTCGACATTGACTTCGAGCAGGAACGCTCCTTTGTAAGCCAGCATTTCTGCGATTGCGTCGTCGAGTTCTTCGCGTATTCCTACACGGCGCGTGCCGATGCGAAAAGCTCGCGCTATGCCTGTGAAGTCAGGATTCGCCATTTCGGTCGCCGAGTAGCGCTCATGATAGAACAATTCCTGCCACTGACGCACCATCCCAAGGAAATTGTTATTAAGAAGGATTATCTTAATATCTATATTTTCCTGCATGATTGTGCCGAGTTCCTGAAGGGTCATCTGCAGGCCTCCGTCTCCTACGAAAAGGCAGACCGTCCTGTCCGGCACGCCGATCTTCGCCCCGATAGCCGCCGGTAAACCGAAACCTTCCGTGCCAAGGCCTCCCGACGTAACCACGCTACGGGTCTTAGTGTATTTGAAATAACGCACACCCATCATCTGGTTCTGCCCGACGTCCGTGACCAGCACAGCTTCGTTGCCTGTCGCCTCCGACACTTTACGCACCACTTCGCCCATTCGTATTTGCCCCTCGCGCGGGTGGATTTCCTTCTCTATGACCTTCTCGCTTTCCACCTTTTCGTCTGCGCGGAACGAGTCGATCCACCGCGTGTGCTTTGCCGGTTTGAGCCTTTGGGTGATTTCCCGAAGCGTGTCCTTAGCGTTTCCGAGCACTTTGACGTCGGCGCGGACGTTCTTATCCATTTCCGAAGCGTCGATATCAAGATGAACAATCTTCGCCTGCCGAGCATAAGTGGCTAAGTCGCCCGTCACACGGTCGTCGAAACGCATCCCGATAGCTATCAGCACATCACACTCGTTCGTCTTGCGGTTAGGAGCAATATTGCCGTGCATGCCGAGCATCCCCTTATTGAGCCGGTAGTCCGACGCCATCGCCGAAAGACCAAGCATCGTTGAGCCTGCCGGAATATCGGCTTTCTCAAGGAAATCCCGCAACTCCTGCTCCGCGCCGCTCAGTATAACCCCCTGCCCGACAAGGGCAAAAGGCCTTTTAGCGCCATTAATCAACTCGGCAGCCATTTCAATTTTATTGATTTGTATATCCGGCCAGGGCTGGTAACTGCGTATAAAATTGACTTTCTCGTAGCGATAATCGACTTGCCCTACCTGCGCATCTTTCGAGATATCTATAAGCACAGGCCCCGGCCGGCCGGTAGATGCTATATAAAACGCCCGCGAGATAGCCCACGGGACGTCTTCGGCACGACGTACCTGATAAGCCCATTTCGTTATCGGCTGCGTGATGCCGATGACATCCACTTCCTGAAAAGCGTCGGTGCCGAGCAACGGCGAAGGCACCTGCCCGGTGATGACTACGATGGGCGTACTGTCGAGCATAGCGTCGGCGATGCCCGTGACGGTGTTCGTAGCCCCCGGCCCCGAAGTGACCAAAGCGACGCCAACCTTGCCCGTGACGCGCGAATAACCCTGCGCCGCGTGCGTCGCCCCCTGTTCGTGGCGCACAAGTACGTGCCGCAATTTCTTTCTATAGTCGTAAAGCGTGTCGTAGATAGGAATAGCCTGCCCTCCGGGATAGCCGAAGATGCACTCCGTCCCCTCCTCAATGAGCGTCTTCAGTAACGCCTCCGAACCACTTATTTTCTTTTGCTTCATATCTGTATTATCCTTGTCCACATTTAATTTTCTCTTATTCCGCCTTTGTCTGCCGAGGTCACCATGCTTGCGTAGGCCTTCAGCGCTTTCGAGACCTTGCGGTCGCGGACGGGCTGCCAGGCATCGCGTCCTTTGGCGTCTTCGTCCCTGCGGCGCGCAGCCAGCTCGGCGTCCGACAGACGGACGTTTATCGTCCTTGCGGGTATGTCGATGTCTATGATATCGCCGTCGCGAATAAGGCCTATAGCGCCTCCCGACGCCGCTTCGGGCGAGACGTGTCCTATGCTCAGCCCCGATGTGCCGCCGCTGAAACGTCCGTCGGTCACGAGGGCACATTCCTTGCCGAGGTGCATCGACTTGATGTACGACGTCGGATAGAGCATCTCCTGCATACCCGGCCCGCCCTTCGGCCCTTCAAAGGTGATGACCACCACGTCGCCACTCTCTACCGCTCCACCGAGAATGCCATCGCAAGCTGCTTCCTGGGAATGGAAAACCTTCGCCCGGCCGCTAAACCGCCAAATACTCTCGTCCACTCCGGCAGTCTTGACCACACAGCCGTCGGCGGCAATGTTGCCCTGCAGAACAGCCAGACCGCCATCCTTAGAATAGGCATGGGCAATATCACGTATGCAACCGGTCTGCCTGTCCGAATCGTAATCCTCATAATACTCGTTCTGCGAACCCATCTCAAGATTGAAATATCCGCCGGGTTTGCATCGGAATATTTCGGCATTAGCGTTTGCTGCGGTGATATCGTATAAATCAATTGCCTCTCCTAATGTTTTTCCGTCAACACGACGGCAAAAAGTGTTTACTAAGCCTCCTTTCGACAACTCTCCCATGATGCCGAGTATCCCTCCGGCACGGTTGACGTCCTCGATGTGGTATTTCTGCGTAGTTGGCGCGACTTTGCAAAGGCATGGCGTGCGCCGCGAGAGCATGTCGATATCGTCCATCGTGAAATCGACGCCGGCTTCATGCGCTATGGCCAAAAGATGCAGCACCGTATTCGTTGAACCGCCCATCGCTATGTCGAGCGTCATCGCATTGAGGAAGGCCTCGCGGGTTGCTATGCTGAGCGGCAACAGCGAAGCGTCATCCTCGAAGTAGTATTTCCCTGCGTTCCAGACAATCAACCGCGCCGCTTCGCGAAGCAACTCCAAGCGGACGCTGTGGGTCGCCACGACCGTACCGTTCCCCGGCAAAGCCAAGCCTATAGCCTCGTTAAGGCAATTCATCGAGTTGGCCGTGAACATACCTGAGCAGCTCCCACATGTCGGGCATGCGCTCCGCTCTATCTCCTCGACCTCGGTATCGCTAACCGAAGCGTCGGCCGAAAGTATCATCGCGTCGATAAGATCGAGGTACCGACCACGCCATTCGCCGGCTTCCATCGGCCCTCCCGACACAAACACCGCCGGAATATTCAGCCTCATGGCCGCAATAAGCATCCCCGGCGTAATCTTGTCGCAATTGCTGATGCATACCATCGCATCGGCTTTGTGGGCGTTTACCATGTACTCAATGCTGTCGGCAATCAGGTCGCGCGAGGGCAAGGAATACAGCATCCCGTCATGCCCCATGGCGATCCCGTCGTCGATAGCAATAGTATTAAACTCCGCCGCAAAACAGCCGAGTTTCTCAATCTCTTTTTTTACAATTTGCCCGGCCTCATGCAAATGAGCATGACCGGGCACAAACTGCGTGAACGAATTTACAACCGCCACAACCGGTTTCCCGATGTGTTCGGGCTTCATGCCGTTTGCCGCCCATAAAGCCCTCGCGCCGGCCATCCTGCGCCCTTGCGTACATATTGAACTTCTTAATTCCATGTAAATAACCTTTAACAAAAAGCCTTCCCCCACTCCGGAAGAAAGGCCTTCGCGCGCACAAAGATACGGACTTTTTTCATATCGACAAATAAATCTTTCGGAAAAAGATAAAAAAATGCCGCAAAAATATTTTTTATTTGATTCTTTAGATTATCTTTGCGGGCGAATAAAACAAATTTTTTATATTAATATTTATGAAGAAGACTGATTTCCTTTTTATTGCGCTTATGATTGTAATATTTTTACCGTTTGCGCTTTTGCCGGGTTTGTATGACTGGTACAAGTCATTCAACGCCACTCATGCTTATATTATGGCATTCATTAAATTCGGCATACTTGCCACGATCGGCGAGATGCTGGGACTGCGTATCAAGACCGGAGAATATACAACGGCCGGCTTTGGCCTTGTGCCCCGCGCCGTTGTGTGGGGATTGCTCGGTATATGGATTGCTATGGCGATGAAAATTTTTGCTGCCGGCGTGCCGCCCGTGGTGCAGTACCTCGGTGTCGATGGCTGCGTCGCTGCGATGAGTAACGCTTTCACCTGGCAAAAACTGCTCGGCGCCTTCGGAATAAGCCTTCTGATGAACACATCTTTCGCCCCTGTCTTTATGACCGTCCACAAAATCACCGACGCTCACATAATGAACAACGGCGGCAAGATGTCGGCTTTTACAACGCCAATACCTTTCGGTAAACTGCTCGCTTCGCTGAATTGGAACGTACAATGGGGCTTTATCTTCAAGAAAACCATCCCGTACTTCTGGATTCCGGCTCATACAATAACATTTTTATTACCGCCTGATTTTCAAGTTCTTTTCGCCGCGCTCTTAAGCATAGTTCTCGGCGTCCTGCTTGCTGTCGGCGCGGTATTAGGGAGGAAATGAAACATTATAATTTTGACGAAATAATAGATAGGCAGGGAACTGACTGCATCAAATATGACACTTTGAACGTGCATTTCGGACGTGACGGATTACTTCCATTATGGGTTGCCGATATGGATTTCCGCACGCCCGATTTCATAACCGACGCCATTCGCCGCCGCCTTGACCATCCTGTTTTCGGTTATACTTGCCTTACGGACGATTATTACGACGGCATCATACGTTGGAACAAGGATCTCCACAACTGGGATCTGCAAAGGGAATGGATAAGTTTTGTGCCCGGGATAGTCAAGGCCATAGCTTGTGCCGTAGAATTTTTCACGCAGCCGGGCGACAAGGTTATTATACAGCCGCCCGTCTATCACCCCTTCCGATTGGTTCCTCAGAACCTTAATCGCGAAGTGGCCTGCAATCCGCTGATACTCAGGAACGGAACCTACGAGATGGATTTCGACAATCTTGAATCCATAATCGACAAGCGATGCAAGTTGCTGATTCTCTCAAGCCCGCATAATCCTGCCGGAATTGTTTGGGACAAAGCGACTTTGAAACAGTTAGCCGCTATATGTCACAAGCATAATATTATTGTCATTTCGGACGAGATACATTCCGAGATGGTCTATCCCGGATATATCCACCATCCGTTTCCTACCGTTTCGCAAGAGGCGTCATCGTGCAGTGTGACGTTTGCCGCTCCAAGCAAAACATTCAACATAGCCGGGATAATCTCGTCCTACGCGGTTATCCCGGACAGTTCGCTTCGCAAAAGATTCTATTCATTTCTTAAAGCCGGAGAGTTTGACCAAGGCTCAATGTTTTCGTACATCGCCGCCACTGCCGCATATTCTCCAGAAGGTGAGGAATGGCGAACCCAAATGATTGATTATGTGGTAAATAACGCTAAATATATAAAAGAATATATCTCAAACAACATCCCTGAAATAAAGGTTTTTATGCCTCAAGCATCGTTTTTGGTGTGGCTTGACTGCCGCGAATTAGGCTTGAGCCAAAAGGATTTGGTCGGCCTTTTTGTCGATAGAGCCGGTCTCGCCCTCAACGACGGCTCAATATTCGGTGACGGCGGTGCGGGTTTTATGCGAATCAATATCGGCTGCCCGCAGGCAACGCTCAAAACCGCAATGCACAAACTAAAGGAGGCCTGTACTAATAATTAACGACACTAAAATGAAAGTATTAATAAAAGAACGAAAACATTCTATAACACTAATTTTCTTTATCTTACTATTCAATCCTTGCTTCTATTTCTGGGCGAGCAAGTCGGATTTGTTTTCTTTCGGAGACAAGTGCGCCGGCTGGCTAATATGCTTAGTCGCAGGAACGGCGCTTTGCTATATTGACCTGTTCCTGAAAAAGATAGCGGAAAAAGTCTTCCTGTCGGTATTGTTCGCCTTGTCCGTCGCCCCGAACATTATTGTTTGGGGATACATGTACATCTCAAACTCTTATGTCAGCAAAGATATCTTTTGGGCTATTTTTGACACTAATTCCAATGAGGCAAAAGAATTTATCCAACAATTCGACCCGTCAATGGTAATCGCCGTTCTCCTTTTATACTTAGCTATAGGGATAATGCTAATAATCAGGCAAAAATCACATCAATCATTGAATGTCAAACGGCATAAAGCGATTTTTTCGTTATCGGTCACGTTTATAGTGTTCACCATATTGATGAAATATTTCGCGCAGGCGATTCCCACCTTCGGATTTTACAACAGTTATATTTCATATATCTACGCCAAAAGTGTTTTCCGGCAAATGCACGACACACGTAAAAACTTGAAAATAAGCATAGAATGTGCGCTCGAAGGCAAACAACACATCTTTGTTGTGGTCATAGGCGAATCCGCATCATCATTACATCAGAGCCTGTACGGTTATCATCGGGCGACGACACCGCGCTTGGATTCTATCAGTGATGAATTGGATGTTTTTGAAGATGTCGTTTCGCCTGCTGCCAATACTTCCGAATCTTTGAAGAAAGCGCTCACTTTTGCCAACTACGACAACCCGGAATACTATTCGCAAAAGCCCGATATCGTGGAACTGTTCAACAGCGCCGATTTTGAAACATACTGGATTTCCAACCAACTCGTGATGGACAAATTAAGTCGTGGAGGGACTTTCGGCGTGTTTGCAAAAGAAGCCGGACATCTCTACGACATGAGTATTTTCAGAAAAAATGACGAAGTAGTATTGCCGTGCATCAGCGAGATTCTCAACGATTCGATACGAAAGAATAAGATTATTTTCGTCCACCTGATGGGAAATCATCAGGTCTATTCCTATCGTTATCCTGAGGATTTTGAGCGCTTCGACAACCGGCAGAAGAACGATTTGGACGCTCCTTTCCGGAATGAAAATATGAAACGGATAATCGACGAATACGACAATTCGATTCTTTACGGCGACTATATCAATTCTTCGATTATTGAGATGCTTCGTAAAATCGGCCTTCCATCATGCTTTCTGTTCTTTTCCGACCATGCCGAAGAAGTGTTCGATTACCGCAATATCAGCGGCCATTTCCCGACTAATATCTCGAAATACCAGGTCATGATTCCGCTTATTTTGTGGCGTTCGGGACAATATCTGGAAGAGACGCAAGACATTGTCATCGACAAGACGCGCCCATATTCATCCGAAGACTTAATTCATTCATTATCAACGTTATGCAGATTGAAATACGCCGATTATGAGCCGGAAAGAAGCCTTTTCAGCCCGCAATTCATCCCTAAGAAACGGATGATAGGCCACGAAAGCCTCGATGATATCATCCGGAAAGAGTCGTTCAATTCCCGATAGCGTTTTCGGCCACCGACAACGCGGCGTAGTCGCCGATGCTTTCACCGAGGCCTGCGGGAACGATTTCGCATACCCTGCGTGCGTGCCAAAGCGCCTCGCGTTCAATCACTTCCCGCATGGCAGGCTCTATCAACGCCTGTGCACGGCAATAGATGCTGCCCAACACTATTATTTCGGGATTCAGCACGTCGATCAACGTCGAAAGCGCCCTACCGAGGTAATGAGCGCAAGTGTGATATATTTCCGCAGCCAGCGCATCTCCTGCTTTGGCAGCATCGGCTACTGTTTTGGCTGTCAGATCAGTGAGCGCATCCATGCTACTACAGAACGAGACCGATTCGCCCATCTGCAACTTTTCCATAACGCGGGTACGCGCTAACTGCGCAATGCCGCCACCACTGCAAAAACCCTCAAACGAACCGGCCTTACCGTAACCCACAGGGCCAGTCTTTTCCAACCGGATATGTCCCACCTCGCCGGCATTGTCGTTCGTACCGGCGTACAGTTGTCCGTTGAGAATCAACCCTGCCCCCATACCCGTGCCGAAAGTCAGGAAAACGACATTTGAATAACCGCGACCGGCGCCGAACTTCCACTCGGCGAGCGCACAGGCGTTGGCGTCGTTCTGAACCGAAGTTTTTATGCCGAACCGCTTCTCAAAATGCTCGACTATAGGGATATTGTCCCATCCGGGCAAGTTGGGCGGCGACATAATAAGCCCCTTACGACTATCTAAAGGGCCGCCGCAACTGATGCCGATAGAAGCCGTATTCGCAGCATCCAAACCGTTTTTCGCCATCAACGCAGCCGTGTTATCAAGCAAAGCGGCGATGGTGGCATCCACGCCGGCAGTATCAAACCTCACTTTATCAACGATTTCGATACTGCCATCGCTGCTAATTCCATAAGTGACAGCACATTTGGTGCCGCCAATATCTATTCCTATAAGATTATTTTTCATTTTTTTCTTCCGGTTTTAAGTCGTCGGGGAATTTCACTTCTCCCAGAGTTGTCTCATAATCAAGCCGTATCCATGTACGGAAGCCGCGTTCGTTCTCAGTCAGTTCAATGACGCGGACACCGTTTTTCAATTGAGTATAAGTCGTTTTACTACCAGAAAAACGCCCGTAAGCCAACGCAATGCCGTAATAATTAAAAATATAATCATTGACATGATCGTGTCCGACGAAAGTGCCCATCACATCGTCTTTTTCAAGCATCGACAGGAACATCCCCGAATTGATCTCCGGCGAACATTCTTTTTCCATTTTGCTGCCTTCTTTTCGTCCTTTATGCTGGTCGAACTGTCGGTATTCCAAGAGTGGGATGTGGAAAAAAGCCAGCGCAGGTAGCGGGTCGCCGCCGTTTGCAGCCGTGTATTTCTCGCTCATGCGACGATACCACGCCACCTGGTCGAAAGCAAACCAACCGTAACCGTCAACTGTCGGCTTGAGGATGCTGTAAGTACGCGAATCCATGCAGTAAAGCAGCGCTTCGGGCTTTTTGCCTGTCTTACCCTTTATTTCAATCACATAATTGCCATAACCGCTTACATTCTTGATTTTCTTCATGTTTCCGGCAAAATACGGCTGTTTATCAATCAATTCCGACAACTGCGCACGGTTAAGATCCTGCTCGTCATCATGATTGCCGTAAACCAAAGCCCATGGAATACCGCGTTTGATGACAGGTGCAGTCACTAATTCCAATCCTTTTTGATAGGGCTTGCCGGTGACGACGTCGCCAGTAAAAATCACAATATCAGGCTTTTCAGCATCGAGCGCCTGATTCAACATTTCGACTGTCTCAAGCGAATAGGGGGAATCCCATTTGATGTGAGTATCGGTTACCTGGATAATTTTAAATTTCCCGTCAGCGTTGAAGCGGAAATCGCCCGTTTTAGGGCTTTTGGCATTTACCGGCATGATTTGCGCCGATAAGGCCATTGTAACAATAAATACCGTTAAAATTCTGTTTTTTACCATAATATAATTAAATTAGAAATTGTTTCACAATTAATGTTTTACATACATCATCATATCCTCGATAATTGCTCCTATTTCTTCAGGTTTCATCTTGAATGTCAGATATTCATGCCTTCCGTTCGGGTCGTCTTGCCAGGAGTTGTTGCCGTC
>JAISUX010000042.1 GCA_031271805.1 Tannerella sp.
CTTGGGAATGTTTCCGTGCCTGTTTGTTCTTATATTGATACTTTGGCGGCTTCTCGTAACTGGTACCTTTCTTCGCCTGTGCGGGGGTGGGATTTTGGGACGGCTTTTTCGCCTGTGGGCACGCCCGGCGGGGCGCTTCGTGTGGCTCAACAGTACTCGGAAACGGCGCATCAATGGGTTGATTTGTCTTCGGCGCCCGATGCAGGTGTGGGGATGGTGATCCAGAGCGAGACGGAGCCTTTGGCGGTTGCGTTTAGCGGCGGGCTGTCTTATAGCGACGTCTCCGTACCGCTTACTAATACTGATACCGATATTAAGCAGGGTTTCAACCTTGTGGGCAATCCTTTCCCGTCGTACTGGCGGTTCACTGGCGATGCTGTGGCTGCCGCCGGAATCTATGCTACTATGTGGTACCGTACCTATACGCCTGCGCTGGGATATGAGTTTGTGGCATACAACGCAAACGGCACCGTGGCTGCGGCGCCGGGATGGGAGAATGCCTCTACATCCCCCGAACTGGGCTTTATACCGCCAATGCAGGCTTTCTGGGTACGGATGCGGGATACGGTGTCTTCGGGCACATTCACTTTCAACTACGCCTCGGTCGAGAGGGCGGGCAATAACCGGCTGCGGGCCGGGAGATTTACAGAATTACAGGATTTTCAGGATTTACAGGTTTTTGATACTCCACCGGTGATTGATGTGCTTGTTCGTTTAGACGTTGCGAAAATTGATACTACCGCCGCTGACCAGATGGTGATTTATGCCACTAAGAACGCCAAACCGGATTTTGACGACTTCGACAGCGAAAAAATGACCGACGGCGGCGACAGGATACGGATATACACCAAAGCAACCGACTTATTATCAACAGGTAAAACCCTTGAAAGGGAACTGTGTATAGACGGCAGACCGGCTATCAAAATTGGCGACATAATCCCGCTCGTCTTCTGGGCGGCATACGCTGGTGAATTTATGCTCAAATCATCCGAACAGCGCGGATGCGACACGCTCGCGGTATGGCTCGTTGACCATCTCGCCAGCAAGGAATTTAAACTCAACAGCGGTGGGGTGTATTATTTCTCATCTCGTAGCGGCGAGATAACCGACCGTTTCACGCTTGAGTTCCGCACCGCGCCGGTGGGTAATGAGGTGATTGCTGCCGATGAGAGCTTCTTTGCTTGGTGTAGCGCTCCAGGCACAATAGCAGTTCGTGGGGCTTCGGCGGGCGAAAAGGTCGAGGTGTTTAATGTGCTGGGACGGCTTCTGCGAACTTCATACGATATTGACAGAATTACGGAATTTACAGGTCTTGAACGTGGGATTTATTTTGTGCGCTGCGGGAACGAAAGTGTTAAAGTTGTGATTGGATTTTAGATTTTTCAAAAATCGGCGTCAAAGTCATAAGAAAAAAAATTATTTTTTTTCGATTTTATGATAACATATTGAAATTTTGTTTATATTTGTAGCCGGTTTTACATAGTGTTCGGAAGTTGAGGAGTTGAGACTCCGTCCTTAAACAGACGCTTCCGACGCAGAGTTAAACATTTTATTGTCGAAACGTAAGCGTTTAATTAGATATTTTTCTTGATATGGAAATCTCCAATTTCTAAGTAACTGGAAAGGTAAATAACAAACGCTTGCGTTCTTTTCGGTATGATGCATTATTTTCTAAGGAAATGTCGTTATACAGATAAGAGCGCAGGTCTGTTGTTTTTATTAGTTCGAAGGTTTGGAGATACCTCATATCAGATAAAGACATAAAACAGTGCCTGCGCTTTCTTTATGTCTTTACGAAACGAGCAAAAACCGATACTTCTTAATCGTTGTGAGCCAATAACTTACTGAGTTAAGAGTT
This sequence comes from Tannerella sp., assembly GCA_031271805.1. Taxonomy (GTDB): domain Bacteria; phylum Bacteroidota; class Bacteroidia; order Bacteroidales; family Tannerellaceae; genus Tannerella. The sequence goes on from JAISUX010000042.1 coordinate 1,859, forward strand.
GCGGGTGTATAAATGTAAAAGCGAACCGCTATTGTTAGTGCAGTTCGCTTTTCATTGATATTCAGCCTATTAATAATAGTCGTCAGTTCTCTTTGTATTTGTCGAAGAGGGCGGCTATGCCGGCTTGTTTGGTATCTCCGGCATGAACGAGGACGCGGTAGCGCAGTTTCAGTTTTTCGCCTTTGCGCAGGTTCGTTTCTTTATCGTTTTCAGGCCAGTACATCGGTGTAGGCGACAAGAAGCCGTAATCGCGCGTGAACCACGGCGACGGATACCACGGGTTGGACGGATGCTGCAGGATGGCGATGCCTTCGATGCCGGTTTTGCGCGTTCCGTAGAAGTCCATCCATGGCGAACGGACGCCAAACGTTGCTTTCTCGCCGGTCATACCTTCGGCATTTATCATCGTACCCCCCTGATCAACAGACAGATCGCCGTCAACGCGGACGCTGAACAGTGAGTGGTTCGTTTTCTCTATCGTCACGTCCATCAGCATTTCCATCTCAATATCGAAATCAAGTTGGTAAAGAGTTTGCGAGGGCGCTGAAATGGTAATAGTGCGGCGGTCGATCACAGGCGCCTCGGCATCAGGGCGTTTCCAGATACACTCGTCCGTAATGACAACGCGCCGGCCTTTGCCTTCGACTATCTGCGCTCCGAGCGACACAATGCGTCCGCGTTCAAGGCCTTCCTGCCAGTAATTGCCGCCGTTCACACGGTCGCATCCGAAGAAAAGCGAAGTGTGATGGGGCCATGGGTGGTTGCGCATGGATGTCACGCTACTGCCCGAAACAGGGCCGTTGAGTGGGAACAGATAGGGGTATTTCTCATCTTCTTCAAAGTGGTAACTGGTGAAAAAACGCCCGTCGATAACGACGTCAATATGGCTTCCCATGCGGGTTGCCGTGATTTCGGAAGTCTGCCCGTAAGCATATCCCGCAAGCAGCGCTACGGCTGCGGTAAAAATAAATTTGTTCATAGATTGTTATTTTGATTTGTTTCAGAACTGATACGGCGGTCGATGCGGACGGGCGACCATCGAATTGGCTTCGTCGTCGTTTTTGAACCGTTCTAAGACAGGGTCCCAGTAAAGGCGGCGCGGCAGTTTCATCGCTATATGTTGCAGCAGGCAAGCTGTGCATGAGCGATGTGCGACCTCCGCCGGAGTGATATTTTTCTTATTTTCGATGATGCTTTCCAACCAGTTGCCGTGGTGGTCATTGCTGATGTAGAGGCGTACCGGGTCGTTGTCGGTCAGCGGCGAAAGGATTTTGACATCCGACGCCTGCAATGCCTGCGACTTAGTGCTTATCGGCTCGTTGGGCGAGGCGGCATAATTGCCGCGGCTGACGAATATCCATCCATCCGAGCCGGTGAACAATACGCCGTTAGGTTTCTCCTTGCTGTCCTGCATACCGCGCACTATAACGCCGTTGTCATACAGCATTTCTGTCTCGTAGCGTCCGTGAACATCCCACAATCCCGAACCTTCGGCCGGAAATTCAGCCTTGCCTTCAATCTCTATCGGACCCGAATATTCCCTGTCCATGCCCCAATGGGCTATGTCGAAATGGTGAGCGCCCCAGCCGGTAATCATTCCGGCGCCGAACTGCTCGCAGCGCAGCCATCCCGGACGGTCGTAACCCTGCTGCGGATGTACGCGGTCAACGGTATAATAGACGTAAGGCGTCTGTCCGAGCCACATGTCATAGTTGAAACCCTTCGGAATGGGCATTTCTTCCGTATTTCCGCCCGGCGGATCACCCGGCAGGCGTATTTCTATTTCCTTGAGTTGCCCTATGCGGCCGTTGCGCACTAACTCGCAAGCGATGCGGAACTGTTCCATAGAGCGCTGCTGGCTGCCTATTTGCAGTATGACGCCGTTGGCATTGACGGCATTGCTCATCTTACGGCCTTCGTCGATAGTCAGGGAGGTGGGTTTTTGCAGATAGATATGCTTGCCTGCGCGCGCTGCGTCGATGGCGATTTTGGCGTGCCAATGGTCGGGCGTGCTCACTAATACTGCATCTATGTCTTTGTTGGCCAGCAAATCGCGATAGTCTCCGTAAGTCAGAACTCCCTTGTATGCCGAGCCTGACTTTTTGGTGTAATAGTCCTCTACGTACTTTTTGGCGTCCGCCAGACGGTTTGCGTCGAGGTCGGAAACCGCGATGATACGCGCCGAGTCGTATTTTAGAACTCCAGGCATGTCGTGGTCGCGCGAGATGCGTCCTGTTCCGATTGCACCGATATTGATGCGCTTAGATGGCGCATTTTTGCCTAATACTGAGGCCGGTATGATAGTAGGCACGGCAAACAGACCTAACCCCGCCGACAAAGATTGTTTAAGAAAATTTCTACGTGTACTCATAACTTTTTGAAAAAATGGTATAAATAAATCGGCGTAAAGATAGAGTTTTTTTTCCAAAACAAAAAATTTTTTTCATTCCGACGCCTCGTGTATGGGCAACATAGCTACTCAACGGCTACTTTTTTGCCCGTACCGCCGTTGAGCGTGACAATATACAAACCGCGACGCAGAGGGATTGAAGTAAGACCTGCCTTAAGGATGGTTTTTTGCATAACAAGCACACCGTCAGTAGTATATATCCTTATTATTGCGTCCGATTGCCATGTGCGGACAAGCA
>JAISUX010000090.1 GCA_031271805.1 Tannerella sp.
CTCGAAAACTTTGCCGGCTGCGCCGTAGTCATCTCGCACGACCGATGGTTCCTTGACCGCATCTGCACCCATATACTATCTTTCGAAGGCGATTCCGAAGTGGTGTTCTACGAAGGCTCGTACTCCGACTACGAAGACTACAAGCGCAAACAGAACGGATACGCCGAGCCGAAACGGATACGTTACAGAAAATTAGAAGTTTAAATATTATAAGTTTTTAGCTATGAAAAGAATTATCATTTTAACATTTATGGCGCTGGCGGTATGTGTAAGTACAAGTTCGGCGCAGGCAGTAGATTTGTTTAACGGCAAGGATTTGTCGAATTGGAATTTTGTAGTGGACGGCGACAAAGCCGCTCCCGAAGATGTGTTCACCGTTCAGGACGGCGTGATAGTGATTCACGGCGAGCCTTTTGGCTACATGTACACGAAAAAGAAGTACGGCAACTACACCCTTGAATTGGAGTGGAGCTGGATTGACAAGGCTACCAACAGCGGCATTTTCCTGCTGATTGCCGACCCCAAGAACCCGTTTCCTAACGGCATTGAGTGCCAGTTGGCAGCAGGCAAAGCCGGCGATTTTGTGCTGCTTGGCGGTTCGGATCTTGCAGAGTATAAATTACCTGCAGGAGCTGCCGAAAGGCCGAAATTTCCTGTGATAGCTAAACAAAAGGAATCAAATGAGAAACCTGTTGGTGAGTGGAATAAAGCAAAAATCGAAGTTAAAAAAGGAGTGATAACCGTTTACATAAACGGAGAATTGCAAAATCGCGGCACGAACAAAGTCAAAAAAGGCTACATCGGCTTGCAAAGCGAAGGCGGACCAATTAAATTCAGGAATATCACTATAACAAAGTGAAACAATGGTTTAATGTGAAAAATATATTGCTGATATTAAGCATATTGTCTTTTCTGTCGTGTTCCAGATCAGTCGAAATCAGGAACAGGAATGTCGGGAAGATGACCGCTACCTGCGAATTGCTGGTTCAAAGCGAAAAACGGATTCATCTTACTGTTTGATAGATAAAATTACGTATCCCAAGGAAGGTCCTGACGCCGTACCCCTCCCGAACGGTTACTATATAAAATCTTTTGATTCAATTTATATCTATAATCGCAGCAAAATTGAGGTTATAATCGGGGATAGCAGCGGACATGTTAAAAGCAGAATACCTCTTTGGAAAGGAAATTCGGAACGCCCTGACCCGGCAAATGCGTTGTATTATCCCCAGTTTGTTCCGAAGACCGTAACTCCATTCATTGAGTATCAGGGAAAACTGCTGTTAATGGGATTATCTCCGTTTTCACTGCATGATTCCTTAACGCGAAAATTTCGCTTTACGGCATGTATTGATATGGAATCGAACGATGTGACTTACAAGCATCCATACCCCTCCGAATTATACGGAAATAATGTGAACTGGGGCATGGAGATACCTTTTTACGTATATCCGTTGTTAATGCCTGACGGACAATTGATATCGGCGAGAAAGCGCGTAACGGGGCGTTAGTGGTAACAACTAACAATACATAATTATTATTCCAACGCCTGATAGACGGTATTTAGGAACAGTTCCCATACTCTGGTATCGGGTATCCTGTTGGTATAGAGGAGGATAATCATGTTTTCGCGCGGGTCGATGATATAGTCGGTGTTAGCCATGCCGCCCCAACTGAGTGCGCCGGGCGATACCATCGGCGAGAATCCTCCCTGCACATCCCACGTCAATTTTTCTCCGGGATATATCTGAAAACCAAGCCCAAAGCGGAAATTTTCGCTGCCTCCTTCGGGATGCTTCACCTGGTCTTTCGACATCACCTCTATCGTGCGCCGTCCGAGGATACGGTTGTCGTTGAAACTGCCGCCGTTGAGGATCGCTTGCAGGAAGCGTGCATAGCCTTCAATAGTGCCGTTCAGACCGGTGCCGCCGTTGGCAAACCGCCGGTCGTCGCCAAACGGGTAGCGCCCGCTCCACATCTCGGTTGGCGCTATCTTGCCGCCTTCCTCGCGGTATATTGTCACGAAACGATCTTTAAACGATTCCGGGTAATAATATGCCATATCGCTGATACCCAATGGCTTAAAGATGTTTTCTTCGATATATTCCTGAAGCGGTTGACCGGAGAAATATTCCACGAGATAAGCCCAGACGTCGGATGCGGGATGATAGTTCCAGCCCATTCCGGGGTCGTACTGTAGGGGCTGCTTGACTTGCTCACGGACATATTCCGCCAGCGTAACGTAGGGTTTGTCGCCGCCCTGCAAGCCTCCGATGCCCGATGTATGGCTCATCAGTTGGCGTATCTGCACGGGCGAAGGCGCTTTGTGCGTACCGCCGCCGTTGGTTTTCACCTGGTCGGTCATTTCGGGTATGTACTTCGACACGGGGTCGTCGAGTTGGAACTTGCCCTGCTCGAAAAGTTGCATCAACGCTACGGTTGTGATCGCCTTAGTCTGAGAGTACATGCGGAAAATGTCGTCCTTTTGCAAAGGTATTTGCTTCTCAACGTCGCGCCAGCCGAACGCCTTGTTGTGAATCACCTGCCCGTCCTTGGCTACGAACGTCAGGGCATGAGGGATAAGCCCCCTGTCAACATAGTCCTGCAGTAGCGAGTCAATACGTGCGAGGCGCGAGGCATCAACTTTAATGGCCTTGTAATCAGGACTGTAGTTGAATGTCTGTGGGGATTGCGATTGCGCAATAGCATCTGTGGCGCAGCAGTTGTCGCCACCTTTTTTTCCACATACGCATGATGCGGTGAGGATGAGTAAGAAAATAATTCGTTTCATAGTTGTAAATTGAGATATGTTGTTGTCGAAATCATGTAAATCTCAAAAAAATATCTTCCGGCGCTTCGGACAAATCTTTGCATATCACATCTGCTTGACGCAGTTGTTGCGCATCGAAGCTTGTGGTCAGCGCCATGCAAAACATTCCGGCGGCTTTAGCAGCCTCGACGCCGTTTACAGCGTCTTCGACTACTAAGCAACGCTCCGGTGGCACGTCCAACAGTTGTGCGGCCATAAGATAAATGTCGGGCGCAGGCTTTTTGTTCACTACCTGCAAACCATTAACGGTGGCGTCGAAAGTCTCGACAGGCAAGCCTATTTCGCGCAGGTTGACTTCCATCTTCACCATGTCGGCGCTTGTGGCAATCGCCATCTTGATGTTGGCTTTTCGGCACCTGTCAATAAACTCCGGCACGCCGCGTAATGGTTTGAGTTTGCCGTGAACGATCTCACTGTAAATATCATACGTGCGTTTTTTTGCCCGAATGATATCCAACGGGATGCCGTATTTCTCGGCAACGCCGCCTATATAGCGATTTTCGCCTGCACCTACAAACGGCAAAAAGTCATCCGGATACACTGATATTCCCAATTCGCGGAACATCCGTATCGCAGCAAGACATATTTCGCGTTCGGTATCGACCAAAACGCCGTCCATATCGAAAAGTACGGCCTGAATCATTGTAGTTCGGGCTGTTACACTACATACGTCGAAGCAGCGGTGTCGCCGCCTTTGCCTGTCCAATTGGTATGGAAGAATTCGCCGCGGGGGCGGTCGATGCGTTCGTAGGTGTGGGCGCCGAAGTAGTCGCGTTGTGCCTGAAGGAGGTTTGCAGGCAGGCGTTCGGTGCGGTAGCCGTCGAAATACGTCAGGGCGGCGCTCAGCGAGGGCGCTGGGATGCCGTTAGCGATAGCCGTAGTGACGACGCGGCGCCAACTGTCCTGAGCTGCCAGCACGGTGTTCTTGAAGAACGGGTCGAGAAGCAGGTTTGAGAGCGACGGATCCTTGTCGAAAGCCTCTTTGATTTTGCCGAGGAACACCGAGCGGATGATGCAACCGCCGCGCCACATCAAGGCAATGCCGCCGTAGTTGAGATTCCATCCGTACTCTTTTGCGGCTTCGCGCATCAATAAATAACCTTGCGCGTAAGACACTATTTTTGAGGCATATAGAGCATTTTTGAGGTCGTTGATAAACGCCTTTTTATCGCCCGTAAACGACGGTTTGGGTCCGGTTAGCACTTTCGCCGCGGCCACACGCTCGTCTTTTTTTGCAGAGAGGCAGCGTGCAAACACCGATTCGGCAATGAGGGTCAGAGGGATACCGAGGTCGAGAGCGGCTACGCCCGTCCACTTGCCGGTGCCTTTCTGACCGGCTGTGTCGAGGATTTTATCCACAACTGTCTCGCCTTCAGCGTTTTTATATGCCAGGATGTCGCGTGTAATCTCTATCAGATAACTATTGAGTTCGCCTTCGTTCCATTCGCGGAACACATCGTGCATCTCTTCGGCCGACAGTCCGAGCAGGTCTTTCAGGATTTGATAAACCTCGCAAATAAGTTGCATATCACCGTATTCGATGCCGTTGTGTACCATTTTTACAAAGTGTCCGGCGCCGTTCTCGCCGACCCAGTCGCAGCAAGGCTGACCTTCGGCTTTGGCGCAGATGCTCTGGAAGATTGGTTTTACCAATTCCCAAGCCGCTTTAGAGCCGCCGGGCATCATCGAGGGACCGTTCAGAGCGCCTTCTTCGCCGCCCGAAACGCCGGTGCCGATATAGAGCAAACCCTTGCTTTCGACATAAGCCGTGCGACGGATGGTGTCGGGGAAATGCGTATTTCCGCCGTCAATAATAACGTCTCCCGGCTCCAGAAACGGGATGATCTTCTCAATGAAATCATCAACCGCCTGCCCCGCCTTGACAAGCATCATCACTTTGCGCGGACGCTTCAGCGAGCGGCACAACTCCTCAATAGAATGCGTTCCGATGAAATTTTTACCTTTTCCGCGACCGTTGACAAAAGCGTCAACTTTTTCGACCGTACGGTTAAAAACGGCAACCGTAAAACCTTTACTTTCCATGTTTAACACAAGGTTTTCGCCCATAACGGCTAAACCGATAAGACCAATGTCTGCTAATTGCGCCATAATAAATATAATTTTAATTGTTTATATACTAAATGCATCAAAACCGCCGTCGATAGGCGTAACCGTACCGGTCACGAAGGCCGAAGCGTCGCTTGCCAACCATTGTACCGTACCGAGAAGTTCTTCCGGTTGACCGAGGCGGTTGAAAGGTGTATGAGCCATAACTGTCAGGCAACGCGGCGAAGGTGTGCCGTCGGGATTCGTCATCAGGGCGCGATTTTGTTCGGTCAGGAAGAAGCCCGGCGCAATCGCATTGACGCGCAGTCCTTCCCCGAATTTGATAGCCAGTTCGCCCGCCATGTATTGAGTGAAATTGCTGATTGCCGCTTTTGCGCAGCCATAGCCGACAACGCGGGTCAGAGGTCGCAGCGCCGATTCGGACGACACGTTGATAATGCTCCCTTTCTTCTGATCGACCATAACTTTGGCGAAGACCATAGTCGGTAGTACCGTACCGAACAGATTCAGGTCAACCACTTTGCGGAAAGCGCTGATATCAAGGTCAAAGAAGGTTTTGTCGGGCGGGATCGTCGCTCCGGCCATATTACCGCCGGCGAGGTTTATTAACACATCAATACGTCCGTAAGCCGCCATGATTTCCTCGCGGTTACGCTCTAAGATTTCCTTATTGAGCACATCCGTCTCAACGAAAAGAGCTTCGCCGCCCGCTTTTTTTATCTCATCCACAAGACTGCTACCTCCTTCGACATTACGGTCGAGTACTACTACCCGGGCGCCTTCTTCGGCAAGATGTTTTGCCATGCAACCCCCTAAAATTCCGCATCCTCCTGTTAGAAGAATGACTTTGTCTTTTACACTGAATAAATTTGCCATAATTAATTATTGTTTTTTTAATGTTGATTTACAATGTATTTGCTCCATTTTCCGCAAAACCCACGCACAAAGGTACGATTTTTTTTTGTTCTGCAAATATTTTATGTGATTTTTATTTCTTATGTTTGTAAATCCGTAAATTTCATGTGTTATGTCATTTAAACCTTCGCCTTGTTTTTAAGTCAAAAAATTTCTATGTCATTCAAAAAACATGAATAATATGAAAGGAAATATCAAATTTATTTTGCCGATAATGGCAGTAGTTACATTTGTAACGGAATCATATTCACAAGACTGGCCGCAATGGGGCGGCAAGAATCGTGACGCCGTTTATACGGCCGAGGGGCTGAATTTGGATTGGACGGCGAAGCAACCGGCTCTTTTGTGGACGTTCCGTCAGGCTGGAGCGGGCTATTCGTCGCCCACAATCGTTGGAACAACGCTTTATGGGCAGGGTGCCGATGAAGTTGACTTCGCTTTTGCGCTCGACACAAAAACGGGCAAGCAAATATGGAAAACGACGCTCGGCAAACTTTTCGTTATGGACCGCGGCAACGGCCCTCGTGGTGAGGTCACTTACGACGAAGGCAAACTCTACCTTGTACGTGGCGGCGGGCAAATACACTGTCTCGACGCTAAAGATGGTAAGATGCTGTGGGAGAAAGATTTCCGTACGGATTTCGGCGGGAAAATAATGTCACATTCGGATTGGGGGTTCAGTGAATCGCCGCTTGTTGACGGCAATATTGTTATTTGTACGCCTGGCGGGGAATCCGGAGCAATGGTTGCGCTCGACAAAAATACGGGTGAAATAGTATGGAGAAGCAAGGAATGGACGGATATTGGCGGTTATTCATCGTCTATCGTTGCCGATGTGGACGGCGTTCGCCAGTATATTCAGTTGGCAAGCAAGGGTGTAGCGGGGATATCGGCTAAGGACGGTAAACTGCTGTGGAAAGCCGACGTCGGCGGCAATCGTACGGCGGCAATCCCAACGCCGGTCTATCGCGACCATATTGTTTATGTCACGTCGGGATACCGCGCCGGCTGTGCGGCGGTAAAACTTACCAAGTCGGGTGATGCCTTTCGCGCCGACACGCTATACACTAAGCCCGACATGTCCAATCACCACGGCGGCGTTGTGCTCGTAGGAGATTATATTTACGGCTATTCGGACGGTCCGGGATGGTTGTGTATGAATTTAAAAACTGGGGATATTCCCTGGAAACATCGCGTAGCTGAGCCGGCTAAGGGCGCTGTGTTATGCGTCAACAACCGTCTGTTATGCCTCGACGAACGTACCGGCTCGTTGACCGTCGTAGATGCTTCGCCGGAAAGTTGGAAGGAATACGGTCGCATAGAGATTCCCGAAAGGTCGGAAGTTACGTCAACGGACAACCGCGTCTGGACACACCCTGTCGTAGCTAACGGCAAACTCTATACTCGCGACCACGACTTGATTTTCTGTTACGACCTGACAAAGTGAGTATGTTAAAAGTTATTTCGGACGACAAGATCCCTTTTCTAAAGGGAGTTATTGAGCCTTATGCCACTATTGAATACCTGCCGGGAGCGAAGATTAGTGCGGACGATGTGAGAGAGGCCGATGCAATTTTCACCCGGACAAGGACTAAATGCAACGAGGCTTTGCTTAAAAACAGCCGCGTGAAGCTAATTGCAACAGCGACAATCGGTTACGACCATATTGATACGGATTATTGCGATGCTGTGGGGATTCGGTGGGTCAATGCACCTGGTTGTAATTCGTGGTCGGTGCAACAATATATCACGGCTGTTCTGGCCACGTTAGTTTTCAGGCGTGGGCTGAAGTTTACGGATTTGACGCTTGGGGTTATAGGCGTGGGAAATGTGGGCAGCAAGGTCGCTTCGGCGGCCAAAGCGCTTGGAATGAGGGTATTGCTTAATGACCCGCCAAGGGCTGAGCGAGAGGGAGCGGAGGCTTTTGTATCGCTTGACAGCCTGCTTGCCGAGAGCGACATCGTGACATGCCATGTTCCGCTCGAAAAGGCGGGGCCTTATGCTACTTATCATCTTGCTTCGGATGCGTTTTTTGCACGGATGAAAACAGGGGCGGTATTTATCAACTCATCGCGAGGCGCGGTGGCCGATAACGCTGCATTAATGCAGGCTTTCAATAACGGGAAATTGTCGGATTACGTGCTTGACGTTTGGGAAGGCGAGCCGACGCCCGATGCCGAACTACTCGAAAAAGCTTTTATCGGCACGCCCCATATTGCCGGATATTCGTCCGACGGAAAAGCCAATGGGACAGCCGCTTGCGTGCGGGAGTTTTCAACGTTTTTCGGCGTGGATGCTCTGAAGGACTGGTATCCGGAATCTATCCCCTTGCCGCCTATGCCGCAGGAATACGCCCTCGACGGCACAGGTAAGAATATCGAACAGATTATCTATGAGGCTGTTACCTACACATATCCGATAGATGAAGATAGTGAGCGATTGAAAACATCACCCGGAACATTCGAAGAACAGCGCGGGAAATATTGGGTTCGACGTGAGTTTAAAAACTTCATTATAAGGCCTTTAAATGTCAATGAGGCGGTTTTAGACAGCCTTGCGGGGATAGGATTTAAGATCGGATAATATGATAAGACAGGTCAGGCAAGAGGATGCCGAAGATATTGCATTGATTTACAACTATTTCGTAGTGAATACGGCTATCACATTTGAGACGGAAGAAGTTTCGGTCGGCGAGATGCAAGGCCGGATTGCAGAGATTTCACTTCATTATCCTTTCCTTGTGAATGAGGAGGGCGGACGCATAACCGGCTATTGTTACGTCTCGAAATGGAAGAAGAAAGAAGCCTACCGAAGTACCGTAGAATCAACGATTTATATCAAACCTGAAGCACGGGGAAAGGGTCTTGGGCAGGAACTCATGACCGCATTGATTGCCGAACTCAAGAAGACAAATATCCACGCTGTAATAGCTTGTATCACAATACCCAATCCGGAGAGCGTCCGTTTGCACGAGAAACTGGGCTTCAGGAAAGTCTCGGACTTCAAAGAAGTAGGTTATAAATTTGGCCTTTGGCTCGACGTAGGCGACTGGGAATTAATCGTTTAATGCCATTCGCGTGTGCGCGTGCGTTCTTTTTCTATTTCTGCGAGGACATTGTTGCAAATATTGACGTCTTTCACTATCTGGAAGTCGAACATGCCTACGCAAATAAAGTCGGCGCCATTGTTAAACGCCCATTTGAAACCGTCTTCGGGCTTTATTGCGCCTGCTGCGAGGACTTTGAATCCCATGACGGGGACGGTCGTTCGGCTCACAAACTCAATCACGCGGTCGGGATACGGACAAAAGAGGTTGTTGTGATAGTAGTTGTGGTCGAGGCTTTCGGGGCCGTCTGTCTCAAAAGGTACGCGGTTCTCACGCGGGTGTGCCGACCAATAATTGTCATGGTGCATCGTCTTCATATAGTAGTCCGGGATTATGCCCGCCTCCTCGCAATAGATCAGCGAATCTATCGTATGGGCGCCCAAACCGGCAGTGTAGCCCTCGTCTTTGATGCGTGAGAGCAAGCGTCCGATGCGGTCAACATGCCGGTCGCGGCACATCCAATCGACCCAGTTGCCCTGTATCTGTATGATATCGACGCCAAAGTCAATCGCCTTATAGAGGTTGTCGAAAAGGGTAGATTCGTCCTTGACGTCGGCTGCTATCTGCGTGATGACCTTTATCTTGCTGCCTGTCAGCTTCTTATATTTCTGCATGACAGTGTTTGTCGGGAAGCCGATATTGATGGCATTTATACCGGCGGCTTCGGCTAACATCAATGTCTCGTATATCTTCTGTTCGGTGTTGTAGGCCTTGAACAGGGTATCGGCGTAGAGCAGGTCGCGGGCGTGCGACCAGCCTCCGATCAGGTTACCGCCCAATATCATGCGACTTAACTCATGCTTGCCCAACTTACCCTTGGGCAGTTCGCCGTTCAGCTTGCTCAGGTCTTCCTTGTTGACCTGGATCGTTGCGCCGCTCATGACGTCAACTCCATACTTGCGCCCGTTCTCCCATGCGCCCCATCCCATAAGTCCGAGCACAGGCAGTGCGACAATGTCTTTCAGCGCTTTACGACGACCGATAGCACCCTCATCCTTATTAAGTAGATTAATGGCTTTAGTTCTTTTAATGAGGTTGCCGATGCCGTAACCTTTGTGGCGGTAAAAAGCGATGAAAAGCAGCGCCAGAGCTTCGAGAAACAGGTAGTCAACGATGTACTGGTGGCTTTCCCGCGCTACGGACACTAAGGACAGCCCGAAAGGCGGGTAGGCAAAGTAATAAAGCGTCAGCAAGAGCGCTCCGGCGATACCGGCTACGCGCACGAAGAGGCCGAAAAATAGAGCTAATCCGATGAGTATCAACCCAATAATATTAAGCCAGTCAATGATGCCTATCGCCGACGACTGTGCAAGCCAGTGATAAACAGGGGACATGAAGCCTGATGTGTTTGACAGGTAAGGCTGCGATGACCATGTGTCGGCAACGATTTTGGCTATCCCTTCGTAAAGAAAATGCCATCCTATAGCCATTCTGAGCACTGTGAGAATGGCTTTTTCCCATTTGTGAGGATTCTTTTTCATGTTATGTTATTTTTTGGTATGTATTTATTTATTTTTTCGGTCTGTATTTGTCCATCTCCGGCAGATACTGTTGAATTTGCGCAATACGTTTGGCGTCGTTGGGGTGGGTGCTCAGGAAATCGGAATCATTGGCGGAACTTCCTGATGCAGACGACATTTTTTGCCAGAAAGACACCGCATAAGAAGGCTCATATCCTGCCATTGTCATGAAAACCAAGCCCATATAATCGGCTTCGAGTTCATGCTGCCGCGAATAAGGCAACATGACGCCCATCTGCGCACCAAGGCCGAATACCGTACTTGCTACGCCGCGCACAGCCTCCGATTTTGTGCTCAAGGCTGCGTCTAAAATCCCGGCTCCTGTTTGTGCGAGTAACTCCTGGCTCATACGCTCGTTGCTATGCTTGGCAACCGCATGTGCTACTTCATGACCGAGAACTACGGCTAACTCATCGTCCTTGGATACCAACGCCAGCAAACCTTCATAAACGACGATCTTTCCGCCCGGCATGCAGAACGCGTTCAATTCATCGCTCTTGATAAGATTGAACTCCCAGGCGAAGTTGGCGATCTCACTCTCCAAGTTGTTTTGACGAAGATAGGCCTCGGTAGCTGCGGCAATATTCTTACCTACACGAGTAACCATGGCGGTGCCGGTCGCGTTGGTCGATTTGGGCGCTGTTTTGATATATTCGTTGTACTGCGACAAACTCGACGTCAAGACTTCGCTGTCGGATACAAGCAAGATTTGCCGCCTTCCGGTCAACGGAACGCTACCACATGACGACAACAATAATGCCGCCGTAAATATCACAATAAATACTCCAGTAATCCTTCTCATACGCATTAATTTTAAATAATCAGGAGGCAAATATATTGCTTTTTTTTCAAACTATCCTCTTTTTTATAAAAAAATTTTTATTTATTCTATTTCGAGCATTACCGGGGCATGGTCGGAGAAGGCTACGTCGGGGTATATTGCAGCCGCTCTGAGACGAGGTTTGAGTGCATCGGTCACGATATGGTAGTCGATGCGCCAGCCGAGATTTTTAGCGCGCGCTCCGGCGCGAAAACTCCACCAGCTGTATTGATTCGGTTCCTTGTTGAACTCGCGGAAGGAATCGACGAAGCCGAGGCCGATGAAGCGGTCAAACCATTCCCGCTCTTCGGGCAGGAAACCGGATACGTTGCCGTGTCGTTCGGGATGGTTGATGTCGATAGGTTTGTGGCAGATGTTGTAGTCGCCGCAAATAATAAGGTTGGGGCGTGAGTTCCTCAATTCGAGCAAATAATCGACGAAAGCGTCGAGGAAAGCCATTTTGACCGCCTGCCTGGCGTCGCCCATCGTTCCGGACGGGATATAAGCGCAAACGACGGTTATATCGCCGAAATCGGCGCGAATGACACGGCCTTCGCTGTCGTATTCGGGCTTGTCGGCGCCTATCTTATAAAAATCGGGCTTCTGCTTGCTGAAAATGGCCGTGCCGCTATAGCCTTTTTTTACCGCCGAGTGAATGATATGGTTCTCATATCCGAGCGCTCGTAGCGTCATGCCGTCGATCTGTTCGGGTTGCGCTTTCGTCTCCTGAACGCAGAATATATCAGGGCTTTCTTTCCCCAACCACTCGAACAGTCCTTTTCCTGCCGCCGAACGTATGCCGTTCAAATTGTATGAAATTATTCTCATAAAGTTTTATTTATTAATGGATTATTCGAGATAAGTGTATCCGTAAAGTCCGGAACGGTAATTCGAAAGAAATTCACGGCCTTCGTCAACGGATATTTTGCCTTCCTTCATAGCGGTTGTGACCCATGATTCGACGGTGCGAACCAACTTTTTGGGATTATACTCAACATATTCGAGGACATCGGCAATTGTCTCGCCATCAACTATTTGCTCTATCTGATAGCTGTCTTTGCTGACCGAGATATGGACGGCGTTAGTGTCGCCGAAGAGGTTGTGCAGGTCGCCGAGTATTTCCTGGTAAGCGCCGACCAGAAAGACGCCGATATAGTAGGGTTCGCGTTTGTTGAGCGTATGAACGGGTAGGTGGTAGGTGTAGTTGTTCATGTTGATGAAATTGTCGATTTTGCCGTCCGAATCGCAGGTGATATCTTGGAGAGTGGCTGTACGCGAAGGCCTTTCGTCGAGGCGTGAAATCGGGACTATTGGGAATACCTGGTCTATCGCCCACGAATCGGGCAACGACTGGAAAAGCGAGAAGTTACAGAAATACTTGTCGGGCAGCATCTTAGAGATTTTACGCAGTTCCTCCGGCGCATGTTTGGTGTTCATAGCGGTATGATAAACCTCGCGGGCAATCGACCAATAGAGTTTCTCGACTTGTGCGCGGGTCACTAAATCGACTAATCCGAGACTGAACAGGTCGAGTGATTCCTCGCGTATCTGCTGTGCGTCGTGCCATGTCTCGATGAGACGGGGCTGATTCATCTCGTCCCACAATTTGTAGAGTTCGCGCACCAATTCATGCGCATCTTCAGGTAATTCCTCGTCTTCGTCCCATTCGGGTTGTGTGGCGGTTTCCAAAACCTCAAAAATCAGCACCGAATGATGCGCCGTCAGCGACCGCCCCGATTCGTTGATGATATTAGGTTGGGGGATATTGTTTTTAATGCTGGCATCGACGAGGGTTGATATTGAGTCGTTTACATATTCCTGAATCGAGTAGTTCATGCTGCTTTCGGACTTCGACGAGCGTGTGCCGTCGTAATCGACCCCAAGTCCGCCGCCGATATCTACGAAATCGACCTCGTAACCCATCATGCGCAACTGGACGTAGAACTGTGAGGCTTCGCGTAAGGCGTTCTTGATACGGCGGATTTTTGTCACCTGGCTGCCGATATGAAAATGTATGAGTCGGAGGCAATCTTCCATCTTATGTTTCTTCAGAATATCCAGAGCGTCAAGCAGTTCGCTCGATGAGAGGCCGAATTTGCTTACATCGCCGCCCGATTCTTCCCATTTGCCGCTACCCGAACTTGCTAATTTGATGCGTATCCCGATGTTGGGGCGCACACGCATCTTCTTTGCCAAATCGGCAATGAGGCCAAGCTCGTTGAGTTTCTCGACAACGATGAATATCCGTTTGCCCATTTTTTGCGCCAGCAGTGCGAGTTGTATATAATCTTCGTCCTTGTAACCGTTGCAGATGATGAGCGAATCGTTGCCGGAATTGATGGCGAGTACAGCGTGAAGTTCCGGCTTTGAACCGGCCTCAAGGCCAATGTTGAACTTGTTGCCGTGGCTGACGATTTCCTCGACAACCTGTCGCATCTGGTTGACCTTGATAGGATAAATGATGAAGTTTTTAGCCTCGTACTTGTATTCCTCGGCGGCAATACGGAAGCAGTTAGAGATCTTCTCGATACGATTGTCGAGAATATCCGAAAAACGCACTAACAGCGGTGCGTCAACATCCCGCAGGGCAAGCTCGTCCATCAACTCTTTCAAGTCAACTTTAGCGCCGCCCTTCTTCGGTGTGACGACAATATGACCTTTCTCGTTAACCGAAAAATAATCCATCCCCCAGCCACGAATGTTGTACAACTCCTCCGAATCTTCAACTCTCCATTTTCTCATTTCAATAAAAAATTATATAGTAAACAGGCCGCGAAAGTATAAAAAAATTATCAATGTGGAAATAAAAATCCCATTTTTTTTGCGAAAGCTGTAAAGATTACAAATAGGATGGATTAAATTATATTAAATTAACATAATTATCATTAACGGGGGGGGGCGAGAAACAATATTGTATATCTTTGCCAAAATTTTTCTGCATAGTTTTTACGGGATTAGGCTATGCGGGGAGAAGGAGTGAAAGAAATCCAACAAACAAAAGATACATGAAAGTCAGTAATTTTATAATCCATTATTTTTATGTAAAATTAATAATTAATGCACATGAGGAGAAAATTTGTTTTTCTAAGTAGAGGGAGTACGTGGCGAAAGGCCTTATGCCTGCTATGTATTCTAAGTTGCGGGACAATCTTCGCTTTCGGACAGAAGCGAGTGACCGGAACAGTTGTTGACGCAACCGGTGAAGCCATCATCGGCGCCAATATTATGGAAAAAGGGACTACAAACGGAATCATCTCTGACGTGGACGGAAAGTTCACACTTACAGTCAAGGATAATGCCGTATTGCAGATTTCCTATGTCGGGTATGCTACGCAGGAGGTTGCGGTGGGAAACCGCACGACGCTGCAGATCACCTTAGCCGAAGACACGCAGGCCTTGGAAGAGGTTGTCGTAGTCGGTTACGGTACCCAGAAGAAGGTCAACCTGACGGGCGCCGTTTCGGCGATGACGGTTGACGAGAGCCTGACGAGCCGTTCGTTAGTCGATGTGTCGTCGGGATTACAGGGCATGTTGCCCGGCCTTGCCGTTAGTCAGAACAGCAGTATGGCAGGCCGCGAAGACGTGTCGTTGATGATTCGCGGTATGGGTACGGTTAATAACGCCGAGCCACTGATAGTGGTTGACGGGATGCCTGATGTCAACATCAACCGCCTTAACATGAACGATATCGAAAGTATTTCGGTATTGAAAGATGCGGCTTCGGCTGCGGTCTATGGGTCACGCGCCGCCAACGGCGTCATCCTTATTACCACAAAATCGGGTAAAGGCTCCGACAGGGTAGCATTCAACGTATCCGGTAATTATTCGGTATCCTATCCTACTAACAGGATTGAGTTTATGCCCGACTATGCGCGTGCATTGGAAATTCACCGTCGCTCTGCATTGGTGAGCACTCTTGCATCAAACCTGCAGTTCAAGACGGGAACGATAGACCAGTGGCTCGCCCTGAGCATGATCGACCCGCTCCGCTATCCGGACACCGACTGGTGGGAGTGGATAATGCGCGACAACGGTACGCTCCAAACCTATAACGTATCGGCTACGGGCGGCAACGATAAGTCTAACTTCTTTGCATCCATAGGCGTTCAAGACCAGGAAGGATTGCAGATCAACAACGATTATTCGCGTTACAACGTGCGCTTTAATTTCGATTACAAACTGCTCCAGCAATTGAGTGTCGGGATGCGTTTCTCAGGCAACTGGACTAACCGCACGTACTATATGAGTGGTGGTTATACGGATACCGATAATCAGGGAAATACTGGCGGTTACGACTTGCAGTACGCTATTGCCGGTATTACGCCTTATGATCCGGTGAGCGGATATTATGGCGGCGTGATGGCTTACGGCGAAGATGCGCAGGCCTATAATCCTTATACATACATGGTTAACAACCTGAACTATTCAAATCGCCAGGAAGCGCTTGGTAACATGTTCCTCGACTGGAAACCGTTCAAGGGATTCAATGCACATCTTGAGTATGCGCTCAACTACTACAACCAGTTCACATGGTCGGCGAATACTCCCAACCGTGCGTACAACTTCCAGGTCGGCGCTTACGGCTCGCGTGTGTATGTCGGTGAAGATGCGGGTGTTTCCAACGCTACCAATACAGGTTACAAGACGCAACTCAACGGGCGTCTGAACTACGAAATAAAAATAGCCGACTATCACGACATCGCCCTGATGGTTGCCTATAGCGAAGAATACTGGTACAACCGTTCGCAAGGCTCGTCGCGTAACGATCGTCTTCACCCTTCGTTGCACGAAATAAATGCGGCGCTTACGGACGTACAGGGCACAAGCGGCTCATCCGATACCGAAGGTCTGCTTTCATACATCGGACGCGCTAACTACACCGCTTTCGACAAATACTTGTTTGAATTTACCTTCCGTTACGACGGTTCGTCGCGCTTCCTTCCCGGTCACCAATACGGTTTCTTCCCGTCGGTAGCTCTCGGATGGCGTTTCACGGAGGAAGAGTTTATCAAGAAACTGACCCAAAATTGGCTGTATCAAGGTAAGTTACGTGCATCATACGGTTCGCTCGGTAACAATGACGTCAGCCGTTATGAGCAGAAAGAAACGCTCGCAGCCAGCAACTATATGGCCGGAGGCTCTATAGTTAAAGGCTTTGTAAACAATAAGATGATCAACCAGGCTCTCACATGGGAAGAGGGTAGGGTGACGAACATCGGGCTTGACCTGGGTTTCCTGAAAGGCAAACTTACGGCCGAGCTTGACTACTACGATCGCCTGACGAAAGGCATGATCCGTCCGTCGGAGATGTCGATCCACCTGACCGGCGCCTACAGTGCGCCTCGCGATAACATCGGCGACATGGGTAACCGCGGTATCGAGGCCAACCTCACGTGGAAAGACAAAAAAGGTGATTTCAGCTATCAGATTAGCGGTAATTTCTCGAAAAACTGGACGCAGCTTAAAAGTTGGAACGAATTTCTTGATAAAGGCTGGATATACGTAGGCATGCCTTACCATTTCGTTTATACGTATTTACAGAAAGGTATAGCCCAGACCTGGAGCGACGTTTACAGCAACACTCCGCAGAGCATCTCGCCGGGTGATGTTATCCGCGAGGATGTTAACGGCGACGGACGTATCGACGGCAACGACAAGGTAGCTTATCCGAGCAACCTGCGCGACCGTCCGACAACCAACTTTGCACTTAATCTCAACGCCCGCTGGAAAGGCATCGACTTATCGCTCATGTTCCAGGGGGCAAACGGCCGTAAAACGTTCTGGATCAACAACTACAATAATATCAATCCCGGAGCGCAACGTTACGCATCGTCGTATGACCATTGGGATTTGCCGTGGTCATGGGAGAACCGTGACGGCGAGTGGCCACGTCTCGGTGGCACTTCCAACCGCGAAGAAACGACATTCTGGTTGGACGACTTGACCTACCTGCGCCTCAAGAACCTGCAGTTAGGTTATACCCTGCCGCAAAAATGGCTTAAGTTCGCTCATGTCAATAGTTTACGCATCTATTTCTCAGGCGAGAACATTGCTACGCTGACCTCGTTCCGCGGTATCGACCCCGAACGCGCCGGTCGCGGTAACAGCGGCGGTTACGCCTCGGATGTGTACCCCTTGGTTCAATCGTATTCATTAGGTCTTAATATTGGTTTTTAATTAAAGAATAAAGTTATGAAAAATATAATAAGACTTTCAATCGTTTGTTTCATGGCAGCGGAAATGATGCTGTCCATGTCATCATGTGTCAAGGATTTGCTTGACCAGGAACCGACAACCGAACTTGCGGCAAGCGCTTTCTGGAAGACGGAGGACGACGCTACATACGCTCTCTATGGCGCTTATGCGGCTATCCGTCCGCTTTTCGACCGCGACTACTATCTTGACGGTCACGGCGAATATGTCAGGACCCGCGGGACAAGTACGGTCAGCGGTGACCTGCGCAACGGCGCCGCCTATAACGGAGGCAGTTACAATCCGAGCGGCTATGCCAGCGGTTTCGACAATATGTATCGTTATCTTTACGGAGGCGTGAATCGCGCTAATTATGTGATAGATAATGTCGAAAAGATGTTGCCCGATGCAAGCGCGACGTCGAAAACAAGCCTCGAAGCTATTATCGGCGAAGCTCGTTTGCTGCGCGGTATGATTTACTTCAAACTCATCTCTATGTGGGGCGATGTGCCTCTTATCACGAATATTGTATATGACAATTCCGAAGTATCGGACATCACGCGGACGCCGATTGCCGAAATTAAGAAGTTCATTTACGATGATTTTACTTATGCTTTCGAGAAACTTCCCACCCAATCATCGACCATAGGACGTGCAGCCAAACCGGCAGCTCTCGCTTTCCGCGGCAAACTGCAACTCTACTGGGCATGTTGGAACAAGTTCGGATGGCCTGAATTAGACACGTTTAGCCCCAGCGCCTCCGAAGCGCAGTCGGCGTATGCAGCAGCTGCAGCCGATTTCAAGTCTGTCATCGACGATTTCGGCTTGACACTGTTCCGTAACGGTGAGCCGGGCGAATGTGACGAACCGGGCAAAGCTGACAAACTGCCTAACTACTACTATCTGTTCACATCCGTTGCCAACGGCGACTCCGAACTGATAATGGTCTTCACTCACGGCGGTTTGGGAACAAGTCAGGGCGAAGAACTGATGCGCGACTTTGCCGGTCGTAACCATGAAGGTTCGCAGGTTTGGGTTACCCCGCGTTACGAAATAGCAGACCGCTATCAGTCGATCACAACCGGCGACTTCTGCGACCCGCTTGTGCCGATGAACCCCGATAATGTAGGTAAAGAGGTGGCTTACAGCACGCCTAATTCCGCCCTGAATCCGCAAAGTTACGTTGATCGTGACTACCGCATGAAATCGTCAATCTTATGGGATTACGAAATAAGCCTCGGCTTTACATCGCGCAAATCGACAGGCTGGTGCCCCTATATCTACAAGACATGGAACACCAACATCACCGCTGCCAATGTGTCGCAATTCCCAGGATTTACGGAAGATAATATCGGACAAATCACCTATAACACCGACGGTACCAACTCAGGATATGTATTCCGCAAATTCGTCCGTAATACGGAAGGATTGGGACGTAGCGAAGGTGATTACAACTGGCCTGTGATGCGTTTAGCCGATGTTTACCTCATGTATGCCGAAGCTATTAACGAAGCGAACAACGGTCCTGATGCGAAAGCCATTGAATTGGTTAATAAAGTTCGCCATCGTGGTAACTTGCCGCCTTTAGCCGCCGAGAAGACAGCCACCAAAGACGCTTTTTTCAGCGCTATTGAGCAGGAACGCATCGTCGAACTGCTGGCTGAAGGACAACGGGGTTATGACCTCCGTCGCTGGCGCGCTATCGAACGGGTTTGGTGCCCGCCTTACGATAACAACGGCGTATGGCGCATTGATACTTACGGCGCCAATCAGTCACGGTATTTCCAGAACACAAGCGAAAGGACTTACCAGCAATGTTATATATTCCGTATCCCGCCGGGAGAACGCGACAAAAACGCGAACCTGACACAGAATACGCCATGGTTATAATTTTTAAATGTACAGATATGAAAAAGAATATATTAAACAGTCGCATCGTGCGAAATATTTGTATTGCGGCTTGTCCGTTGATTATGCTATTATCCTCTCTGACAGGATGTTATGATTATCCTATCGACGAAGACGGTTTGCTTATAACGGATAGAGACCAGTGTTACGTAAGTAACTTTGAACTGCTTGGCGTTGATTTCCAGACTGTCAGGACGAAAAATGCCGTCATTGATACGACAGCATGCACCATCGAAGTGGAAGTGTTCTACGGGACAGACCTGAAACAGCTTTGGCCTCAGTTCACACTTGTTACTGATGCCAAGTTGGATCCGAAAATTACCGATTGGACAGATTTTTCCGACCTGACAAACCCGAAAAAATGGACGGTGATTTCAGGTAGCCGGAAAGTGAAAAAGACCTATTCGGTATTCATCACGGTTCAAAAACCATAGTATTAATATTTAAAAGATTAATTACAATGAAATACAGTAAATTAATTTATTTAGTATCAGTCCTGACGCTGGCGTTTGTTACATCCTGCTCCGACAATGAAATTCCGTCGCAGGAGTCGGTTTCCGACCTCTCGAATGATGGTTATAAGCGGTCGTTAGGTCCGAATGTTGCAGGTTTGGATATGGAGTTTGTGTATGCAATGGCGATACCTCAAAGCGTTGGGAAGATTGTTTCCGCCAAGGTCGAAGCCTCGATTGCGGGCGCTGACGGCACCTATCTGGAACACAGGTCGTACTATACCGACCAGAGCGGCGCCGACCAGCCTGTGACTGTCGGTAATCCTTGTGTTACTTCGGGCGCTAAGTCGGAAGTGACTTTCAGCGTCGATACTTGCGCCGCTACCCTCAGGTATTACTATCGTATCCCTGAAGATGCCAAGGGCAAACAGGTGAATTTCACTTTCTCGGCCAAAGCAAGCAACGGCAAGGAAGTGACTTACAAACTTGGTCCGTATGATATTTGCAAGATGGATATGAAATTGGATGTGGTTCTGACCGACGGCGAAAAGTGTTATTTTTCGCTGGCCGATATGGCGGCTTACGATGCCTCGGAAGCGTCTTCCAAAGGCGGCAGTATCGACCTCGTGTATCTTTATCGCAAGATAGCTAACATCACGTTCGAACATGCTTTTGTGGCTCCGGCTTGTGATTCCGAGTACAAACCGGGTGTGTCGCTGCCTTCGGGCGTAAGCAATAACACCCCGATAAGGAAAGTGTATGGCTTGCGCGACCGCCATCTGGCTAATCTGCAGTACGGTATCTATGTTGATGACCCCGATTTTCTCGACCTCGATTTCTCGAATATGCCTAACTATGCCATCAATGTCAAAAACGAAGGCGGTCTATGGATAGAATCGCAGGACGGCAAATATCGTGCTTATATCTATGTTAATGAGGTGAATCCCGGTTCTTCAAGTCCGAAGATACCGACAAACAGCGCCCGCATTAGTATCAAGCGTTATACAATGAAGTAATACGCCATTTATTGAACACGGATGACACATTACAGTGTCGTCCGTGTTCTTGTTTTTTTAAATTTTTATCATCATGAAATCTCTATATGTCAGTTTGTTGCTGTTGTTATCTTTTGGGATGTGCTCACAGTCAACGCATCCGCGCATTTATACAACGCCTTCGCGTAAAAGCGCTTTTGTCGAAAAACTTCAAAAAACGCCCTGGGCGCAACAGTCGTTCGATAATTTGAAATCGAATGTTGATCCTTATGTTGAAAGACACAAGACTGATCCTCAATGGATTATCTCGCGTATGCAGATGTATTGGGATAACCGCTACGAGCGGGTTTATGTCAAGGGGAATGAATATTCGCACGGTACCGGTCGAGCGCCTGTGCCGACAGTGAAATTTGCGGGCAACCGTGACTGGTCAACCGATTATCTGATGCCTTCAATAGAAGACACGCAGCCGTATATGGACGCTAAAGGTATGTATCTGCAGAACGGCAAGAAGGAGGGAAAGCCTTGGGAATGGGTTCATCCGTCAAAAACCGGCAGGATGATAGGCCCTATGAATGATCGCATTATGTCGCTTGCCGCCGATGCCGCTTTCTTATGGTGGTTCACCGGTGAGGACAAATACGCTGTTTTTGCAACGGATATTTTCATGACATATATCAAAGGGATGTACTATCGCCGCGAGCCTTTCGCGCTCGAAGAATACGGCAATAGCCACCTGATGGGGCTGGCGACTTTTGAGGTAATCCTTGACGCCATAATCGCCCCGCTTGCTTTGTGTTATGATTTTGCGTTTGATTATCTCAAGGAACATAATGCTGATATTGAGATGATTACAACCGTGTTGAAACGCTTTGCCGAGCAGGAAATAATGTATGGCGTGCCCGACAACAATTGGAACATTTTCCAGGCGCGTTTTGTGACTTATATTGCTCTGGCTTTAGACAATAACGAGGCCTACAAAGACGGTCGCGGACGGCAGTATTACCTTAATGAAATTATGAATAATACGACAATTCGCCAGTTTGCCCTCAAAGAAATGATTGATGAGTCGTTCGACCAAAAGACCGGTTTGTGGTGCGAATCGGCGACCTATTCGATGAGCGTATGCAATGATATGCTTGATGTTATTTCGTTGATAGACAATGCGGAAAACAATCATTTGCTGGACACTTTCCCGATAATTAAGAAAGCCGTGCCGGCTACCGCACAGTATTTGTTTCCGAACGGCCGCGTCACCGCTTTCGGGGATGCGAAATACGTGCCGTTGCGTGGCCAGACTTTTGAAATGATGATAGCTCTGCATCGCAAGTATAGCGAAAGAGCTGATGAACAGCGACTTACCGCGACGCTTCGGAAACTCATCGACGACGGATTCTATAATCGTAACGCCCGCTCTCTGTTTGCCATGTTTTTCTATGTCGATAAACTGATGGATGTTCCATCTAAAGAGGTTAATTACAAGGATTTACAGAGCGATTTCTTTTATGCTCCTAACGTCAGCTGGTTGATACAGCGTAATGAAGCGGATGACCCTGCTAACGCCATAGTACTCACATTAACAGGCGCTTACGGTAATCATGCTCATGCTAACGGTATCTCTCTCGAACTTTATGGCAAAGGACTGATGCTGGCGCCCGAAAGTTCGTATGGCGAGACTTACGGAACACGTGATAATCAGGAGTATTACGCCAGATTTCCGGCTCACAACACCGTTTGCGTTGATGGAATTTCCGACTACGGCATGATGCGCAGTAACTATCCTTACACCTTGCTCGCTTCATATCCGGCACACGGTGAGCGACTTACGAAGCAGGAAAAGGTTACTTTTGCGCGTGTGTCGCTGATCGAACCTAAAACCAACGCCCGCCAGGAACGGCTCACAAGCATTGTTCGCACAAGCCCTACTACGGCTTTTACGGTCGATATTTTCCGCTCGGCGCGTACCGACGGCAAAGATCGCAAACACGAATATTTCTACCATAGCATGGGGGGCGATATAGGCGTGTATGACGCTGATAGCCAAGTGATTGCTATGTCGCAGACAGAGGAATTGTCGTCCGCTTCAGGCGACATGAAAGGATATGATTATTTCGCTGATAAACAGTCTGTTATATATAATAAAGATTTCAAGGTTAGTTTTAATATTCCGCTTGAGACACAGCCTGGTGTTGTGGTTGATATGTGGATGAAAGGTTTTGAAGGCAGGACGGTTTTCACTGCTAAAGCGCCGAAATCCAATGCTTTCGGTAAGGGTTCCGTGCCCGACGAACTGTTGGACAAACCTCTGCCGACGCTGATAGTCAGGCAGGATGGCGAAGCGTGGAAACGTCCGTTTGTCGCCGTCTATTATCCGCGCTTTGAGGACGAGCCGACGCCTTGCATTTCTTATTTTGGTGATAATGAAGATGTTAACGGCGTGGCCGTAAAATCACAATCGCTTAATCGTACGGACTATATTTTTAACGGCGATAGCAATTCCGACGGCGTTGCTTTCACTCATGGAGACATGGGTTTCAAAGGAATATATGCGGTAGTTGGCGAGACACGCGGCGGCGCTCCGGATTTTCTTTTCCTTGGCGATGGGCAATCGCTTTCAAAAGGCAAATGGAGCATCGAATCAAAATCCGATAATATTCAGGCGTCTGTGACCATATCCAAAAATGGCGTCGAGGTTTATACCTCCGACGCTGTGACGTTTAGGATGCCGGCATCAAAATCGCCTATTATCAGGGATTTGGCAAATAGGGATGCGAAAATAAGCGGTGAAATGTTGCCGGATAAGGTTTTTTCCGTGAATCTACCGGAAGGAAGATATATTGTGAAATAGCGTGTTAAGCAATTGGTGAAAAATTATACTAAGTTATTTAAAAATTTCCTGTTTCGTAATAAAAACAATTCGTTTAACATGCCGAAAAAGATAGAAAGAATTTTTGATATTGATGCGGGATGAGGGGGAATATGTGATTTTTTTTCAGACTTGATAAATTTTTGTGTGTAATTTGGAATTTTATGCTAACTTTGCAGTCGAATTTTGTCCAATATTTATCATATATTTTGGACAAAACAAAAAAGTAATTTATATGGAATCAACTGAAAGTAAAATAGAAATCCGGATAAAAAAGCAACGCAGAGGGCGATTGCTTTTTGCAAGTGATTTTGCTTTGTGCGGCAACACAGAAGCCGTTTTTAAGGCATTGCAACGTCTGCATAAATCGGGCTTGATAATGCGTGTGGCTCATGGCATTTATTATTACCCTAAAATCAACAAAAACAAATACATACATACCAAATATCTGTCGCCGTCCATTGACGAAATCGCTTACGGAATTGCCAAACGCGACAAAATCCGTATTGTGCCGACAGGCAGTTACGCCCTCAATACACTGGGACTTTCTACACAAGTGCCTGCAAATGCGGTTTTTATAACCGATGGTGCGCCGCGCCGAATTGCCGTCGGCAAAGGCAAAGGTATTTTGTTCAAACATACGTCCGAAGCTCGAAGTTTAGCGTACAAATCCAAACTTCTGATGATGATTGTTTCTGCTTTGCGCGAAATCGGCGAGGGCAAAGTTACTGCACAACAATTGGCGATTATCAAGTCGCATTTATCCAATGTTTCACAAAAAGAACTCGAAACCGACATTAAACTGATGCCGCTTTGGGTTCGCAAAATACTGTTATCGTTATGATATTTAATGATTTATCTAAAAAAGAACGCTCGGAACTTTATCAAGCTGCACACGACAATTTAGGATTGTCGAAAATAATCATTGAAAAAGATTGGTGGGTAACGGCTGTGTTACGCGCCTTGTTTTCACTGGCTTACGCAGAAAATTTATCCTTCAAAGGCGGCACTTCGTTGAGTAAGTGTTATAATCTGATACAACGATTTTCGGAAGACATTGACATTGCCGTTAATCGTGAAAAGCCTGATTTTTCAAAGACAAATACAAGATTGCGAAACGATTTGCGCCGCGCCACCTGCTCTTTCGTAAGAGAAATCTTACAGTTTGATTTAACCAAACAATTAGAAACCAATGGTTTAAACCCTAACGATTTTTCGGTTAAAGTTAATATTACGCCTGTTACAACCACCGACCCTGAAATTATCGAAATTGAGTACGATTCGCTTTTTTCTGAAGAAAATTATATCAAACGTAAAGTAATTATTGAAGTCAGCGGGCGTTCGATGCGTGAGCCGTTGCAGCCGGTTTTACTGCAATCAATGATTGACGAGCAATTTCCGAATGAAGATTTTACAGAAAAACCGTTTGAAGTTCAGTCAGTTGTACCTGAACGTACTTTTATTGAAAAAATCTGTCTTTTGCACGAAGAATTTGCAAAATCGCAGGAACTTATCAGAACAGAACGAATGAGCCGTCATTTGTACGATTTGGAGCGAATAATGGATACGTCCGTTGCTGGAAAAGCATTGGCTGATAAGAAATTGTATGAAAGTATTGTGGCACACCGCCGAATTTTTATCGGGCTGAATGGATTTGATTATGATACTCTTGCACCGCAAACAGTCAATATCATTCCGCCGGAAAGCGTCATTGACCTTTGGAAAGAAGATTATGAAATAATGCAACGCACAATGATTTACGGAAAATCGCTGCCATTCAACGAACTGATAGAAAAGATAAAACTGTTAAATGAAAGAATAAATCGGATTGTGTGGTAATTGTCCGAATAGTATGAGTATTGACACAAGTTATTGCTACCCAGATTGACGAGGCGGAACTCTTTTATCGGTTTCATCAAATTCTATGCGACGAGACGAAGGAAGGTGTATAGATTCAGCGGAGGGCGGTGCGATAATAACAATTCCTAATTTAACAAAAGATGCGGAGATAATCAATTCTGATCAACGATTTAAGGCGACACAAAACCGGCTGCTTGATGAATGACATTTATTCTTTATAATCCGAGCCCCCAATACCAACTATTGAAGTACAAAGAGAACAGGGACAATAACCATCAAACAAGCAGGCTGCCCTGACTATACAATATCGGTATCTCAAGAAGTCTCATGCTATGCGGATAACTCCTTATATTCACCAAGAACCGTTAA
>JAISUX010000125.1 GCA_031271805.1 Tannerella sp.
GAGGAAATCCACCGCACCGAAGCCGAAATCGAACGACTGAACCGGGAACTTGCGGAACGCACCGACTACGAATCGGATGATTTTCAGCGAATTATCGACCGAGTAACATCCTTATCCGAGCATTTGCAAATGACCGGAGGCTCTAATTATCAGGCCGAATTAGAGCGCACACTGACAGGCTTGGGGTTCGAACGTGAGGACTTCGACCGTCCGACTTCGGAATTTAGCGGCGGCTGGCGTATGCGTATTGAGCTGGCTAAACTGCTCTTGCGGCGCCCCGACGTGCTGCTCCTCGACGAGCCTACCAACCACCTCGACATCGAGTCGATACAATGGCTCGAAACCTTCATCACGACCCGCGCGAACGCTGTCATCCTCGTCTCGCACGACCGCGCGTTCATTAATAATACCACTCTGCGGACACTCGAAATCGAACTCGGCCATATCTACGACTACAAAGTGCGCTACGACGAATACGTCACGCTGCGCAAAGAACGCCGCGAGCAACAAATGCGCGCCTACGAGAATCAACAGAAAATGCTCGCCGACACCGAGGCTTTCATAGAAAGATTCCGCTATAAGGCGACAAAGGCCGTGCAAGTGCAGTCGCGCATCAAACAATTGGAAAAAATCGAGCGCATCGAGGTGGACGAGGAAGACACCGCGGCGATGCGCCTCAAATTCCCACCGGCGCCCCGCTCAGGCTCTTATCCCGTGATAATCGAGAATCTGTCAAAGAGTTACGGCGATCATTTGGTCTTCGCCGGAGCGACGTTTACCATAAATCGCGGCGATAAAGTGGCATTCGTCGGCAAGAACGGCGAAGGTAAATCGACGCTCGTAAAATGTATAATGAATGAAATAACCGATTATAAGGGCATTCTCACTATCGGACACAACGTCAAAATAGGCTATTTCGCCCAAAACCAGGCACAGTTATTAGACGAAAACAAGACCGTTTTCGAGACTATTGATTACGTGGCTACCGGCGATATACGCACTAAGATACGCGACATTCTCGGCGCGTTCATGTTCGGCGGCGAGGCGGCGGACAAGAAAGTCGCCGTCTTATCGGGTGGCGAAAAAAGCCGCCTCGCGATGATACGCCTGCTGCTTGAGCCGGTGAACCTGCTGATCCTCGACGAGCCGACAAACCACCTCGACATGCGCTCGAAAGATGTGCTCAAAAACGCGCTGATGCAGTTCGACGGCACCGTGATCGTCGTCTCGCACGACCGCGAGTTCCTCGACGGCCTTGTTGACAAAGTCTATGAGTTCGGCGGCAAACGCATCCGCGAACACCTCGGCGGCATATACGATTTCCTCGAACACAAGAAAATAGAGAGCCTTCGCGAACTCGAAAGAAACACGGTTACGCCCCGGGAATCCCCGCAAATTAGCGAGCAATCATTGTCTTACGAAGAACAAAAAGAGCAAACCCGTCGGATCCGCAAACTGGAAAAATCCGTCGCCGAAGCCGAGCAAAAGATAACCGCCCTCGAAGCGGAGATCTCCACCCTCGAAACCCGCATGGCCACCATCGAAGGCGCATCCGATGCAAACCTATACACCGAACACGCCCGCCTGAAAGCCGAACTCGCATCTACAATGGATATATGGACGGAAGCCATCGAACAACTCGAAAAAGAACGCATCTAATCCTTATCCGCAAGTTCGATTAACCGTCATTTTTCCGCATTATTTTTGTTATAATCCCGCTGGGCGTCTTCTACGTCGTCCATTTTGGGTCCCTGTTCGATTGAGCGCCAGTCGATTGTCTTATGATAGCGTTGCATCGAGAGGTCGGCGTCGTACATGCGCTCGTCGTGACGTTCGAGTGTATAGGGTGTAAAGTCCGGTTGGTCGGTGAAGAAATCCTGCAACAGCGAGGCTGTAAGGTCAAAATGATTGACGTATGGGATATTAAGTATGTTGTAAATCGTTTTCAGGATAGCTCCGAAATTGGCGTGGGTATGCGACACGTAGCCGTGCTTGACGTACGGACCCACCATCATCAGGATGGAGCGGTGCCCATCCAAGTGGTCAACGCCGCCTTGCGGGTCGTCTTCGGTGATGATTACGAGCATATCTTTCCAATATTTTGTGCGCGAGAGAAAATGCAAAACCCTACCCACAGCGAGGTCATTATCAACCATATACGATTGCCGGTAAGGATATCCGCGCGAAGCGTCGGGGCTGGTGCCGTGGTCGTTAGGTATCATCATCGTCACTAAAGGCGGCATCTCATCGTTTCCGCGCAGCCATTTTTCAGTAAATTCCTTCTCGAACTGATCCATACGATATTGATCGGGAATATTCATATTGTAGCCGGCATAGTTGCGGCTGGTGCGTGTGAAAAGCGCTTTCTGCTGCGGAATCATCACACCGTGAGCGGCTCCGGTATTAACGTCGAACCATTCTTCGCGCTCGTGACCGGCTTCGTTTGCCTGTCCGAAATTGTAAAACTCCACATTTTCGCGTTCCAAAGCCTCCCATAGACCGCCGATCTCCGCATAATCCTCAGGATCAACGCTTCCAATCGTTTTAGGGAAACGGCGACCTTCGGCTTTAGAGAAAGGCATGGCAGTGCCGGTGGTCGCGGAGTTGGCTTCGACCCATTCGTTGGGAATCACGCCCACAAGCCAGTGGTGACCGTGCACAGAGGCGTCGCTGTCGCAGTAATAATTATCCGAAAAAGCGAACTGGCAGGCCGCTTTTATATGGTTCGGCGCGATACGGAGGTTAGGGAACTGCGCACGCATGAAATCCGGGAGGGTATAAGTCACATTGACGCCATAGCGCGCCAGAGTGCTGTCGCCGATAGCGCCGCCGTGTTTCAACTGCCCGAAAACCTCGTCGTAAGTTCGATTCTCTTTCGTTATATATACGATGTGCTTGATAGGGCTTTTGCGCATTTTGGGCAGCGGCGGAAGGGGATTTTTTCCGTCGTCTTTCACTTTCGACGCCACGAAAGTATTGTCTATCTGCTTTTTAGTATATGCCGCGAGTTCTACGTCGGTGGGCATTTTCACTTTCTGGAAACTGCCGAGTTGGATTTCGCTGACCGAACAGCCCTGAACCGGCGCCACGAAGCCGTCGCCACCATTAGGACCGGCGCCCCATCCGCGACAGGTGATAATATAGATAAATTGCTCATCATCAGATAGTTCTACACGAGTAGGGCCCCAGCACGACGGAATCAAGCCTTTAGTAGTGCGCGTCGGGACGTCGATCACCGCCACAGCGTTGAATCCCAGCAGGGCTACGTAAAGTGTCTTCTCGTCGCGGCTCATCGTGATGCCGAAAGGCAGCAGACCGCGGTTGTGGTCTATGCGCGGGTCAACGGTAATAGGAATACGCCCTACGATTTCCTGAGTGGTATGGTCGATGATCGCCACATTGTCGTTCGTAGCATTTGTGACGTATGCATACTGTTTGCCGACCACTATTGAGTTGGGACTTGCGCCTCCCACTACCTCCGCATCTTCGACTGTTTCGCCTACCAAATAACCGGTTTTGAACTTGTTAATCACCTTGTTACTGTCCAAGTCGATAGTGAAAACGCTCATAGCATCGGGGTGGTTGGGGCTACCCAGACCGGGGATCTGTTTCCCCTCTACGAGCGTCCCTTCGCGCGATTCGGGAGTATTTTCGCCGTAAGGATGATGGGAAATCATCAGGTCGTTGTAGTTAGCGGGAGTGGCGCCGGTAATCAAAGGATAGGAATAAACGCCCACATTAGCCACGAAAGCCTGCTTATGGTCGAGGCTGATGCCCAGGCCGAAAGGCTGACGCCCGACTTTGATGGATGCGGTTATCTTCTTGGTATTCAAATCAATACGCACCAAGCGGAAATTGCCCCTGTCGAGCACTAAGAGTTCGTTTTTGTCGGCATTGAGCAGCAGGTCGGAGGTGAAACTGTCCTGCCAGTCTTCGCCATTGACCTTCCCATTCAGGGAAATAGAACCTGTAATCTTGTAATTTTCAATGTCATATATCACGACATCACCCTTATCGCCACCGCTGAGATATAACGACTTGGAATCCGTTGAAAAAGCTATTCCCAGGAACGATCCTTTAGTGAGCGGCGATGGGATGGTTTTGTCGTAGCTCGGAATACGCTTAGTACTAAGGCTTTCGAGGTCAACAATCGTAATCACCCCGTTATGAAGCGTCGCGGCTTTAAGTCCGTCCGGCGCGACCGCCATTCCGTAAGGGTCATTAGTGATTGGCACGGTTTCGCCCACGGGAGTAATAAAACGTCCGCTCGGCAACACCGTAACACCCTGTTTATCAATCTTGCAGTACATATCCTTACCGGGAACCTGCAATACTTCAACGCTTGTCTGCCTGCCGCAGCCGGTAAGCGAAACAGCAAGGCACAATGTAATTTTAAGTAGGTCTTTTTTCATAATTAATATTGGTTTAAAATGTCAAATAATTTCCTGTCCTTTCAGAAGTTCAAGGCTCAGATCTTTGAGCTTGAACTTTTGTATTTTGCCGCTACCGGTCATCGGGAACTCGTCTATAAAGAAAACGTATTTCGGTATCTTATGGCGGGCTATCTTGCCACGACAAAAGTCTTTTACAATCTCGTCGGTCAGCGCGGATCCTTCCTTAGGGATTATGAACGCGCCGACTTCTTCGCCGTATTTTGGCGACGGAACGGCGGCGACCTGTACATCGCGGACGCCGTCGAGGTGATAGAGGAACTCCTCGATCTCACGGGGGTAAATATTCTCGCCGCCGCGAATTATCATGTCTTTGATGCGGCCGGTAATACGGTAATAACCATTCTCGTCCTTAACGCCGATGTCGCCCGAATGAAGCCAGCCGTTTTTGTCTATAACCTCGTCGGTAGCGGTCGGATTCTTATAATAGCCTTTCATAATGAGGTATCCACGGCAGCATACTTCGCCTTGAACGCCAACGGGACATTCCTCGCCGGTGTCGGGATTCAAGATTTTAACTTCCGTGAAAGGATATTCCTTGCCTACAGTCGTGCAACGGGCTTCGAACGAATCTTCAAGCACCGAATGGGTCATGCCCGGCGAACTCTCGGTCAGGCCATATACACTCGTGATATGGGTTATGTGCATCTTGTCCGTTACGGCGCGCATAACCTCTATCGGGCAAAGCGAACCGGCCATGATGCCTGTCCTGAGCGATGTCAGGTCGAACATCTCGAACATCGGATGATTCATTTCGGATATGAACATCGTCGGAACGCCATATAGCGCCGTACAGCGCTCTTTATGCACCGACGCAAGCACAACAAGGGGGTCAAATTTCTCGACCATGACTTGCTTGCTGCCATGGGTAAGGACGTTCATCGTCGCCAGTACAACACCGAAGCAATGGAATAAAGGCACACAACAGCAAAGTATGTCATCGGGAGTGAATTTCATGCCCTCGCCGGTGAATAAGCCGTTGTTGACTATGTTATGGTGGGTCAGCATGACGCCTTTCGGGAAGCCTGTCGTACCCGATGTATATTGCATGTTGACGACATCAAAACACTGCACTAAGCGCTTGGCTTCGAGCAGTTGGTCTTCATCGACATTACTTCCGAGCAGCAGGATTTCGGCGGTGTTATACATTCCGCGATATTTTTCCTGTCCTATATAGACCACATTACGCAATTCGGGAAAACGTTCAGAATGAAGATAGCCACGCTGACTTTCTTTCAGTTCCGGCAGCATCGTATAAACCATATCAACATAACTGCCGTCAAACACGCCATCGGTTATGCAAAGCGTCTGAATATCCGAATCTTTCACGAGAAATTCCAACTCATTCTGCTTATAGCTGGTATTGACGGTGACCAATACCGCCCCAATTTTCGCCCCGGCATAGAGGAATGTCAGCCAGTCGGGCACGTTCGTCGCCCAAATGCCTATATGCGTACCGCGACGCACACCGATAGCCATCAGCCCCTTAGCCATATTATCAACCCTCTCGTTGAACTCCCGCCAAGTAAAGCGCAAATTCCTGTCCGAATACACAAGATATTCCTTGTCCGGCGTCTCCGTAGCCCAATATTCAAGCCACTCGCCGATTGTTTTTTCGCTTAATTCCATAAAAAATTTCAATAAGGCGTATAAATAACTCCAAGAATCTTCGCATCTTTCTCGCCTGCAGCGTGAACATGATGTGCGACAATCGAATCGTAGTATATGCTGTCGCCTTCATCGAGCAGGTAGGTCTTCTTGCCGTAATTTACCTCGACATTGCCTTCGATTACGTATATAAATTCCTCTCCCTCGTGTGTCGAAAAGATGAAATCGGCTTTATCCGCAGGCTTGACGTTTATCAGGAAAGGCTCCATGTGCCGCCCCGTCTTGTCCTGCGACAAAGAGTGATACGACATGTACTTATGCTTCGAGACGGAATTATTTGTGAAACCTATGCCGTCATCGCTCACCAAGCTCGACTTGCGGTGGACTACCGGGCCGAGTTCGTTCTGGTCGTCGAGGAAAGTGCCGAGCCTTACCCCAAGCGTACGGGCAATTTTTATCAACGGCGCAAGCGAGGGCAGATATTCATCGCTCTCTATCCTTGTTATTTCATCTTCGCTCAAGCCCGAACGCTCAGCCATCTCAGCAACCGTAATATTCTTCATGTCACGGATACTGCGTATTTTCTCTCCGATTCGTTTGTTATTTTCCATTTTTTTCTTACAGATTATGATTTGGGCTGCAAAATTACTTCTTTTTTTCTAAGATAACAAGTAAAAATTAAAATAAAATTTATACATTTGTGGTCGTATTAAGTGGATTTTTATGACTAAAAATATAAATTACTTGGCAGAAATCGACCGTTTGCGGAAGAAAAAGAACGCTGTAATACTCGCTCATTACTATCAAACGGGTGATATTCAGGACATTGCCGACAGCGTTGGCGACAGCCTTGCTTTAGCGCAGTGGGCGGCCAAAACTACGGCCGATATCATTGTGCTCTGCGGCGTACATTTCATGGGAGAGACGGCAAAGATTCTCTCGCCCGAAAAGAAGGTGCTGATTCCCGACGTCGCCGCCGGCTGCTCGCTTGCCGACAGTTGTCCGGCCGACGAGTTCGAGCTATTCGTAAAGGCGCATCCCGGCTATCAGGTCATTTCGTATGTTAATACGACAGCGGCAGTCAAGGCGCTTACGGATGTGGTTGTCACATCGACCAACGCCCGCAAAATCGTCGATTCGTTCCCGCCGGAAGCAAAATTGATTTTCGGCCCCGACCGTAACCTCGGCAACTATATCAACAGCGTTACGGGACGACAAATGTTGCTCTGGGACGGGGCTTGCCATGTACACGAACAGTTTTCGTTGGAAAAAATCCTCAAGCTGAAGGAGGTCTATCCCGAAGCCGAGATTATCGCACATCCGGAGTGCAAGCGGCCGATACTGCAGATTGCCGACTTTATCGGCTCGACGTCGGCGCTGCTTAAATACACGGCGCAGTCGGCCGGAACGGAGTTTATCGTCACGACCGAAAGCGGCGTAATCCACGAGATGCGCCGCCAAAGCCCGTCGAAAACCTTTATCCCGGCGCCGCCTAACGACAGTACTTGCGCTTGTAACGAATGTAGTTTCATGCGCCTCAACACGATAGAAAAACTCTACCTCTGCCTGCGCAACGAAACGCCGGAAATAACCGTCGATCCCTCTATCCGGGAACGCGCCGTGCGACCGATACTGCGAATGTTGGAATTGTCATAAAACCGACGCTATGGTAGAGCGAGATTATGTTTTGAGAATATTGCAAGAGTTCTTTGAATCCATCGGGAAAGTGATGCGGCGAACATCGGACATTGAGGATCCCGACACTTCGCACTTACAGGAACGTTTTTATGAGATGTACCGGCAATTTTTCCGTACCGACGCCGACCATTTCTATGAAACGGATAAGGAGATTATCCTTGAAGACCTCGAAAACGAAGGCCGTAGCGAGGAAGACAACTATGCCAAGGCGCAGATGCTCTCCGAACTGCTTTACAGGGACGCCCTGATAAAAAAGAGCGTCCAGGAGCGGTGCGACCTACTCGACAAGTCGCTCCACCTCCTCGAATACCTCAATGCCAATACCCGCACTTTCTCATGGGAACGTAACCAAAGAATAGCGGATATAAAAAAGATGTTGAACGAATACGAAATATAAATGAACTATAAAATTATTTGGATATGAAGAAGAAAATTATTACTATCGCCTTATTATCGGCAATATGCACGATTGCAGGCAAGGCGGAAGAGGCGCGATTGTTGCGCTTTCCGGCTACTAACGGGAATGAAATTGTGTTTACTTATGCGGGCGACCTTTACAAGGTTGCCGTAACAGGCGGAGAGGCTAAGCGGCTGAC
>JAISUX010000034.1 GCA_031271805.1 Tannerella sp.
CGGCAAGCGTTTTGCCGATAACTCCCTGAAATGCAGGGGTCGGGCTGTACTGTGCAGCCGCGCTTCCGCCTATTAACAAGGCCGAAGATAACAGTTTTAAATTTCGTTTTGTGCTCATATATTTATTCATTTAAAAAATTATTAAATCCAACCCGGATTCTGAGTCAGTTTGGGGTTCATATCTATCTCGTTCTGGGGTATGGGATAGAGATAATGTTTTTTCGCCGCACTCGGTTTGCCAAATTCATTCAGGGTTTTGACCATAATATGGTTGCCGTCTTTATCAATCTGACGTATCAGGTCGAACCAGCGGTGATATTCGAAATTCAGTTCCAGGCGGCGGTCTAAGTACAGGGAATCGCGAAACTGGTCTTTGGAAAGGCTTCCTACGGCAAATTCGGGCAGCCCTGCGCGGCGGCGTATCAGGTTGTAGTCGCGATACGCCTCCTCATTAGGCCCGTACAGTTCGTTGTTAGCCTCCGCATTGTTGAGCAACACTTCGGCATAACGTATTATCGGCACGTTTATACCCGACTGACCCAGCATTGAAGACACATCGGGGTCGAAGTATTTCGTACATGCTATACCGTAACCATCGTTTTTGGCTGGG
Source organism: Tannerella sp. (assembly GCA_031271805.1). Lineage (GTDB taxonomy): Bacteria > Bacteroidota > Bacteroidia > Bacteroidales > Tannerellaceae > Tannerella. Next base: position 611 of record JAISUX010000034.1, read on the forward strand.
TCGATGACGGTTGTTACGCCGCCTATAGTGTATTCGGTCGTCATAAATGTCGTCCATCTGATGTCGTTGCTGCGGAACTTACTTACAAGGTCGCCGGTCGGCTGGCTCGAGAAGTTGCCATTTGCGCCGACTATTCCTAACGGAGTAGTACGTTGCCCCCAACTGTTGCCATTTGCAAGGGTTGTGGAGCTGAACTGTGCGGAAAAAAGATGTTCCTTACCGTTTTTCGACACTTTCAGGAATACGTCTTCATAATCCTCGAACAAATCGTAATAACGGTCTGAACGGTCGATGATATTGTGCGCATGTTCGATTGATTTACGCAGATATTCTTCGCGATTTGGAATAACGGAAATGTTATCAGCTCGTTTTGTGTCGTCGAGGCTGACGTTTGCCAGCGTTAAATATGCTAATGACAGCAAAGCATCTGCTGCAGCGGCATTTGCACGTCCGGCATTTGTGCTTGCCGGTTGAAATGACCACTCAAGGTCGGCTTTGGCTTCGGTGAAGTCTTTTATAACCTGGTCGTAAACTTCTGTGGCCGAAGCCCTTTCTACCAAAATAACAGAATGGTCGAGGGTAGTAAACTCATGTAACACTAATGGTACACTCCCAAAAATACGCACTAAATTGAAATAATACAAGCCGCGCAGGAATTTCGCCTCAGCAATCAGATGCTTCAGTTTTGTCGCTTCATCGGATGTATTTGTCGGAATATCAGGAAGTTTGTCTATTGCAATATTGGCTTTTGTGATAGCGGCATAGTGCTGTTGCCATATCTCGCGGACACGAAGCGTCGAAGGCGAGTGGTCGAGCGTCGATTGAGCTTTGACGTCGGGGTTTGTGGCTCCAGGTCCCATGCGGATATCATCAGCCATGAACTCCATTCCTGTCTCAAAAAGTATATTATATGGCGTCTGACCGGGACCGTTCAAACCCCAGTACACCGCCGTTACGGCCGCTTCCGCATCAACAATATTTCGATAATATTGGTCTGACGAAATGAAAGTTTTAGGGTCTTCATCGAGTGAAATGCACGACGCCAAAACGATAATTGCTAAAAAAATAATATTTGTTTTCATCTTCTTCAAAATCTAAATCCAAAATCATAAATCATAAATCTAAAATCCTAAATCCTAAAATGTAACGCTGATTCCGCCAAGAACGGTCTTGCTGACCGGATAAACTGCATTATCCTGTCCGAAAGTCAGAGTAGTCTGTTCATTGCGGCTGGCTTCGGGGTCGAAACCGGTATATTTCGTCCATGTAATGAGGTTTTGGGCGGAAATATAAAATCGCACTTGCTTGATTAACTTGATCTTTTTCAGCAGTTTATCGGGAACCGATACGCCAAGTGTAATGTTCTTCAACCGCACGTAAGAGCCGTCTTCGATATTTATGTCGGAAGGCAGGACTGAGGGATCGACGATAGCCCGTTGCACGTCGGTGTCTTCGTTGTCGGGACGCCAGCGGTCGAGCAGTCGCGTAGTGGCATTAGTGTAGCCTGTTCCCTGATTCAGATAGGCGCGGGTGTTGTTATACAGTTTGTTGCCAACCGAACCTTGAAATAATGCGCTGAAATCGAATATTTTATATGAGAAATTATTGGTGAATCCGAAGATAAAATCCGGCTGCGAACTGCCAACGATTACCCTGTCGTAAGCTTGCGAGATAACACCGTCAGGCACTCCGTCAGGTCCGCTTATATCCACATATTTCTGAAAGCCAGGAAGCGTATTCGCCTTATTTGTAGGCATATTTGCTATATCGTCGGTTGATTTGAATACGCCGTCGGTTTTCAGTACGAAGAAGGAACCGACCGGCTCGCCTACCTTTGCGATAAACGGGTCGTTGATGATTTCGGAACTCTCGCCGAGGCTTAGTACCTTGTTCTTATTTGCCGAAAAGACCAGATTGCTGTTCCATTCATAATATTTACCTCTGATATTCACCGAGTTGATAGTGATTTCAACGCCCTTATTCTCAACTGTTCCGCAGTTTTGCATTGCCCTCAGATAGCCGGACGATATGGTTCCAAGTCCTACTGTTGACGGAATATTGATTTCGAGCAGCAGGTCGTTGGTCTTTTTGTAATAGAAATCGAGCGAGAGACTTACTCTGTCGCGCAACAGTCCCAAATCGAGCGCGGCAGAATACTGCGTCGTCTTCTCCCACGTGAGGTCGGCATTGGCGACTCGTTGTGGCGCCTGACCTACAGAAACCTGATTATTACCCAGTATATACTTATAGATATTCATGTTCGACAGCGATTGATAGACGCCTATTTCCTGATTGCCGGTGATACCCGCGCTCAAGCGAAGTTTCAGATTGCTGATTTCCTTGATTTCACGGATGAAATCTTCTTTTGAAAGAGTCCATGCCAGCGCTCCCGACGGGAAATAACCCCATTTGTTGTTCTTGCCGAAACGTGACGAGCCGTCGGCGCGAACCGTCAGCGTTGCAAAATATTTCTCGCGGAAATTGTAATTGACCCTGCCGAGACCCGAAAGCAATTGCCACGAGGAATAACTCGAAGTGGCGGCTTTATTGGTCGCTCCGGCTTCGAGATTGTAATAACCCGTATCGTCATTTGAAAATCCGCCCTGTTTGGCTACATGACCTAATGATTTGAACGCTTGTTGAGTGAAGCCGGCCAGTATGTCAAGTCCGTGAACGCCAAACTTTTTGTTGTAATTAATGGTGTTCTCGTTGAGCCACGTTGAAGCCTCCTTGCTGCCCTGATAAGCGCCGCCGTCAACGCTTTGACCTTCATACAAACTGATTGGTACATAGCGGTATTCATTGTTTATAGACTCGTCTATTCCCACGCTGAGCCTCAGTTTGAAGTTTTGCAGAAACTTCCATTCCACGTATGCGTTTCCGAGTACGCGGAATGTTTTCGAGAGATTTTCCTGTAGTGTAAGTGTCGCTATCGGATTCCCCAAGGCCGCTTCGCCCGGCTGCTTTAGCGTGAAAGAACCGTCTTCTTCGTATATGGGAAAATCGGGACGGACGGCGAGAATTGTATTGACTATGCCGTCGGGCGATTCGTTTGCCCTTACCTGACTGATAGTAAGATTCTCGCCGACAGTAAGCGAGTTCGACAGTTTGCGGTCTAAGTTTATACGAGCCGAAATGCGGTCGAAATCGGTATTGATGATGATGCCGTCCTGTTTGAAATAGTTGGCTGACAGCGCATAATGCGTCTTTTCATCGCCACCGGAAATTGTTACCTGATGGTTTTGTATCGGGGCTTCGCGGAAAGCCGCATCCTGCCAGTTATAGTCTTGCAGGTTGGCAATATCTTCAGCCGTAAAAGGCAGTTCCTGAACGAGTTGCGGTTTGCCTGTCAGTATGTACTGCTCGTTGGTGGTGGTTACTGCGTCGTTTTTGAGTTCGGCAAACTGACGTGCGTTGAGCAGGGGTATTTTCTTGTTAAGCCACTGAGTGCCGTAGTAATTATCGTAGGTGACAGTGTTTTTGCCCTGCTTGCCTTGCTTGGTCGTAATCAGCACCACGCCGTTAGCGCCTCGCGTACCGTAAATGGCGGTTGCCGAAGCGTCCTTCAGCACGTCTATTGATTCAATATCGCCGAGGTTCAGCGTAGAAAGTCCGTTGATGCTTGCGCCGGAAGCCGCACCGGCATTGATATCTGCGTTAGAGTTGTAAACAGGGAAGCCGTCAATCACATACAGCGGTTCGTTGCCGCCGGTGATAGAGTTACCGCCGCGAATACGGATCGAAACCGCTGCGCCCGGCTGACCGGAAGTCTGTGTCACCTGCACGCCGGCGGCACGCCCCTGAAGAGCGTTGTCGAACGAGCTGACAGGCACCTGTTTGAACGTTTCGGTCGAAACAGATGAGAGTGCGCCTGTGAAGTCGCTACGCTTTTGCGTACCATAGCCTACAACGACCACTTCGCTCAGTAGATTGCGGTTTTCCTGCAATTCTATAAGAACAATCTCTGTGGGTGGTTCGTATATCTCCAGTTCGGCTGTGCGGTAGCCTATGTAACTTACTTCAATCGTTGCGGGATATTTCGAGACGACGATTTCAAAAATGCCGTCCTCATCGGTTACCGTTCCGGTGTTTGCTTTTGAGCCTTTAATTAACACTGCCGCATCCGGAATAATCTCGTTGGTTCTACCGTCTGTTACCTTGCCTTTTATTCTCTGGGGCGTTGTCTGAGCGGAAACAGACCATACATTCCCGAAAATTGCGGAAAATATTATAAAAGATGCAATTATTTTGGGAATCGCATTTAGTTGTACCTTTATCATGCTGAATAAGTTTTTTTAGTCTCAGATGCGTCCCTTTTAGCCAATTGCAGTCGGAAGAGAGGGCGCACTATTTTTCTTTATTTCTCTGCGCTTGCTACGAAGGTCAGGAGTTCTGATTTGAGTTTCTTTTGCTGCGAAGCCAGCGTACCGGCGTCTAAGGTGAGGAAACCGAGTTCGTGGTTGTATTGCTGGCCCTTCTCAAGCACCCAGCCTGCAAAACGCAGTACGTCAGGCTCGTTTGCCAGTGCATCGGGTATCGCCAGGCCAATGTTCTCGACGGGTATGGCATCCACTTTTGTCCCTTCAAGCGCCTCAATAGTCTTGTCGATATTGTGCGACAGCAATGCCTCGCGTACCTCTGCCTTGAGGTTGAGCGGCAGTACACTGAGATTAGGCTTCAAGCGGCGCGAAGCGAGGTCGAATACATAGTTTAATGTATTGAACGCCAATCCGGTCTCGTCTTTCTTAAGCGCTTCGACAAGGTATATCTCGTCGCCGACGATTTTTTTACCACGGATTAACTCCGGCTCGCGGTCGAAATAACCGGCGAGTAGTAGCGTCGTTGGCGACTGACCGCTACGCGAGTAGAACGTGGCGGTGTATTTCGCCTTTGCCTCGTCTTCCTCATAGAAATCCTCGTCATCGACATCCTTCTCAAAGACAAGTTTTACCAGGTCTTTCTTTTTAATTCCTTTGCCGACCTTGCTAATCAAGGGGTTCTTCTCGTTGCTGACCGGAATCAGGGCATAACGACCGACAAAAACAACCTTTTTACCTCTACCATCGGTAGCGCCAATAGAATTGTTATCTACAAGACTATTAGTAAATACCGAAATAGCTTCTTTATCCGACTGTTTACCCATCGGGGATACGTGTAACCGCGTGTCGGGATAGGCTTTTTTGTACTCATTCACCCACTTTTCGATGATGGGATGGGTGAATTTTACGCTCTCAATCTGTATCTCCTGGGCGATTGCAGCGCCGGAGAAATAAGTCAATACGCTGACTAATACCGTTTTTAAAATAAACCTTTTCATAATTAAAATTGCTAAATAAATTAATTTGACACTGCAAAGGTACTGCCTCCGCGCCGAGCGTGCAATACCTTTTTTGTGGTATATTTTAGTCTTTTGGCGGCAGTTCGGTTTTGCCTTTAACGTAATTGTTTGCTAATCTGCGCAGTTTGGCAACCGTTTCTTTGTGTTTCGGGTCGTTTACGAGGTTGCGCAGTTCGTCAGGGTCACTGATTGGGTCTGTGAGGAAGGCGCCGGCGCCAATGCCATAGAACTCGGCATATCTCCATTGTTCGGTACGAACCACGACACCGGTTATACCTTTGTTACGTTCGTTCCAAAGCGTATATGCCGGTCTGTCCCATTCCTTAAATGGATTGTCGAGCAAGGGGCGCAGACTAACGCCTTCAAGTTCCTTATATTCAGGCAATCCACACAGGTCTAACAGAGTTGGATAGAGGTCGAGCATCTCAACCACGCGGGGCGAAGTGTAGCCGTTGCCTTTGGCGCGCGGGTCATAGACGATGAAAGGCACCCGTGCCCCCTGTTCCCACAGCGAGCCGGCTTTCGACCATTTGCCTTTCTCGCCGAGTTGATAGCCATGGTCAGCCCAAAAAACGACTATTGTGTTTTCTTCCATACCCTGCTGTTTGAGTTCGTTTAGAACCCGTCCGACATTCCAGTCCACATAACTGACGCAGGCGAGATATGCACGTTTCATAGCCCTCGCTTCTTCAGGTGAGGCTGAACGGTTGACAAACAAATCGGCATTAGTCATGCGGATTGAGCCTTCGGGGAAGCCTACCGGCACGGAAGGCAGCGCGGCGAAGTCGGGCGGAAGCGGGATGGTTTCAACGGGATAGAGGTCGAAAAACTCTTTTGGCGCAATCAGTGGCGAGTGAGGCTTTGAGAAGCCACAGGCTATGAAGAACGGCTTCCCTGATTCCTTGCTGTGGCGGATATATTCTATGGCTCTGTCGGCTACTTTGGTGTCGCCGAGAGTTTTAACCGAATCGCCTTCAACCATCTGCCAACGGTCGGAATGTGTGTTTGGGTCAACCGGACCGGGCGTGGTTTTCGGCGTTATGCGTGCTAATTCGCCGTAAACTTCTGATATGGAAGCGGATGTTGGCGCTTTAGTGCTTACGGGCGCGCTCCACACTCTTTCTTCGCCGCCTTCCGTCCAAGCGTCGGTGTCGTCAATGCCCCCATGGAACACTTTGCCGCTGCGAAGCGAAGCATAGCCATGCTGTTTGAAATATTTCGGCAGGCTTATCCAGTCGGGGAAAGTAGAGCCGAAAAACTCTCTGTTTGCGTTGCTGTACAAGCCGCTGCTGGTGGGACGCCGACCTGTCAGCAGCGACGAGCGCGAAGGCCCGCTTAGCGGATACTGACAGTAGGCATGTTCAAAACGTACGCCCCGCCGAGCCAGATTATCAAGGTTAGGCGTGCGTGCTATGACACTGCCATAACTGTTGAGTTCGGCGCGCATATCGTCGGAAATCAGGAACAGCACGTTCATCGGCTTTTGTGCCGAAACCGCGCCGTTAGCAATAAAGGCAAGAGCGCTTCCAATTGAAGATAATTGTAAATAATTCATAATTATAAGATTAATAGCCCGGATTTTGATATTTTTTCTTTGCTGCTTCCGTCAGAGGTTGATTGTTCTCGTCGGTCAGTAATTCGATAAAAGTTTGAGGAAAAGGTTTAAATGTATTCGTAGAAGAAAAAACACCTTTCCCGTTCCCGTTTTGTCCGTTCCCGTTGACCGGATTGTCGGCCGACGGCCAGCCGCCTTGACGGGGCGATGCTATCTGGTTGTAATGCTGCACCCGTTCAAGTTGAATGCCCGCATGGTGAATGCCATCATACAAGACCTGTTCGGTGCTGAACTCTCTTGCCGTTTCATTGTAAATGAAATGGATGAATCGTTTCAGTTCGGTATTGGCTTCGGGCGGATAGTTTTCGCGTTGCGACTTTTCGGAAGCGCCGTCCCAATACGAGGCGTCCACCTTTATTTGTTCATAAGTATCTGTGGCAGAGGAATATGGATATTTGCGTTCCGTGTCGGCGAGTTTTTCGGCGCCAGGATAGAGGCGTGCAATCACTTCCGCCCGCTGTTCGCCCTGTTTATATGCCGCCCTTGCGCGAACAACATTTATATCATTGACAGCCTGTGCAAAATTGCCTTGACGTCCGTAAATTTCGGCACGGATGAGATAGGTTTCCGCAAGGCGAAATATAGCCACATCTCGCGAGCCGAAATGATTATCGACGGTAGTGCGGTTAGGGTCAATAAATTTGCGGCTTGAAGGGCGGAAATTGGTTGCGCCGAAAGTCAATAGCAATCCTATATCGCTCTGTAGGCGGTCTTTGCCTGTTTTGCGATAGTAATAATTGCCGTTATCCTTTATCCATCTCGGATACAGTACGAATGGTTGGGCAAGCGCCTCAGCCTTGTCGATAGCCGTTTCTCGGCTATTTTCAAGGAAAACCAGTCCGAGGTCGCCTTTGCCGATTTTATGCTGTCCGGCGACTGCACGTCGTTTGCCCCACGACAGTCGCTCATAGTCAGGCAGAATGTTTTCATTGAAATAGTCCGCTTCTGAGGCAGTCCAAGTGAGCGATTTATTTGCCGGTTCATCGAAAGCAAGGCCATCGCCATCGGTTAGAGTGGCGTTATCGAACGAAGCGCTGACATATTCTATCTGGAAACTTTTTTCAAACCTTGAGTCATTGATTTTGTCTGTAAAGACGTCGTAGCCCCAATCGGATGCGAGGAAGAGGTCGCCTTTGGAGACGCCATAAGCCCAAGTGCGGGCAGGGATGTTCCATATCGCATCGTAATACTGGATTGTGAAAGCGGCGTCGGTTCTCATTCCATAGCGTCCATTATCTTCCATATTGGCAGTGGCGATGTAGGAAGCCGGCAGAATTATTTCCGTGTTCATTTCGTTGCTCCAGTCGCCCTTGGCGATGCGGAACAAATCCCAGTAGTTGGGCGCCAGACCGCCATAGACGCCGCCATTGGAGGTGGAAAAATGGTCAATCACTTCGGAAGCGAAAAAGAGCGCTGAATCAAGGTCGGAAGCGCCCTCTCCCTTATATAGCAAACCAAGGTAAGCATTAGGATTATCGGGGTTGATGCTTCCGTCCGGCTCTCGGTATTGCTTATACTCTTTGCCCTGCGCCCTGTAGAGATACAGTTTGGCGAGGAAATGGGCGGCAGCCCAGCGTGTTAGCCGTCCGTGTTCGGCCGAAAGCGGCAAATGCTCGTGAGCGAAGCGGACGTCTCCTATTATCTGTCTGTAGATTTCTTCGGACGTGGCTTTTGGGTAATAAAATGTTGATGGCAAACTCTTTTCGCTTCGTAACTGTAGAGGAACGTCACCGAGCAGGGTTGTCATCATGTAATAGAACCATGCCCGGTTGAAATACAGTTCCGAGATGCGCAGATTGGCGTAATCGGCGTCGGAGGCAAAACGTCCTGGCGCTTTGGTTGCTATGATTTCGAGCGCCTTGTTACAGTCGCTTATCAGTGGATATCCTCCGAGTAATTGTGCAAGGTAATAGCCCAGCAGATTGTTGGTGTACTGCCCTGCAACTCCGGCGGCTGACCATGCCGAAGGGTCGAATGTAGCCCTCGCGCTGTTTTGAGGGTCGGATATGTCAATGCCCGTCTCAAAAGCAAACGGACCTTCCTGATTGTAGCCATATTTCCACCTCAAAGCGTTATAAGTGCTGACGATGAGTTCTTCGAGACCTCTTTCAGATTCGAAATAGTCTTGCGTAATTGTAGAAACCATCTTTTCTTCAAGGAAATCGTGGCAGGACGAAAGTAACAGTATGATTGATAATAATATATTCTTTTTCATTTTTGTAATTATTTTATTGTTAATATTATAAACCTATTCTCAATCCAATTGTAAAATTACGAATCAGAATAGTATTTGCCGATTGTCCGCCTCTTGTGGCGCCTTCAACGGTATCCCATCCGGTGGGGTCGTCAGGGTTCAAGCCTACTTTTACGGCTTCGCCTCCCCAGATAGCCGGATTCTGTATTTGTCCGTAAATCTGCAAACTGCCGATGTCAAAGCGTTTTAACAGACGTTTTGGCACATTGTAACCAAGCGACACGTAGCGCAAGGCTACTAATGAGGCGTCCGAATATTGGCGTGCAGAGTTGTAGTTGGAGAATGAGGCTGTGGTAGGTTGCGGAAAGCGGGCGTTGGGATTGTCTTTAGTCCATGTGTCGTTTTCAACGCGGCGTCCGTAGGTTTGCAAAGCGCCATAGTATAGCCCCCCTATCCTTGCATGAAGGAAGAAACTGAACTCTAAATCTTTGTAGGCGAATGTGTTGGTAAGTCCGCCTGTCCAGTCGGGGCGGGTGCTGCCGAGTATTGTCTTGTCGCTGTCATCAATTTTTCCGAAGCCATTATCCAAATAGGATACTTTCTCACCGCTTGCCAGCGTAACTGTTTTTGAGCCTTCGCTGCCTTCGGGCACAATGACAAGTTCCTGATCTTTCACTTTGACCTGTCCGGGAATAGCGGTGATATTGCCGATTTTCTTATACAGTTCTATCAGTCGGGCGTCGTCGTCATTATCTTGCCAGAGGCGGTCGTATTCATAATCGCGGAACACAGAAACGGGGTAACCTATGTACCAGCCGTTGCCGGTATCATCGTTTTTGCTCTCCAATTCAATGATTTCCTCTTTGTTGGTTGACCAGAGTATATCAGTTTTCCAACTGAAATGCTTTGTTTGCAGATTTACCGTCGAAAGCGTTATTTCAATACCACGATTGCCCGTCTTGCCAACGTTAGCCAGGATACTGTTGTAGCCTACCGTCGGCGGTATTGAACGTTGCAGCAACAAATCGCTCGTTGTGGCTTTATAGACTTCTATTGAGCCGCCTAACTTTCCCCGTAGCAGGGAGAAATCAATGCCGAGATTATGCTGCGCCGTCTTTTCCCAACCGAGACTGTGGTTAGGCATGACGCTTGATTTATAGCCGGAAGCAATAGTCTCGTTGAAGACATAGACCGCCGTACCTATGGCGCCTTGTGTGGTATATGGGCTGACCGCCGCGTTGCCTGCAATACCCCATCCGTAACGCAGTTTCAACTGGTCGAGAAATCTTATGCTTTCAAGGAACTTCTCTTTATCCAGTTTCCATGCTAAGGCTACCGACGGGAACGACGTCCATTTGTGCCCTTCGGCAAGCACCGAAGCGCCGTCCCGCCTTCCGGTAAGAGTTAGCAAATATCGGTCTAAATATGCATAATTTATCCTTAACATGTATGAGAGAAGCGACGAACGGCTGTAAGAAGTGCCGTAACCGCCGGCGGCGCTGTTTGCATTAGATTGCAAATTGTACCACAGCGACGATGGAAAAGTAACATTATAAGCGCGCAGGTTGATGCCTGTATTTATAGACTCCTGCGATTCCTGCAGCAAGGTGGCGCCAACAGTGTGGTCGCCGAATTGCCTGTCGAAATACAGCAGATTTTCAAGCGTCCATGAAAAGCGCTTTGAGTGCGAGTTATAGCCGGTAGAAGCGGCTGTACCTACTGCCGTAAAAGGGTTAGTGTAGTTCGGACCGTAAAAAGAACCGTATTCAAGCGCAGAATACTGCGCCCCAAACTTGAGGTCATACCGTAGCCAGGTAGTAAAACGCACTTCGCCGAAAACGTTAGAGAGCAGAGAGACCTGTTGATGCTCGTTTACGGCGTTTTCAATGTTTAACAGCACATTATGCTCTGATAGTCCGACTTTATTGGTGTTCAATATATTACCTTCTTCGTCGTAAGCCGATGCGTAGGGCATAAGTGCAAGCGCTTGGCTGTATGAATCTTTACCGCCTGCATTGGCGGTGTTCTCGGCAACTCCATAGTTCTGAAGCGATTTAAGAGCATTCAACGACAAACCGAGAGTGAGCCATCTGCGGGGAGTGATGTCGCCTTTAAGGTTCAGTGAATAGCGATAGTAATCCTGGTCTATCAACGCGCCTTTCTGGTCGAGATAACCTAATGACAGATAGAGGTTTGAATTATCCGCTCCGGCGGAGAGCGAGATTTGGTGATTTTGTGTCAGTCCGGTGCGTTGCACCAAATCCGTCCAATTCTGGTCGAAGGTGTTATCAGGCTGATATACCGGCACTTGCTCAGTATAGCCAAGCGCTATCTCGGCGGCAGTGGCGGAGCGCAGTTTCACCGTACCGTCGTCGTTCCATGCGTAGGCGCTTTTTACGTTGTTGATGCCGTATTGCTCTCCGCCGCCAAAGTGCAGGACGTCGAAATTAGGGTCGGGTGCAGTGCCATACTGACCGGAATAAGTGCCTCCGTTGATATGCGACTGCCTTTGCCAGTCGAGCAACTCGCCCGACGATAGCCATTCGGTAGTAGAATGGATGCGGCTGAACGAGAAACTCGACTCGTAGTTTATTGCCGTACGTCCTTTCGAGCCTTCTTTGAGGCGAATAAGGACAACCCCGTTAGCGCCTTTAGAGCCGTAAATGGCAGTTGACGAGGCGTCTTTGAGGACTTCCGTCGAGGCAATGTCGCCAGTATTGATGACGGCTGCCTCTTCGGCCGAGACAGGGATGCCGTCCACTACATACAGCGGCTCGTTGGATGCCGTAATAGAGCGAGAGCCGCGAATGCGTATCTCGCCGACGCCGCCCGGACGCAGGTTCGACTTGACATCAACTCCTGCGATATGACCCTGCATCGCCTGTACAAGGTTAATAACAGGTTGCTCCTTTATCTGCTTCTCCGTCAGGCTTGATAGCGCCCCGGTCAGGTCGCTTTTTTTCCGAACGCCGTAACCGACAACGACCACCTCGTTCAAAAGCGTCAGGTCTTCTACAAGATTGACTGTGAGAAGGTCGGGGATTTCATAAATATCGACCTGCCGGGTTTTGTAGCCCGTATAGCGGACTTCTATTACCGCAGGAAGAGAACCTGCTTCAAGCGCGAACCGACCGTCAATGTCGGTAACCGTACCTTTGGTCGCTTTTTCGCCTTTCACAATGACTGTGGCGCCTGTTAGAGGCTCATTGGTGCGGCTGTCGATAACCACTCCGGTCAAGGTCTGTGCGACGACGGACGTAGTACAAAAAAATAAAAAAATAAAAAAATAACTGAACTTGCCGGAAGTTCGAAAAAATAACATTACCTTTGCCATGCTAAATTTTTAGTTTTAGTAATCAGAGCGTCCCTTAACCAAGTTGCTGAAGGAACAGGGACGTCTCTGATTTTGTTAATACTATGTTTATTTCAAAAAGAAAGTGCAAAGGTAGCGGCTTTCCGCTCCCCCTCAAATACCTTTTTTGTGGTATTTTTATCTTTCGCGCAGTTCGATATAGTCTTTAAAACTGAGTTTATGCGGAAATCCCCAATCGGGTTTGGAGAGGTCGCAGAAATCGCCCAAACGCTGCATCTCGTCGCTCAACAAGAGGGTGAGTTCCGCCACCCGGTCGTCATATCCGGGGGCGTCGGCAAGGTTGTCCTGTTCGAGGCTGTCTGCCTTTAAATCAAACAGTTGTACACGCGCTTTGCCGTCCACATTGTAGCGGATTAACTTGAAGTTGTCTTTCTTA
>JAISUX010000050.1 GCA_031271805.1 Tannerella sp.
GTTGTGCCGGATAGCGGGTATGTCTTTGCTGGCTGGTCGCATCCGGCGTATGTGTCTTTGAAGGGTGTCGAAGTCCCCGCCGATTCGGGCGTTTTTGATTTGGATACGCTGCCGATTTATGGCGATGTGGAGCTGACGGCGAGATTTGCAAGTGAGAGCCTCGCTTCGAGTAAGATTCTCGCTCCCGATATGCGTGACCAAAGAGAGAATCCCTCTCCACGCATCTGGTCATCCGGCAACGAATTGTTTGTACAGCCTATCGAAATGCCCTCAGTATTAAGATTATATACTCTTAAAGGCATCTTAATTCGCCAGCAAACACTTCTTAATAAAAATGTTACAAAAATAAAGATGTCGCAGGGCGTTTATATCGTTACCCTGAACAACGGCATCGGCGTTAAAATAATGATTGAATAACAAAAAATGCAAGTTTTTTTCAAAAAAATTATGACATTTAGAAAATTATTTGTTTCTTTGCGACATAATTATATGTTAATATAACGTTTTTTTGAAGGATAGTGAATGAATAGTGAACAGAAGATAATAAATGGGATTAATCTTTACAAATTCTTGAAGTTTGTCAGGGTTGGGAGTATATTGTTCGCTTTATTGTTTTCCATGACCGCAGTCAAGGCGCAGGATACTTCGTTCTGGTTTGCGGCGCCGGACTGGATGAAATATACCTATCCGCAGTCGTGGCAACAGCCGGTGTATTTTATGATAACAACGGGCGATGAACCGGCAACGGTAACTATGACCATGCCTGCCTATTTGGGCTCTACCCCGCTCAGGACTTTGAGTCTTCCGGCTAATTCGTCGCAACGGTTGATTTTCGGCAGCGACGGCACGTCGAACAACGTTTCTGCATTCGCTTATGCCCAGATGGATACAATAGAAAACACTATCGTAACTCCCGGAGTAACAGGTGTAAAATACAATCGAGGCATCCATTTCTCATCTACCGCGCCGGTATTTATATATTACTGCCTTGCTACGCCCGGTTCAAGGAACCTAATGTCGCTAAAAGGCGAGAAGGCGCTGGGAACAAGTTTTTTTATTCCTACGGAACAGCAGTTTACAATAGGTGTCGCCTCTACCTATCCGGCCTTTAAGCAGTTTCATGTAGTGGCGACCGAAAATAACACATCCGTTACCATAACGCCTACGTCCGACTGGTACGGCGGCGCAAGCGGCACTCAGCAATCGGCCGGCACATCTTATACAGTTACGCTTCAGAAAGGGGAGACAGTGCCGATGAGAACGTGGGCTACAAACGCTACAGCGCCGAAATTCGCCGGCTCAACCGTAACATCAACGAAGCCCGTTGCCGTTACGGTAGGCGAAGATGATATTACATTGCCGACAGGCCCATCTTGGGGTAGCGGAGGCGACCCCGGCGGCGACCAGATAGTTTCTGTGGACAATCTCGGCAGGCATTATCTCGTCATTCGGGGCTATACAGATTCTAATCAGGGGGACTATGTTTATATTCTTGCTACTCAGGCTAATACGACAGTTACTTTGACTCCTCAGGGCGGTAGCGCTTCAACGCAAACTATTGCATCCGCCGGCGGTTTTATTCAGTATCATCTTAATACTCCGACCTCGGTGTTCGTTTCAGCCGACCATCCGGTCTATGTATGGCAACAATCGGGCGTTGGCGGCGAGGCAGACTGTGTGCTTGTTCCTTCGATGTACTCCATCAATGCCCGCTCGATGTCGTTCTACCGAGACGCTAACGGCGTTCACTATCTGTTTGTTTTGGTCAGAAGCGGTAATGAAGGCAACTTCCGTGTTAACGGTAGCGCTACGATACTGCAAGCGTCTGATTTCACCACCGTTACCGGCGCAACCGACTGGAAATATGCGAGAAAACAGATAGACGGGGCGATTGCGGGCAATACCACCGTCAGGGTTACGAACTCCACCGGTTCGTTCTCGTTAGGATATTTCTCAACCGGCGGCACGCCTCCCGGAATAATGGGGGGTCTGTTCGGCTATCTCTCTGCTTACGGCGATTTTGAGTTCCCCGACGATACAGTCTATATCTGTGCCGGAGATACTTACATACTTGATGGCGGCTATGCTTTAGATTACGACTGGACGCTGCCCGACGGCTCGCATGTTCATTCGGCAACAGCCACTACGCTTACAGCTTCTCAATCAGGATTATACAAATTGACGCTAAATCAAGACCCGCATACTGTAAGCGATTCCATCTGGGTGTTAGAGCGTTTTCGCGGCTCTGCCATAATACTTTCGTCTCCTTTGAATACGCTTGATAATGGCAAGGGAACGCGGACGTATTCCGTTGACCTTGCCGGTCAGGGCGCTTCCCATGTGCGCTTTCAATGGAAGATTGACGGCGTTAACCAAACGACCGCGCCGACAATGACCCACTCGTGGGAATGGGAAGACGAAGCCTTAGTTTCCGTACTGCTTGAAGATACGCTTACAAACTGCTCGCGGACTTTGTATTTCAATCATGCGCCCTTCCCCGACAACGTCGAGGACGCGCATTGCTATACAACTCCGCCGGCAACAGTCTGGGACATAGAACGCAAGATGGTCAGCGACGCCGAAATACATTCATTGGCAACCCCCTTTGCAGGAGATATAGACGGTGACGGACATGTAGAAGTCGTTGTGCCTACAAATATCGGTTACTCGGCTACGGCATCCAACATGCTGATTTTCGACGACAACTTACATTTGAAGCGTACAGTTACAACGCCGACGATGCCGGAATACAATACCATGACCAATCTAATAGCCGACGTTGACAACGACGGATATGGCGAAATTGTAGTTGCGACTACCAGCAAAGAGTTGATTTGTTACTCGTATTTGGGAGTTCCGAAATGGACTTCCAATTCTCAATACACCACATCCAATGTCGGTTACTGTCCAAGCCTTATTGTCGCTGATATTAACGGCGACGGGTACTGCGAAATTTTAGCGGTTGACAAACTATACGATGGCGAAACGGGACATCAAATTGCTACCCTGCCAAGCGGTTACGGTTTAGGGTTCTCTACCGGAGGTCCGGAATCGTGGATGCCTGTTTTTGCCGATATTGACAACGACGGCATACAGGAGATTGTAGCCGGAAACACTGTATATAAGATAAGCAGCATAGACCGTTCCGTTTCAAACAATCCGGTTACGGTTTTGGCACGAATAACTACTTTGGCAGGAGGAATTACCGCGCCGGACGGTTTTACTGCCGTTGCCGACGTTGACCTTGATGGCGACCTTGATGTAATCGTTACCGGCGGTCATCCAACGAGTTCATATCCTTTATTTTATGTCTGGGATGGCGCAACGGGCACACAAATAGGTAATACAATTACTTTCTCTTCTGTTGTGAGTCGCCGCATATCCCGTCCATTTGCCGGAGATATAAACGCTGACGGAAGACCTGACATCGCTTTCACTTACACAAACAGAATAGCAGCATACAGTTACAATTCGTCAAGCAACATTTTTGACCAGATATGGCAGAAAACAACCAGCGACAACTCCGGCGCAACAACAATGTCAATGTTCGACTTTAACATGGACGGCGAAGTGGAACTTGTATATCGCGACATGACACAACTGCGCATTATCAATAAGAATGGCAACGACACGATGGCTTTTGCCTGCGGTTCGGCTACTCATACAGAATACCCTATTGTCGTTGACCTCGACCGCGACGGCCACGCCGATATACTTGTCTCGGGTCAAATTTCGGGCTATAGCGGAACCCGTCTCGTTCGTTATGGCAGCGTAACGGAGGGCGCGTGGGCGCCGGCGCGAAGCGTCTGGAATCAGCACGGCTACAACGCCACGAACATCAACGACGACCTTACCGTGCCGCGCTTTCCGCTTAATAATGCGACGGTCTTTCCGGGAGCAGACGGCGTCCTTAACACCGGCGACGACATACGCCCGTACAACAACTTCCTGCAGCAGCAGACGCCCCGAAGCGTGGATGGACGCCCCATCTGGACGCTCCCTAACGCCGAGCCGCATATCAACGCCAACTACTACGACTATTTTTCTAACGGCGATTCCCTTATAGCCCACGTAACGATCACTAATACAGGTGACAACTCCATGATCGCGCCGCTCTACCTTGCTGCCTATAAAAACACAGTCTCCGTCGCCAACGTCATGGCCATAGACAGCCTGATGTCGGTGTTGCATGTAAATGAGACACTCACCGCCTCCATCACTATTCGCAACCTTGCCTCCTATCAGCCCTACGACAGCATTGTACTGCGTATCAACGACCGTGGCACGGCGACCTATATTCAGGAAGAATGTGACTCGACGGGCAATGAAGGTCCATTTCAACCCGACCAACTTTTGAGGGCGTTTAATGACTATGTCAGCTGCCTTAATTATGACACTCAGATTATCATTGACGAATTAGTAAACGACTCTATAACTGCGGGAACCACCATGCCGCCAACGCTTATTACTGCGCCTGCTCACGGCACGGCGACGGTTTTGCCCGACAATACTATTCGCTACGAACCTGCTGCGGGCTTTCAAGGCATTGACAGCGTGGACTATCGTCTGACGAATGGCACAAACACTTCAACTGCAAGAATTTATATACTTGTAAGCGACCCGCTTTCACGCAATTATATAGCCTGCGACAGCGCCTCCGTAACGATGGGCTTCAACGCTCTCAGTGGCATTACCTATCGCTGGTACAACGCCGCGAGCGCCGGTACGCTGCTGCAAACTGCTAACACTCTGACCATTATCAAAGG
>JAISUX010000004.1 GCA_031271805.1 Tannerella sp.
TACTTGCAGGACGGCGTTGTCGGGGACGTTGCTGAGTGTGAAGTTGCCGTCGGCATCGGTGGCGGTGCCGTTGGTAGTGCCTTTAACAATGACTGAAGCTCCTGCAATGGATTCGCCTGAGGCGTCAACGACGGCGCCGGTGATGCGATTGCCCTGTTGCTGCGCTTCTTTGACGTTAGAAAGGATAATATACTTGTTGCGAAACTCATAAATTATCTCCGTATCACGGAAAGCTTCATTAAGAATCGACGACAGATTGCCCTGATTGTGCTTCAGGTGGATTACCCTGTTTACATCCACATCATTGTTACGAAACAAGACCAAAAAATCGGTCTGCTTCTCAATTTCTTTTATCAGTTCCTTGACTGATACGTTGTTTGTACGCAATTCAATATTGGTTTGGGCGTCAATATTAATAGCCACCAACTGAAACGTACATACAAAAATCATAAAAAAAGTAACTTTCATAGTTCTAAATGATATAAATTTCATATATTTGCATGTTTTAAGTAAGTAAATACTTGTATTTCTCTGTGTTTGCTTTTCTAAACAATGCCACGACAAGTTGAGGGACTTACGTCGTGGCTTTTTTCTCTTTCTTTTCCTTATTCCATAGGCAGTTACAATTAAAATTGTTAGACAATATGTTGATTATTTACCGATTGTTATTCGGTTGTTTTCATTATCCTTTTTGAAGCTGAATTTATGGATTCGCCGCAAGAGGTACATGATTTCATCTATGCCGTCGCGCTGACGGAATTTCACGGTATAACGCCAGTCAAGCATTTTCCGGTCTTGCACTTCAATAGAGATATCGTAGTAGAGTTCGAGCTTTCTCAAAATAATTTCAAATCGCTCATTATCAAAACTATAAATACCATCGCGCCACAAGAAATAATCATTGTTGGGTATCTTGCCGACACTCATCTTGCCATTGCCAACGGTTACTTCTTCATCCGGATTGAGTTCGACTTTGACGTCGGGTTTCTTCGGGCTATAAACAGACACTTTGCCTTCGATAAGGCTGATGCGGCTGTATTTTTCCGACGGATAATCATATACGTTAAACTGCGTACCCAAAGCCTCGATATCCACTCTTTTGCACGAGACGATAAACGGCCTTGCCTCATCTTTAGCCACATCAAACAATGCTTCGCCTTCAACATCGACACGTCGCTCGTTCTCAGCGAAAGTCACAGGATAGGTCAGGCTGGTTTGCGAATTGAGCCATACTGATGTGCCGTCTTCGAGAGTGAATTTGACACGCTGGCCTGCGGGGACTAATATTGAATTGAATTTGACTTCCGTCGTTTCCGTCGCAGGCTCTTCGGCATAGTGTTCTTTTGCCAGAAACCATGTAAGGCCGGCAATACATGCCGCCACAGCCGCATAGCGCACAAATCGCAATATTCTTATATTAAGCAACTTAGCTCGTCTTGCGCGGATGAAACGCTTATAGTCGGCAAGCGCCTTTTCCCTGTCGCCGGCCTGCGGAGACATAGCTATAAGCGCCTCAAGATATTGCCGACGAATGAAAGCATTTTTCAAATCGGCATCGGTCTCGGCCTTACGCAGCAAATCAACCCGTTCCATACAAGTCAACGCTCCTTGAAAATATTTCTCTATAAGCTCGTATTCGTCCATTTTTTCTTCTTTACATGTATAAAACGTTTGAGGCGCAAAAATCCGCTAAAAAGGAAAGGAATTTTAACTATTCAGATAAAAAAGAAACGTCACAAGCGGAAGGTAATTCTTCAGTTCTTCACGCAGTTTTTTATATGCTATACCCATCTGTGTCTCAACGGTATTAACGGAAATATTCAATTCTTCGGCTATAATGACATGTTTTTTACCTTCTATCTTGTTCATTACAAAAATCTGTCGGCATTTTTCAGGCAAGGTATTTATAGAATTGTTTATGATTTCATCAATGCGTTCGTCCGACATAAACAAATCTCGGTCGAAAGCTTCGAGCGTATCGAATTTCATTTTCATATCCCTGCGAAACTCTTCCTGCATGAGATTTTCAACCTCACGTACAATAATATTATGGCGCAACAAATCTATACATCTATTTTTTATTGAGGTAAACAACAGGCCGAGGATATGATTTTTTTCGTATAAGGCCTTGCTTCCTGTTTCCCATATATCGGTAAATGCGTCTTGGACAATATTTTCCGCATCTTCCCTATTTCCGACAAATTCTTTGGCAAACCTTACCATGCCTCGATAGTTTGAGACATATATTTCCTCAAAGTTATCGCGAAAAATTTTTGCGGCATCTGTTATGTTCTTCTTCTTTTCCATGAATTCTTAAATTTTGTGGCAAATTTACAATATTTTTCGGATATAGCAACTTTTATGAAAAAAATTTACTATGTTTGCCCCTGATAAGTTGTATTTTTTAATGGAAGATACGTTAAAAAAGATGCCTCCGTTGTGGTTATCACTAATCCCGATCGTAGTGTTAGTGGGGCTTTTGGCGGTAGCAGTCAGGATTTTCGGCAGCGATACACTCGGCGGGGCAAGTCAGATAGTGCTGATTGTCTCGACGGCGATTTGTGTGCTCATTTCGACGACTTGCTGCGGGCGACGGTGGAAAGAACTCGAACAGGCGATTATCAATAATATCACGGGAGTGGCGACGGCGCTACTGATACTGCTGATGATCGGGGCGCTTTCGGGAATATGGATGGTCAGCGGGATTATCCCGACACTGATTTACTATGGCCTAAAGATTATCAACCCGGATTATTATCTCGCAACGACTTGCATCATTTGCGCCATTGTATCGGTCATAACCGGCAGTTCGTGGACTACGGTAGCGACTATCGGTATCGCACTGTCGGGAATAGGTATGGCGCAGGGATTTTCTCCCGGATGGATCGGCGGGGCGATAATTTCGGGGGCATACTTCGGAGATAAGATTTCGCCGCTTTCGGACACAACTATTCTCGCCTCGGCAGTGACGGAAACACCTCTGTTCGTGCATATTAGATACATGATGATTACCACTATTCCTTCCGTTACAATCGCACTTGTGATTTATACCGTCGCGGGATTCTCGCTTGAGACGACGCTGACCGACGAAGTGGGTGCGTTTTCGGAGCGGCTGGCGGGGACTTTCACTATTTCACCATGGCTGCTGATTGTGCCATGTGTGATGATAGCGTTCATCATAAAGAAAGCGCCATCGCTGATAACGCTGTTTATTTCATGCTTTTTAGCCTGTATTTTTGCGCTGATCTTTCAAGGAGACCTGCTGCAAAAGATTGCGGGCGAGGGTATCGAGGGCATTGAGGCGCAGTTCAAAGGGCTGATGATCTCGGTCTATGGCAACACAGGCATAGAGACAGGTAACGCCACCCTCAACGACTTGGTTTCAACACGCGGAATGGCAGGCATGATGAATACTATCTGGCTGATTATCTGTGCTATGTGCTTCGGAGGCGTGATGACCGGCAGTGGGATGCTGGGCAGTATCGTAGCGCATATAATCAAGCTGATGGGGAATAGAGTCGGGATGGTCGCTTCGACGGTCTTCTCGGGAATTTTCTTTAATATATGTACCGGCGACCAATATTTGTCGATAATCCTGACCGGCGACATGTACAAGAAAGTCTATACTAAGAAGGGTTACGAGAGCCGCCTGTTAAGTCGCACGACGGAAGACAGCGTCACCGTAACCTCGCCTCTCGTCCCCTGGAACACTTGCGGAATGACGCAGGCTACGGTGCTCGGGATTCCGACGCTGACATACCTGCCGTTCAGCTTCTTCAACCTGATTAGCCCGCTTACTACTATCGTAGTAGCGATTTTAGGATTTAATATTAAAAGATTAAAACACTCCGATTATGAAACATAAATTAAAGATTTCCCTCTTGGGATGGGTAGCAATATCAATTGCGTGCGGAATATTGTTGGGTCAGGTGCTACCGTCGGGCGTGGCGCGGATATTCGTGACGTTCAACTCGCTGTTCGGCAATTTCCTTTCGTTCGCTATTCCGCTGATAATATTAGGATTAGTGGCGCCGGCAATAGGCGAGTTAGGCAAAGGAGCCGGGAAGCTCCTGATAATAACCGCATTAATAGCATACGGCTCGACAATTTTCTCCGGGTTCTTCACCTACTTCACCGGAGTGGCCGTTTTCCCAAAGATCATCGCACCCAGCGCCGAACTCATGACCTTGGAAAATCCCGAAAGCCTGATGCTCAAGCCCTTCTTTACGGTCGCAATGCCGCCATTGATGGACATAATGACCTCACTGTTACTCGCTTTCGTAGTCGGTTTAGGCATCTCGGCAATCAAAGGGACGGCGCTTCAAAACTGTTTCATAGATTTCCGCGACATCATCATGCGCCTGATAGAATCGGTTATCATCCCACTGCTGCCGTTGCATATCTTCGGTATCTTCCTCAACATAACCGTCAGCGGGCAAGTGGCAACGATTATCGTGATGTTCCTTAAGGTTATCGTTGTGATTTTCGTCCTTCACATCGTCCTGCTGCTAATACAGTTCACGCTTGCCGGAATAATAGGGCGCAAAAACCCGTTCGTAATGCTTAAAAATATGCTTCCCGCCTACCTGACCGCCCTCGGTACGCAATCGTCGGCGGCGACAATCCCAGTCACACTGCGTCAGGTCTTGAAGAATGGCGTCCGCGAGAATATTGCCGTCTTCACGGTGCCACTTTGCGCAACCATACACCTCGCCGGCAGTACGATGAAAATAGTAGCCTGCGCAATGGCGATAATCCTGATGACCGGCGAAGTGGTGACGACAGGACAATTCGTCGGCTTCATACTGATGCTCGGCATCACAATGGTAGCGGCTCCCGGAGTCCCCGGAGGCGCTATAATGGCGGCTCTAGGCCTGCTAGGCAGCATGTTGAACTTCAGCGAAACATTGCAAGCGCTAATGATTGCCCTCTACATAGCAATGGACAGTTTCGGCACCGCTTGTAACGTCACCGGCGACGGCGCAATAGCCGTTGTCGTAAATCGGATCGCAAAATAACAAAAAGAATACAACTATGCACAAAGCTTTTGAAATTGGCGCCAGGATGGAAATCTCCAAAGGCGGAAATGTGTTCCTTAACAACAGGAGGATAGAGTTGTTGAAACAGATACGTTCGACCGGCTCGATTCTTGCCGCATCGAAAGAGATGCGTATCTCATACCAGATGGCGTGGACATACATCAAGGAAATAAACGCACTGTCGCCATTGCCGGTTGTCGTCAGACAGCGCGGAGGAAGCAACGGCGGCGGGGCGACACTGACGAAATACGGCTTGATGCTCGTCGGAAAATATCTGCAAATGGACGAACGGTTGCACGAATTTCTGAAAAATTTCGAGGCTGATTTGGACGATTGCTTTTTTTAAGTGTAATTTCTACAATTATGTAGAAAACAGGATTTTATTCTACATTTTTGGGGTATATTTTTAGGGCATTATAAAATTTTATTTATAACGGTCTTGGCATTTAATATCCTTAATATCAATATTTTATAAATATTTTATTTCACCATAAATATCGTTTGGCACGGGCTTTGCCTATTATTTCGCAAAGACAAATATTATTCACGTTTTAATAGGTATTAGTTTATGAGAAAGATTGCTATTTACGGTAAGGGGGGTATTGGAAAATCGACAACTACCCAGAATACTGTGGCCGGATTGGCCGAAATGGGACGAAAAGTTATGGTAGTCGGGTGTGACCCGAAAGCTGATTCAACACGACTGTTGCTACATGGTTTGGCGCAGAAGACGGTGCTCGACACCTTGCGCGACGAAGGCGAAGATGTTGAATTGGAAGATGTTATGAAACAGGGCTTTCAGAGTACTAACTGCGTCGAATCGGGCGGTCCAGAACCGGGCGTCGGCTGCGCAGGTCGAGGTATTATCACTTCGATAAACTTGCTTGAGCAACTCGGAGCCTACGACGACGACAAGGAGTTGGACTATGTTTTCTATGATGTGCTTGGCGACGTTGTTTGCGGAGGATTTGCAATGCCAATCCGCGACGGTAAGGCGCAGGAGGTCTATATCGTCTGTTCGGGCGAGATGATGGCTATGTATGCGGCCAACAACATCTGCAAGTCTATCGCAAAGTTCGGCAAAGTCGGCGAAGTGAGACTCGGCGGGCTGATTTGCAACTCCCGCAAGGTTGATAACGAGGCGAATATGATTGAAGAATTTGCTAAGCGGCTCGGCACACAGATGATACATTTCGTGCCCCGCGACAACATGGTTCAACACGCCGAAATCAACCGCAAAACGGTCATCGACTTTGCGCCCGAACATTCTCAGGCCAATGAATACCGTACGCTCGCCAAAAAAATCGACGAGAACAAGATGCACGTTATCCCTACCCCACTCTCGATTCAAGAACTTGAGGATCTGCTGATTGGTTTCGGAATAATGAATTAGTCCGGATTGTGATTTCAATGGAATTATTCAGATTTATATAGTTATAATATGTTACTAATCAGAGCAATAGTAAGGCCGGAAAAATCACCGGTAGTAATGAAGGACTTATTCAACGCCGGATTTCCTGCGGTAACGAAGATTTCGGTCTTCGGACGAGGCAAGCAACGTGGTCTCAAGGTTGGCAACGTCACTTACGATGAGTTGCCTAAAGACCTGTTAATCATTGCGATAAACGAGAAAGACAAGGATTTTGTGGTCGAAACGATCATCTCCTCAGCGCGGTCGGTTCCTAAAGGGCAAGCCGGCGACGGCAAGATTTTCATCACGCCGATAGTGGAAACTCACACCATCTCAAGTGGTAAAAAAGAATGAGGTTATGAAACTGATTTTAGCCATCATACGAATCGCCAAGATGGGCGATACCAAGCAGGCATTAGCCGATGCGGGACTGCCGTCGTTTACGGCAATGCCGGTACTTGGGCGCGGCCAAGGTCACGGCGACCTGGAACGTATCCGCGAAGCCGAAGCTAAGTCGGTTGCCGAAGCCTTAGAATTTATCCCCGATTATCCGCGACTGAAATCAAAGCGCATGATCACGCTTGTTGTCACGGACGAGAAAAAGGATCTGGCTGTCGAGACTATCATCAAAACTAATCAAACAGGCAAAAGCGGCGACGGCAAGATTTTCGTCGTCGAAGCTCTCGGCTCTTACGGCGTACATACCGGAGAATCGGGAGACGCCACATTGGATTGATTTTCTAATTTAACATTATCGTTACAAATTTATGACTGATTTATTGGACGACACGGCTTTTGTGGCCGAGTTGAAGGAATTTAGGGATGAGGTTATTACCAAGTATCCCAAGAAAGTGGCAAAGAAAAGGGCAAAGTCCATGGTGATCAACGATCCCGAAGAACGCCCTGAAATTCAGGCCAATGTGCGAACTATACCGGGTATCATTACGCAACGCGGCTGTACTTATGCAGGCTGCAAAGGCGTTGTGCTCGGACCGACGCGCGACATAGTAAATATCGTACACGGCCCGATAGGCTGCAGTTTCTACGCATGGCTCACACGCCGCAACCAGACTATGCCGGTTGACGAGAACGATTCGAACTTCATCATGTATGCCTTTTCGACCGATATGCAGGATTCGAACATTGTCTTCGGCGGCGAGGAAAAATTGAAAGAGGCCATACGCGATGCTTACGAACTGTTCCACCCACGAGCTATAGCAATATTCTCGACCTGCCCGGTCGGACTTATCGGCGACGATGTGCATCGGGTGGCGCGACACATGATGGAAGAACTCGGCAACGGCGTCAATATCTTCGGCTTCTCATGCGAAGGATACAGGGGCGTATCACAGTCCGCAGGCCACCATATCGCCAACAACGGCTTGTTTAAGCACCTCATCGGCAGGGACGACACCGTGCGCGGCTCACTAAAATACCGCGTCAACCTGCTCGGCGAATACAACATCGGTGGCGATGCCTTCGAGTTGGAACGTATCTTCGAAAAATGTGGAATCAACCTCATCGCCACTTTCAGCGGTAACTCAACCGTACAGAAATTCGAGAACGCCCATACCGCCGACTTGAATATGGTAATGTGCCATCGTTCAATCAATTACGTCGCAGAAATGATGGAAACAGCTTTCGGAATACCCTGGATAAAAGTACAACCGATAGGCGGCAACTCGACGGCCAAGATGTTGAGGAAAATCGCACAGTATTTCGGCGACCAAGAGCTGAAAGATCGCGTCGAAGAGGTCATAGCCGAGGAAATGATACCGGTCAAAGCCGCCCTTGAGGAAGCTCGCAAGCGGACGGTCGGCAAGACGGCAATGCTCTTCGTCGGAGGTTCACGGGCACACCACTATCAGGATTTGTTCGAAGAACTCGGCATGACAACCGTCGCCGCCGGTTATGAGTTCGGCCATCGCGACGACTACGAAGGACGCCGGGTAATCCCGACAATCCAGATCGACGCCGACAGCCGTAATATTGAGGAGATTACCGTCACAAAGGATGCCACACGCTATAACCCCCGCAAGACGGAAAAGGAGCTGAAAGACCTCGAAGCCGAAGGCATGGAATTTAATGAGTATCACGGCCTTATGCAGCAAATGAAAAAGGGTATGTTGGTTATCGACGACTTGAGCCATCACGAGATGGATCAGCTCATCGCGAAGTATCATCCCGACGTCTTCTGCGCCGGCATCAAAGAGAAATTTGTCGCTCAGAAGATGGGAATCCCGATGAAGCAATTACACAACTACGATTCGGGCGGCCCTTACGCCGGGTTCAACGGCGCGATAAACTTCTATAAAGACATCGCAATGATAACAGGCGCCTCAATATGGCACGAGATAAAAGCCCCCTGGGAATCGGAAGATTATATCGAAGCGACATTTGCATACTGAGGTTGAGGTTCAATGTATTAATAAAAAAATAAAATATAGTTATGTTACTCAGACACACCCCAATCACAAATTATGAGCGTAAGGGATTGACTATCAATCCCGCCAAGACATGCCAACCTGTTGGCGCCATGTATGCGGCGCTCGGACTTCACGGCTGCCTGCCGCACAGCCACGGCTCACAAGGCTGCTGCTCGTATCACCGTAGCGCCCTCACACGCCATTTCAAAGAACCGGTCATGGCCGCAACGAGTTCGTTCTCGGAAGGCTCATCGGTCTTCGGAGGCTCGTCGAACCTCGTCTCGGCTATCGAAACCATCTTTACGGTCTATGATCCGGATATCATCGCCGTTCACACCACTTGCCTCTCGGAAACAATAGGCGACGACATGACCCAGATCATCTCGAAAGCCAAAGAAGAAGGTAAGGTGCCCGACGGAAAATCTGTAATATATTGCAACACACCGAGTTACGTCGGAACGCATATCACCGGATATTCGAATCAACTGTCGGCTTTCGTGAAATTTTTCTCGACCGCTACACCGCGTAAGAAAAATGTAGTCAACCTTATCGCAGGATGGATGGAACCCGCCGATATGCGCGAACTGAAACGATTAGCGGCGCTCATGGAAGCGCGGATAATCCTGTTCCCCGACATGTCTGGCGTGCTCGACGGGCCGATGACAGGCAAGTTCCAGATGTATCCTGCCGGCGGCACGACGCTTCAGGACATCACGGCAACAGGCGACAGCAAGTTCACAATCGGCCTCGGCGCATACTCGACGGAGGATGCCTGCGTCAAACTCGAAAACAAGTGCCGCGTCCGCTTTGAAGTGACGGAAATCCCTATCGGCTTGAAGGCTACCGACCGCTTCATCGTGTCGTTGAGCCGCCATGCCAATGTCCCTGTCCCCGACGCTATCACAGAGGAACGCGGACGTTTGGTTGACCTTATCGCCGACAACTCGAAGTATTTCTACGGCAAACGGGTAGCTCTTTTCGGCGATCCCGACACGCTTATCCCGCTGACCGAATTTCTGCTCACCTTGGACATGCGCCCTGTCTATATCATCACAGGAACGCCGGGTAAGCATTTCGACGAATCAATGGAGGAAATGCTCTCGGAACGCATCCCCGAAGCCAAATACAAGAGCGGCGAACGAGCCGATATGTTCCAACTACACCAATGGATAAAGCAGGAACCTGTGGACTTGCTGATAGGAAACACTTACGGCAAGTACATCGCCCGCGACGAAAATATCCCTTTCATTCGCCTCGGTTTTCCTGTAATCGACCGTCCGGGAAACAATTACTTCCCGTTCGTCGGCTACGTCGGAGCCACGAATATCGCCCACCGTATCTTAGATAAAATCCTTGATCATCTGGATTCTAACTGTCCGGAAGAAAAGGTTGAACTACAGATGTAACGATATGTCATTTTTTCTGAAGGAGAGAGCAAGCCAGATCGTCACGAAAGGACGCGACACGGCAGAATTGGAAGGCGGGAAACCGAGTTTGGCCGGTTCCGTCAGCCAGCGTGCATGCGTCTTTTGCGGGTCGCGGGTGGTGCTCTATCCGGTTGCCGACGCGCTGCATCTCGTTCACGGACCTATCGGTTGCGCCGCCTACACATGGGATATTCGCGGGGCGATGTCGTCGGGGCCGGAACTGCACCGTAACAGCTTCTCGACCGACCTTCGCGAACGGCATGTCATCTTCGGAGGCGAAAAACAATTGTATCGCGCTCTCGACGAACTGATTGATAAACACCATCCTAAAGCAGCTTTTGTCTATTCCACCTGCATTGTCGGGGTAATAGGCGACGACGTGCAGTCGGTATGCCGACAGATGGAGGCTAAAAAAGGCATCCCGGTAATTCCCGTCATGTCGGAAGGCTTCCAGGGCACGAAAAAGGACGGATACAAGATCGCCTGCGACGCTTTGGCGACACTCGTCGGCACCGACAGTTCCAAGCCCGTATCGCCGTTCGCCATCAACATACTCGGCGATTTCAACC
This sequence comes from Tannerella sp., assembly GCA_031271805.1. Taxonomy (GTDB): domain Bacteria; phylum Bacteroidota; class Bacteroidia; order Bacteroidales; family Tannerellaceae; genus Tannerella. Next base: position 10,873 of record JAISUX010000004.1, read on the forward strand.
TAGCGGGCGAACTGTGGATTCTCGCCGACTACTACCGGCGCATGGGCGTACAAATCGTCGCGTCGGTAACCGGCGACGGACGAATCAACGACATACGCAACGCTCACAAGGCGGCCTTGAACGTCGTTCAATGCTCCGGGTCAATGATTCATCTTGCAAAAACGATGAAAGAACGTTATGGAGTGCCTTTCATTAAGGTTTCTTATTTCGGAATCGAGGATATGTCGGACGCACTTTATGAGGTGGCGAAATTTTTTAACGATTCGACGATTATGGACAAGGCGCGGGAACTTGTAAAAGACGAATTGACAAAGCTTTTGCCTGCGCTCGAACCTTACAAGAAGGCTTTGCAGGGGAAAAAAGCCGCAATCTACGTCGGCGGGGCATTCAAGGCCATCTCGTTAGTTAAAGCACTGAGACTCATAGGAATAAAAACCGTAATCGCCGGCACGCAAACGGGCAATAGCGACGATTACAAACTGCTAAAAGAGATTTGCGACGACGGATGCATACTTGTGGACGATTCCAATCCTGTCGAACTGTCGGAGTTTGTCAAACAGACCGGCGCCGACCTGTTCATCGGCGGCGTCAAGGAACGACCCATAGCCTATAAATTAGGCATAGGCTTCTGCGACCACAATCACGAGCGCAAATTAGCCTTAGCAGGCTACGAAGGGATGCTGAACTTCGCCCGCGAAGTATATGACACGGTTTCAAGCCCGGTATGGCGGTTTGTAGAACGACACAACGAAAAGAATTGATTCATGGCTCATTTATTCACAAACGAATTACTCGCAGACGAGTTTACGGACAAAATGCTATCGCCGTCAGGCAGTTTCCCGTCGTCCTGCAATGCCTGCAAACAGTGCGCCCCTTTGGGAGCATGCGTAGCTTTCAAGGGCATTGAGGGCGTATTGCCGATGTTGCACGGCTCGCAGGGATGCGCGACTTATATCCGTCGTTACCTGATCAGCCATTTCCGCGAACCTATGGATATCGCTTCGTCGAATTTCAGCGAGGAGACAACTATTTTCGGCGGCAACCGCAATTTCAATAACGGCATCAACAACATCATCAGCCAATACCACCCTAAAGTCATAGCAATCGCAAGCACCTGCCTGAGCGAAACTATCGGCGAGGACGTGCCGCGACTTATCAGTGAATATCAAGCTATTCATGCCGACGATATGCCCGACATGCCTGAAATGCTATACGCCTCGACGCCAAGTTACTCCGGCACTCACTACGAAGGCTTTCACAAGGCTGTCCTTGCCGCCGTCAAAGCCCTCGCGAGAGGTGAAGGTAAGGTTGGACGCCACATCAACCTGTTCTCAAACTTCATCTCGCCCGAAGATATACGACAGTTGAAAGAAATAACGGCTGATTTCGGCATCAAAACAATGATTTTCCCCGATTATTCCGATACCCTCGACAGTACTTCGTGGGACACCTATCACCGCATCCCCGACGGCGGAACGACCGTCGAAGAACTGCAACGCAGCGGCTCGGCAATGCTCTCAATAGAATTTGGACTGATCGGAAGCCTCGTCGGCGCATATCTCGAAGAACAATTCGACGTCGTGAATTACCGCCTCGGACTGCCTGTCGGCATTAATGAGACGGACAAATTTTTCGCCCGCCTGGCGGAAATTTCCGGTCACCCCATACCCGACAAATACCGTAAGCAGCGCGGCCGACTTGTCGATCTCTACATTGACGGCCACAAGTATGTCTCGAACAAACGCGCTGTCGTTTACGGAGAGCCGGATTTTGTAATCGGCATGGCGTCTTTCCTCACCGAAATAGGCGTCAAACCTGTGATGATAGCATCAGGATGCGAAAGCGGGACACTCCACGACGCCCTGAAATCTACTCTCGGCGACCTCTTCCCTGCGGATTGCATCGTCGGCGAAGGCATAACCTTCGAGCAACTCGAAACGACGATCAATGCACTCACCCCCGACCTCAAACCCGACCTGATGCTCGGCAACAGTAAAGGCTATTATATCGCCCGCAAATTGGATATCCCGCTTATAAGATGCGGCTTCCCAATTCATGACCGCATCGGAGCGCAGCACCAAAAAACGCTCTGTTACGAAGGCGCGACCATCCTCTTCGAACAAATTGTCAACGCCCTGCTCGACGACAAACAGCGAAAATCATCCATAGCATATAAATACATGTAAATCAGAAGACTATGCATAAATTATCCTTAGAAGAATTACTCGGAACGCAGCAGTCAAGTACGACCGTACATCCGGAACGCCATCCCTGCTTCAACCTCGAAGCAAAAACGAAATACGCCCGCGTACATCTGCCTGTTGCGCCGAAATGCAATATACAATGCAACTATTGCAACCGCAAGTACGACTGCCCGAACGAGAGTCGTCCGGGGGTGACAAGCACTGTCCTTTCACCGCTCCAAGCCGTCCACTATCTCAAATCCTTGACGCCTAAAATGCCTAATATCAGCGTTATAGGCATAGCAGGACCGGGCGACCCTTTTGCCAATCCAGACGAAACGATGCAAACTCTACGCCTGATAAAAGCAGAATTTCCGGAAATGCTTTTCTGCATATCGACAAATGGCCTCGAACTTGCACCTTATATCGACGAAATAGCAGAACTCGGCATATCACATGTGACACTCACAATCAATTCATTACGCCCAACGACACTCGCGAAAATCTACCGTTGGGTACGCTTCAATCGTCGTGTCTTTCGGGGTGAAGAAGGCGGCGCAATCCTACTCGAACAACAGCTTAAATGCATAGAATTGCTTAAAAATAAGGGAATTACAGTTAAGATAAACACCGTAGTTTGCAATGGCATTAACGATGGCGAAACGGAGGAAATAGCGCGTAAAGTCGCATCACTCGGCGCCGACACGATGAATTGCATCCCGATGTACCCAACCGAGAACACCGATTTCCAATTCCTCGGCGAGCCTGATAAGGACAAGATGAAAGCCTTGCGAACGAAAATATCCGCGTATATCACGCCGATGACCCACTGCGCCCGTTGCCGCGCCGACGCCGCCGGACTGCTCGGGCACGACAGCGAAGAAGCGATGAGCATGATCGGCCAGTTCTCGAATATGGTAGTCAACAGGGGCGAGGGACGGACACGTGTCGCCGCAGCAAGCAACGAAGGATTACTCGTCAACCTGCACCTCGGCGAAGCACGTAAGATATACGTTTTCGAGCAGTCGCGCAACGGTTATCACTTCGTCGAGACCCGCAACGCACCCCCCGAAGGCGGCGGATTCGACCGCTGGAAAGAACTCGCCGAAAAAACCTTAGTCGATTGCCAAGCCATCCTCGTCGGCGGCATAGGACAATCACCCATGAAAGTCCTGCAATCCAACGGCATCAAGGTCATCCAAATGAGCGGGTTGATAGACGCCGGCCTCGATGCGGTATATCTCAACCTGCCGATACGCACCCTCTGCCGAAGCGACTTTACACGCTGCGGCGAAAGTTGCCGTGGCACAGGAACAGGATGTGGATAGATAAACGATTTACAGTTAAATAAAAATTATTATTGTCTAATTAAAAAAAGGAGGATTCAGAAATGAAGAAGCCGGATTACATGATACTCGTATGCAATTCGTACAGAGTAGCCGGAGATGCGCAAGGCGCATGTAACAAACAGGGAGCGACCTCGCTGGTGCAGTACATAACCGAAGAGTGCGCCGACCGCGGCATAGACGCCGTCGTGACCACAACTGCCTGCCTTAGCGTATGCAGCCAAGGCCCGATAATGGTCGTACAACCCAATAATTATTGGTACGGAGGTGTCAATAAGGACAAAATCGACGACATCCTTGACGCCCTCGAAAACGGTGAAGCGAAGACGGAATATCTAATCGCTTAAGGTTGATACGGCTGATTGACACGACATTACGTGATGGCGAGCAAGCGCCGGGAGTTTACTTTGGACACAACGAGAAGTTGCGCATTGCACAGATGCTCGACGACGTCGGCATTGAGGAAATCGAGGCCGGCATTCCCGCCATGGGTGCGGATACAATAGGAGTCATCCGCGCTATAGTGCGTTTGCGTTTAAAATCACGGATTATCGTGTGGAGCCGCGCTTTGAATACCGACATCGAGCAGGCTGCCCGCTCAGAGGCCGAAGCCATACACATTGCCTTCCCTCTTTCCGACATCCAACTGAGGGCAATGGACAAAGATACGGCATGGGTTTTCGACCGCCTCCCCGAAACAGTCGAACATGCCCGACGCTACTTCAAATACGTGAGTATAGGTGCACAGGACGCCGCACGTTGTAGTACTGAAGATCTCGAAAAATTCGTCCGCATGGCCGATTCGTTGCACATTTTCCGCATCCGTCTCGCCGACACCGTAGGCATCCTGAACCCTATCTCCGTAATGTCCTTAGTCAAACAAGTCAAGTCTATCGCTCCAAAGCTCGAAATCGACTTCCACGCTCATAACGACTTGGGGATGGCTACAGCTAACGCCGTCACAGCATTGCAATCCGGCGCCGAAGCCGTAAGCCTGACCGTCAACGGCCTCGGCGAACGCGCAGGTAACGCCGCCCTCGAAGAAGTCCTGATGGCCTTATCTACCTCAACAGCAGTTAAAAACGGATATAATATCTCGCTTTTATCCGCTTTATGCAACTATGTATCCGAGACGTCCAACCGCCCTATCCACATCGCCAAACCCATAGTAGGCGCTATGGCGTTCAGCCACGAATCCGGCATCCACGCAAAAGCGACTATAAATGACCCCCTCGCCTATCAGCCTTTCGTCGGCAGCAAAGTAGGCCGCGAAAACTTTCTCACCCTCTTCGGACAACATTCCGGCCTCGGAGTATTGAAGAACTTCCTCGAACAGCATAATATCTCCATTAACGACCGGGAAATTAAAGAATTACAAACCAAAATATCGGAAATATCCTTAAAACACCGACGTAATGTCAGTTCTCAAGAAATCCTCGCCTTGTTGCCCTCTGTCATTATGCAATAAAATACGCCGATTTGCGCGAAATATTTCCACTAAATGCCACGATATAGCTACATTATGATATTTTTACAATCTTTTTTGGCTATATATGAAATTTTTTACTTACTTTTGCGCCGTCATTAAATATTAAAGAGGTATGTTTTGCGATAAATATAAACGGGTTTGCTATGCGGATTCCGACTTGTCTTTCCTTATGAGCATCAGCAGTGAAATCGCTCACAGCGCTGATTTACACAAGGATTTGGAGGCTGTCCTGGGAGAACTTTGCAAGTACCTGAACGCCCAATATTGTTTCATTACGATTGTCGATCGTAACGATGACAGGATAATGATCGGCTCGGCCTACGGTCTGACCGATGAAGAAAAAAAGAAAGGCATCTACAAGATAGGCGAAGGCATAATCGGCGAAGTGGTGCGCACCGAAAAGCCGATAGTCATACCCGACATCTCGAAGAGCGATCGCTTTCTGAACAAAATCGGCGTCAATTCGACTGTCGGCGATGATCCTATGGCTTTCCTTTGCGTCCCGATAATCGACAAAAACGAGACCATCGGCACCTTGAGCATACATAAAGTCCACCCTAAACTTAATGACTTCTCGGCCGACATTAAATTCTTGTCAATCATAGGATTACTGATAAGACGTAACCTGTCGATACGCCGCAAACAGATCGAGGAACTCGACGAACTGCGTAAAGAGAACAAACGGCTGAAGGGCGATAAGGGCTTCCGTCCCGACAATATCGTCGGTAACTCGTCGCTGATGCACGACCTCTATTCGTTGATCGAGCGTGTATCCCCAACGAACAGCACCGTCATGATACGCGGCGAGAGCGGCGTCGGCAAGGAGTTAATCGCCGAAGCAATCCACAACGCAAGCCCCCGCGCTTCAAAACCATTTATAAAAGTCAACTGCTCGGCGCTATCCGAATCGCTGATAGAGAGCGAGTTATTCGGTCACGAGAAGGGTTCGTTCACCGGCGCCAGCGACCGCTACATCGGACGCTTCGAGGCCGCCGACGGAGGCACAATCTTCCTCGATGAGATAGGCGACGTCCCCCTCTCAATACAGGTCAAACTGCTTCGCGTCATCCAACAACGGCAGATAGAGCGCGTCGGCGGTAACCGCACAATCGACATCGACGTCCGCGTAATAACAGCGACGAATAAGAACCTTGAGGATATGATACGCCGCGGCGAATTTCGCGAAGACTTCTACTATCGTATCAACGTCTTCCCGATATACGTCCCCGCCCTTCGCGAACGACGAGCCGACATACCTATCCTTATCGACCATTTCATCGATAAACTTAACAAGCGTAACGGCATGGGTATAAAGCGAATAACCGGCGGAGCGCTCGACCTCATTATGGTCTATCACTGGCCGGGAAATATCCGCGAACTGGAGAATGTCATTGAACGTTCGATGATATTGAGCACCGACAACGTAATCCATTCCTACAACTTGCCCCCAACATTACAGACCGCTTTTTCAACTGATTCGGTCAAGAAAGGTTCATTGGACACCGTTCTTGGAAAAGTTGAAAAACAGATGATTAAAGATGCTCTTATACTGACGAAAGGTAATATTTCGAAGGCCGCAACCCAACTCGGAGTAACCGAACGTATCCTTGGCCTTCGCATCAATAAATACGAACTCAACCCACAAGATTTCAAACATCTCTCAAATGAAAGGAACTGAAATATCTATCCGTGAGTGCGATTACTCGAATCCTGCCGACCGCGAAGCTGTCGGGATGCTTATTAATGCTTATATTGCCGACGAAATGGGCGGTGGCGAACTGCTCACCGAAGCGCGCCAACGCAATTTGGTCGATGCCCTCGGAGAGCATCCGAAAACAATACTATTGCTTGCCAAGATGTGCGGCGAATACTGTGGTATGTTAATCGCTTTCGAAAATTTTTCTACCTTCACGGTACGCCCGATGATAAACATCCATGACATCATCACCCTAAAGGAATATCGAGGCAAAGGGGTCGGACGGCAACTTCTCGAAAGCGTTGTCGGAATCGCAAAAAGAATCAATGCAAGCCGCATAACACTCGAAGTCCGCGAAGACAACCCCGTAGCACAACATCTCTACCGCAAAATAGGCTTCCAAGCGCCCGAACCCGTCCACTATTACTGGCGGAAATACTTATTATAATCTAATATCCAACAACAACTTTAACACTTTCCCCTTTGCAGCGCACAAAATAAATCCCGCGTTCAAGACCTGTAAATTCTGCAAATCCTGTAATTCTGTCAATCTCGGAAGACGTCCGTATCAGCCGTCCCAGCACATTAAACACCTCGACCTTTTCGCCCGCCGAAGTCCCACGAACTGAGATAACGCCCGGCGCACTGCTCCATGCAAAGAAAGACTCATCGGGCATAACTACTTCATTACCAACCGGCGCGGTACGGAACTCAAGGGTAAACCTGTCCGCAATCTCGCCGCTACGCGATGAGAAATAATAGATGCCGCCGCTGTTGAGTTTAAATTCCTTATTAGCAAGTTTATCAACGAGCCAGACAGCAATATCGCCACATCCACGCTGTTCGGATGATTTGAGCATAAATTCACCTGCGTATGCCGCCCAGAAGACGAGCGGAATAACGTCGCCGACTTTGATAGCCGGCCTGCCGTCTATACATAGTTCCCTTTCAAGGGTTTTACCTGTTGATAATAAGTCGGTTGCTTTGGTGTAGATCCGTATCCTGTCGCCGCCGTCGGTCATTTTTTCGCTGTCGAAGTCGTCAAAATCCGGTTTGGCGTTCTTAGTGGCATAAATCACCATCTGGTCAACGCCCGTAGTGTCGATTTTCGCGACGTCTAAACGAACAAGGACGTCAATCACCGGCGGAGTATCTTCATCTTCAGCAGATTGCTTCGTCTCTCGCAATGACGGTGTACCTACAAAATCCTGTAAATCATCAACCTGTAAATCCTGCAAATTCTGTAATTCTGTATATGAAGCAGCCCGCAGGCGGTTGCCGCTACCGGTAGCTTCAACTGAAGCGTAATCGAAAGTAAAAGTCCCCGAATCATTAGCAGGCATAAGCCGCACCCAAAAAGCCTGCATAGGTGGTATATATCCCAACTCGGCGGAAGTAGAGGCATTCTCCCATCCAGGCGCAGCCGCAACAGTACTATTAGCATTGTAAGCGACATATTCGTAACCTAATGTCGGAGTATATGTCCGATACCACATCGTGGAATAAATCCCGGCCGCAGCCACCGTTTTGCCCGTCAGCCGCCAGTAAGACGGGAACGGGTTACCCACAAGGTTGAAGCCCTGCTTAATATCAGTAGAAGTATTTGTAAGCGGCACGGTAATGTCGCTAAACGACAACCCGCCGGCAAATGCTACCGCTAACGGCTGCGTTTCCGACTGAATAACCATCCCCACGCCTGCGTCAGGGGCAGAAGTAATTTGCTGCCAAGCGTGCGTCGGTTCAGAGTAAGTTTCTGTAACTAACAGCGCCCCACCCGGCGTACCGGCAGGCGAAAACGCCGAAGCGAAATCCCAAGAAGCCACCGGCGAAGAAAGATACCAGTTACGCCCCGCCGCCAGTGTATCTATATAAGTACACAATGGCACCGAAACAGCCCCTTTATTCACAAATGAAGCCCCCGAAACAAGCCGCAACGAATCGGAAATCGTCAAAGACGCACTTGGCATAACCGTAAGCGCCCGCCGCGGCATAACAGTAACGGAAGCCACAGCGCCGGAAGCAAGGTCGTAGGTGCAGTCTTCTTCTATTACGACGTGCGCCGTTGTCGCGGGCAGCACCTGTTCGCCCATATAGCCGTCCCACCGCCGCGCGTCGCT
>JAISUX010000087.1 GCA_031271805.1 Tannerella sp.
GGCGTAGATATTGCCAATTGCGGCGTATTCGGCGCCTTGTTTGCCGAGCAGAAGTTGGGCGTTGAGCATCATTTCGAGGTTGTCGGCAAGCGAGAGGGTGAAGTTGGGCGAGAGGTAAGACGATAAATCTACGGGATTGAGCATCGCCGCCATGCCGACATTGAAAATCGGGCTGACAGGATATGCCGCCTGCCCGAATATCTCAAACTTTCCGTAAGATAATTTCTTGGCGCTCAGGTCGTTTTGTGTGGCAAAGAGGTTCATCCCTTCGGCGACATTCATCTTGCCGTTGGAATTGAAAAGCGTAGCCCCGTGCAGATAAAGCTGATTGTCAAAGGTATAATCGGCTTCGACGGTTGCGACGAGGGCTGTCCTGTCGTCGATATTTCTTTCGCGGACAGGGACAAAAACCGACATTTCGCCGCGAAACGACACGTTTTTTATCGCGCCGCTCCAGCCGAAGCCGCCGACCAAATCATTGTTGTTTTTGCCTGCAATAAACTGAAAATCATAGTTTTCGACATTGAAAAAATAACGCGCCGCAGCGGTGTATTGATACGATGAATCTATCGGGTTCCGATCGGCTTTTATTGCAATATCAAGCGACGAAGTGGCCGAACGATACCATGTTACGGAAACGGCGTCGCTTCCGGGACGCTCTTCGTAATCGAAATCAATATAAGAAAAAGCGTTGAAAATATCGTTGGGATTCCAAATCAAACCGATCCCCCAGTTGATACGCTGCCTTCCGAGTTTAATCTGCATATTATCAAGGCTGTAGTCGATGTAGATGCGGTCGAATGAGGTGTTTAATAAAGAACCGTCTTTGTTGAAAATATTCCTTGACAAACTCACAAGTCCGTTGTCAACTTCGAGCACGTCGGCATATTGAGGTATTTTCCTGATAAAGTCGCCGGACAAAAATCTGTTCCTCATTCCGACGTTGAAAGTAAGGTTTTCCGCGGCGTTAATCTTGAAATTAAGGCGATTATGTATGAGATTGTACCATGTCTGCCGCATAGTTTCGGTCGCGGAAAGCGGTATCTCGTTTTGCATAAAATAGAACGACGGCATCTCTTTTACGTAGCCGTTCAACTCAATGACTTGCGAATAGAGCATAGAGTTTAGAGTGTAGAGTATAGAAAATGCAATTCCCCAAACAATTTTTCTATATTTTTTATCAATATTCTTCATCGCAATAAATCTATAGACTCTAATAACTATTCTGCTATTTTCCCGTCTTCCAGCACAATCACCCGCCGCGCTTTGTTCACGACACGCTGGTCGTGAGTGGAAAAGAGAAAGGTGATGTTTTCTTTTTGATTCAGTTCGAGCATCAGTTCGAGGAGGTTTTCGGCAGATTTGGAGTCGAGGTTGGCGGTAGGCTCGTCGGCAAGGATAAACTTCGGTTTTGCCGCTAAAGCCCGCGCCACTGCTACGCGCTGTTGCTGTCCGCCCGACAATTGAGCCGGACGGCTGTTTTCGCGCCCTTCCAGCCCGACGGCTTTCAGAAGTTCCATTGCCCGGCTCTCGATCTCGGCGCGCGGTCTGCCTTGCAGTTCCATGACAAACGACACATTTTCCTTTGCCGTCAGAACGGGTATCAGGTTGTATGCCTGAAAGATAAAGCCAATATTGTGTAGGCGAAACTCCGTCATCTGTTTTTCGGAAAGCGACGACACTTCCTGTCCGTCAATGACAATCTGCCCCTGCGTGGGGGTGTCCAAGCCGCCGATAAGATTGAGGAGGGTGGTTTTACCGCTACCCGACGGTCCGACGATAGCGGTAAATTCGCCTTGCAGAAAAGCGAGCGTAATGCCGTCAACCGCACGCACTTCGGATGCGGTATCGTGATAGATTTTTTGCAAATCTTTGGTAATGATGATGTTTGACATATTATTTTCTGATTGATTCCAAAATATTTAATTTTAGCGCTTTACGCGCGGGATAAATCGCGGACAGGATGCCTGCCGCGATAACGAGAAGCAGGATTTCGACAAACATTCCGATGTTGATTGCCGGGTAAACTAGCGATGAAAAACCGTAATCTTCAAATACGTCGCCCATCAGCGGGGAGAGGTCAATACCGCTGTGTATGGACGGAATGAGGATGGCAGTCGCCAAAATTACGCCTGCAACGCTGCCTGTAAGCGTCAGAAACACGGTCTCCAGCATTATCATCGTGAAAACCTTGCGGCGGCTCATGCCTATTGCACGCAACATTCCGAGTTCGCGGGTGCGTTCCAACACCGCCATAAGCATCGTGTTGATAATGCCGAAAGCAAGCGCTAAGAGGAAGATGGCGAGGATGACGGTTGCCATTATGTCTGTCCAGTCAAGACTCATTGCAATCACCGGATTGAGTTCGCGCCACGATTTTACATCGTAATCGGGAAATAATGTTTTGATTTGCGTGGCGACCGCTTCAATTTTTTCTAAAGGCAACGAGGCTTGCTGTGAATCTGTCTGTGAATCGGCAAGACGGATAGCCGCGACATGCACGGCGCCTTCGGGCAGGGCGGTGACGGCGAGAATATCGTCATAGCGCACAAAAACGTTACTCTCGTCGAAAGCGGTGTTTGCCGTGCGGAAAATCCCGCATACCCGAAATGAGATCGTTTGCATCTCGCCGACAGCATCCTGAAATGAAAAAACGATTTTTGAACGCAAGCGGATTTTCAGTTTGTCGGCGATTTTTTGACTGATAACGATGGGCATTTTCACATCGTCGGGCAAGAATGCGCCCAAGGAGTCCGGAATTGTCTGCCAAACGGTAGAAACAGCCGTTTCGTCGTCGGGATCTACGCCGTTTGCCTGCACACCGACCGCATTGTTTGCCGACGACAACATCCCGTTGATGTTCAGTCGATATGTGGCGGCGACAGCATATTCCGGAGAAACCTTTGAGAGCGTCGTTTCAATGTCCTGCCGTAAAAAACAGGCATTGATGTCGTTATTGGCGGCGAAAGCGGTATCGTGGATTTGGATGTGCGAAATATTAGTGTTGATTTCGTCCCTGACCGTCCCGACCATCCATCCCGTCATAAACGCCGACAGATAAGTGCCTGCAAACAAGCCCAATGCGATAGCTCCGAGTATGACGCCGCTACGGGTCTTGTTGCGCCAGATATTTTTCCATGACAATTTATATAATTCCATAATTTTAATTTTCTGTTAATTTAAGTCGTTTGATTTTTCGCATGGGATAAATCATCGCAAGAAGCGTTAATATTAATACCGTAAATATCTGTATAATAAATATTTGAGCGTCTATTGAGAAAGGGATAAGCGGCTCCATACCCATATCAAGGAAGGTTTTGGACAACTCGCCGGTAATTTTTATCGGGTGAGAGTGGAAGAAATATGCTACCGGAAACGAGAGCGCCAAACCCGCTACCACGCCGATGAGCGACATGATCAACAGTTCGAGCGCCACAACGCCCTGAAGTCGGCGACGGCTCATCCCAAGCGAAATCATTGTGCGAAACTCGCGCTTGCGCTCGTTGGTCAGCATAATGACCGTCCCAAGTATGCCAAAACCGACTATCAGGTAAAGAATAAACAGGACTATTTTGCTGAAAGCCTTGTCGGATTGGGCGGTTTGAAGCAGTCGTCGCATCGTGAAATGCCAACTCAGGACTTCGTACCGTTCGTCATTTGGGGCTTGATCCGTATGGGGATTCCGACTTATATGATTTTCATCAGAACCGGAATGACGGTTAACAACTTCCCTCACTTTTTCAATTGATTCATCCAACAGTTTGTCGTCTTTGAGCGCGATTAAAATTCCGCTGTAACCGTCGGGCATGTCAATAAACTGTTGAGCTGCTGTTAATGTCATATAAATGAGATTGTTATCCATCTCGGTTATTGCCAAATGCAGGATGCCGCGAACGGGAAACAGTCCCGCCGCGCTCGCTCCGAAATGTCCCTGACCGATAAACGCCAGAGTATCGCCGACAGAGGCTTTGAGATATTTTGCCAAGCCCTCGCCGAGCAGCACGCCGTCATCGTTTTCGGAAAGGTAACTGCCTTGTACAACGCGGTTTGCAAGGTGCGACTTGGCATTTTCCTGTGCAGGCGACACGGCTGTAATGCCGACGCCTTTGCTGATACTTCCAAGCGAAACGAGCGCGAAAGTCTCAATCCTCGGCGACACGTTTTCGATGTTCGGCAACGTCCGTAAACGCTCAATATCAGCGTTGTCCATCGTCAGGAAGTTGTCGATGGTTTTGTCGTCCCAATAGCCTGCGCCATGAATTTCGATATGTCCGCTTTGGGTGTGCAGCGTGTTTTCGATCATTCTGTTCCACATGCCGTCCATGTATGAGTTCATCACGGCGCAGAAAAACACGGCAAACAGCACCGATGCAATTGTAATTAATGCGCGGCGACGGTTTCGCCAGATGTTGCGGTAGGATAATTTTATCATAGAGTTTAGATATTAGAGTTTAGAGTTTAGTTTTTCAGTTGTGGTTTTTGTCGTTGCCTTCAGTATTTTTAACAACTCTTCTGCATCTGTTTTAATGGATTGATATTCAGGTTCGCCAATATAACCGGTTTCAAACAACAAATCCAACCAATAAACAGTTTCCGCTGCTTCTTTGAGTGAAATATATACTTTTGACAAAAAATCTTTTTCACTTATTCCATATTCGGCTTCCGCCAAATTTGCGCCTATACTTGTGCCGCTACGAAGAATTTGTTTAGAAAGCACAAACTCTTTTTTGCTCTCACAAAGATATTTGTATAAATTTACTATTCTTACTGCAAATTTCTTGCTCTTAAATCTTGCCGTATTTTCCTTTTTCATATATCATAAATATCTAATTAATATCTAAACTCTAATATCTAAACTCTAATTAACTTTCTTCATATTCTGTTGTGTAAAAAAATTATCATCAATCGCAATATTGAATTTGATGTTTTTGATGGTAACAACGGTTTTGTTGTCGGGCTTGTCGGCGGGGGTGATTGTCATTACCGACGGTAAGCGGCGACCTTCAAACTCCTTGACATCCGACGAGATGTGCGTTTTCACCAACTCGCCGTCTTCGTCGTAAAACTCCGTTTTCATCTCAAAACTCTCTTTTTCCGCAATCCAGATCATGATTTTCCCCCACACCACATCAGCGTCTGCCAGCGGCGTGAGTTCAATTTTATAGCATTGCAGGCCGCCAACTGATTCATTGCCAATCAGTTTGTGAGTAAAATCCTTGACGAGCGACGATTCGCGCATGGCGTCATCGTTAGAGAAATCGCTACCCATCCATCCCTGGCTCATCATGGAGGGTGGCATTTTGATAAGTCGCTGAATAGCAGGATTCCACGACCACATATTGTTGCCTAGTTTCATAAACGACTGCCCCTTTTCTTTCGCAGGCGCTGTGATAAGCGTCATGGAATTTCCGTCGGTTTCGCCCCAACTTTTGAACTCGACGGTGCGGGTGTATTTCGGACGGACAATCTGCATGACCATCTCGCTGTAAGATGTTTTTTCCCCTTTCAGAAGATTCTCGGCTTTCCTCACTATCTCTTTTGCGTCCTGCCCAAACATGGCTACAGGCAACATAATTCCGATAAATACGAACAAGTATCTCTTCATAAACAACTCATTTTAAATATATTATAATTTTTATTTGACTTAATAGTCGGATAAAAGTACAATAACCTTTCGACTATGCAAAATTTTTTGCAAAAAAAGCAAATTATATCATTCCCCGCGCTTTCATTTCCAAATATTTGTTGATGACGTTAACCGACAGTTTTTCGGGTTCGGTCAGGAGGGAATATACGCCGTGCTGGCGCAGGCTTGCTACGACATGATGTTTCTCGAAGATGAACTTGTCGGTGATAACACGTTGATAGTAACCTTCTATGTCTTTGGGGCGTTCGGCGGCGAAGGCTTTCATCTCGGTATCCTCGAAAAATACGACTAAGACGACGTGTTTGTGGGCAAGTTGGCGCAGGTATTCAATCTGCCGTTCCATACCGATTATAGTGTCGAAGTTGGTGTATATTATCAGGAGGCTTCGTTTGCTGACGTGTTTGTTGATGTGGACATATAGCGCCGAGTAGTCGCTTTCGCCGAAGGTGGTTTGCTGCCGGTAGAGGCTATCGAGGATAATATGCATCTGTGTGTTCTGCTTGCTTGCGGGGATGAAGGTCTCGAAATCTTCTGCAAAAGTGGCGAGGCCGACCTTGTCGTCTTTGCGGATAGCGACGAACGAGAGGACAAGCGAGGCGTTGATCGAATAGTCAAGCAGCGTCATGTCCCGGAATGCGTTCTGCATAACACGTCCTTTGTCGATGATGTTGTAAATCTGTTGCGAACGCTCGTCTTGATAGACATTGACCATCGGGAAATGCCGTCGCGCACTGGCTTTCCAGTTGATCGTGCGGTAGTCGTCGCCCTTGATGTATTCCTTGATATATTCGAACTCCGTGTTGTGTCCTACGCGACGTATCTTCTTGATTCCAAGCTCTGTAAGGTTATTATGAATAGCCATTATTTCATATTTGCGGAGCATGATGTATGATGGATATACGGCGATGTTGACCGGCTCGGAGCATTTGCAACGGCGGACGACGAGGCCGATTCGCGTGCCGATATACAACAGTACGTGCCCGAAGCCGTATTCTCCGCGCTTGACAGGGCGTAACCGGTAATGTATAATCTCACGACTTCGCGCTTTAATACGGATCTTGAACAGTATGTCGCGGCGCTGAAAGACGACGGGAATCTCGTCAATGATGTCGATGCCGACAGAAAAAGGATAGAAATTGTCGATTACGAGCCTGACCTCGTTGTCGTCGCCGTTCGAGAAACGAGGCGCACAGTAGCGTTCTGCGTCGGCAGGCTTGCGTTTATGCCATAGCAGTATGATCTCTATAACGGTAGCTATCAGTAGCGTCGCCATAAGGATTTTGCCCGCGATGAATAGTGGAGTATAGAAGTAACCTCCTGTTATAAAGGTGATTATAATCAATCCTGCTATGTAAAATCGCTTGGTAAGGAACATTGAATATCTCTTATTAAAAATGAGCGTCAAAAACGATGCAAATATAAATAAAATATTTTTATCGGTCAGTGTGTCATGTGAAATATTTTGTCTATATTTGCGGGGCGTTTCATGAAATATTATCAAAAACTAAGATATTAACAATATAATTAATGTACGTATGAGAAAAATGTTTTTTTGTGCATTGGCAGTGGTAGCTTTGCTGTCGTGCAAAAGGGAAGAGAAGAATGTTCAGTCGCTTTCGGGCTTGAATACTAAGGATTTTGTCGCTGAGGTGGACGGAAAGAAAACCGCGCTGTACATCCTGAAAAACGCCAACGGCGTGGAAGCGTGTATCACTAACTACGGCGGACGTATTGTGTCGCTCATGGTGCCCGACAGGACGGGGAAATTCATAGATGTTGTACTTGGATACGGCACGATTAATGATTATCTCGCGTCAAACGGCAATTACGGCGCCCTGATAGGTCGCTACGGAAATCGTATCAAAGGTGGTAAGTTCACTTTGGACGGTAAGGAGTATCAATTACCCCTGAACGACAAGACTAATTGCCTGCATGGCGGGCCGAAGGGTTTCCATACCCAAGTGTGGAATGCGGAACAACCTGACAGCCAAACGCTTAAACTTACACATCTCTCTAAAGACGGCGAAGCAGGATTCCCCGGAAACCTCAATGTCACAGTGACTTACAGGCTGACAGATCGGAACGCCCTCGACATTAATTACGAAGCCGAAACCGACAAGCCGACGGTGGTAAATCTCACAAATCACAGTTATTTCAATCTTTCGGGGCAGACCGGTTCGCAGATTCTTACTCATTATGTTCAGATTGACGCCGATTCTATTACGGCTGTCGATAACACATTGATTCCTTATGCAATCATTCCGGTTGAGGGTACGCCGCTGGATTTGCGCAGGGCAGCCCTTCTTCGCGAAGGCATAAATTCTGATTATGAGCAGATTATGTTGGGAAGAGGCTATGACCACAATTGGGTTCTCAATACGAAAGGTGATATTACTAAGGTCGCTGCAAAGGTTTACGACGACGAGAGTGGAGTAGTGATGTCGGTTTACACTAACGAACCGGGAATACAGTTCTATAGCGGGAATTTCATGGCCGGAATAGATAAAGGCAAGCATGGTGTGAGTTATCCGCACAGGGGCGCAGTCTGCCTTGAAACACAGCATTATCCCGACAGTCCTAATCAATCGACTTTCCCATCGACCGTTCTTCGTCCTGGCGAGAAATATCATAGCGAGTGTATTTATTCATTCGGAGTCGTTAAAGAGCCTGTAAATAAATAGATTATCCTATGTCAGGGAAAATAATTAATATAGCAGCCGGTTTGTTGCTTTTTGTGTGTTATTCCGGTGCGCAAAAAGTTATTAAGCTGTGGAGCGGCAATCCGCCGACAAGTAACGAGATTACGGCACAGGAGACGGTTCCGAGCGACAAGTCCTGGATTACGGAAGTGTCGGTTCCGACTCTTGAGATTTATTTACCCGAAAAATCCGTCGCAACGGGTATGGCGGTTGTCGTCTGCCCGGGCGGCGGCTATGCGGGCTTGGCCTATAACCACGAAGGATTAATGGCCGCCGAATGGTTTAATAAACAGGGTATTGCGACTTTCATCCTCAAGTACCGTATGCCTAACAAGCATAAGGAAATCCCCCTCGACGATGCGCAACAAGCTATCCGGTATGTCCGCGAACATGCTTCCGAATACGGCGTAAATCCCTCGAAAATAGGCATTTGCGGCTTCTCGGCAGGCGGGCATCTTGCATCTACGGCCTCGACGCACTTTGCAGTGTCGGGGACGAGTACTCGCCCGGACTTCTCTATCCTGTTCTATCCCGTAGTGTCGATGAGCAATCTGACACATGGCGGTTCGCGTACCAATCTGCTCGGCGACGAGCCGTCGGAAACTGATATTTACCGCTTTTCGAACGAGAAGCAAGTGAATGTCAATACCCCTCCCGCCATCTTGCTCTTGAGCGATGACGACAAGACAGTCATGCCGGAAAACAGTCTGCGGTACTACGAAGCCCTGAATAAAAGCGGCGTCCCGGCGGCGATATACATCTTCCCGACCGGCGGTCACGGTTGGGGATTCCGCAATACGTATGAATATTACGACCAAATGACTGCTTTGCTGGCCGCCTGGCTGAAATCTTTGAAATAAAGAGCTATTTCTTCTCTGCTAATTTCTTGAATTTCAAGTCCAATACTCCCATTGAGGTTGCAGCGGCGCCTTTTACGACGCCCTTCTCTTCCCAAATGGTCACCGTTACATACTCGCCGACATACATATTCGCTTGAAGTTTGCCGTCTATCTCGGTAAACTTCTGGTCGCGTAGTCTGACCTCGCTGCCGTTGACGTCCGCAAGGTAGGTTTTTTCCTTTTCTTTGATCGTCACTTCAAAGTTCTCATAGCCGTATGGAGCGTTATCAACCGTTACAGCCCATTTGCCGTTCAACTTCTTTACATCATTCTCAACAGCGCTGACATCTGCCGTCGAAGCGCACCACAGGCTTACTACAGCCAACATTACAAAAATTATCCTATTCATATTTTCAAATTAAAATCGTTTTGTGACGACAAATATATGGATTATTTTTGTCATTGCAAATTTTACGGACGATTTTCTATCAAAAAAAACGTATAAATTCGTTCAATTCGCAGAGAAATGAGTATCTTTGCAGTCTGTATGAACTATATAAATGAAGAAATATGAAACTATTGGACACAAAACTGATGCATCCGGCCGACCAACTTATAGTTGTGATTAGCCGTATCTATCACAGCGGTTTGACTACAACTTCGGGGGGTAATATCTCTATCCGTGACGATAATGGAGATATATGGATTACGCCGGCAGGGATTGACAAAGGGTCGCTGACGCGGCGGGATATTGTATGCGTCAAGGCCGACGGTACGATTGTCGGACAGCACCGGCCTTCGTCGGAGTACCCGTTCCACAAGGCGATTTATGAGATAAGGCCGCAAATGACGGCGGTTATTCACGCCCACCCGCCTGCATTGGTGGCTTTCAGCATCACGCATCAGATCCCGAATACTAATATTATCCCGCAAGCTAAAGGCGTTTGCGGGAGAATAGGTTTTGCGCCGTATGACGTGCCCGGAAGCAAGGATTTGGGCGTGAAGATCGCGAATGAATTTAAAAAACATTCTGATTACAAGGCTGTTATAATGGAGAATCATGGTGTGGTATTATGCGGTGAGGACATGAAGGATGCTTATGAGCGCTTTGAGACGCTTGAGTTTTGCGCCCGTACCGTCATCAACGCGCAAATCCTCGGTAAGCCTAATTACCTGACGGACGCGCAGATTGAGCAGCACGACAAGGCTTTGCCGACTAATTTTCCTTACTTCATGAATGTAACATATCCATCGGATGAACGCGACATCAGAGACTTGATTATCAAGATTATACACCGCGCTTGCGACCAGGGGCTGATGATAAGCTCGTATGGCACGGTATCGGTACGTTGGAAGGGAAATGATTTTCTGATTACGCCGCCGGGGATACCGCGCTGGAACATGGAACACGAGGATATCGTGCAGGTCAAGGACGGCAAAGTCGAAGCCGGTAAAATCCCAAGCCGTTCGGTGGCTCTGCATCAGGAGATTTACCAAAGCAATCCGAAGATCAACTCGATAATCCTGACGCAACCGCCTAATATCATGGGTTATTGCACGTCGGGTATAAAGTTCAATGTACGCACAATTCCGGAAAGTTGGATTTTCCTGAAGGACATTCCGCAAGTGCCGTTCGGCGCTCAGTATGAGGACAACAGGCGTATCGCGGAACTCGTGAAGACCTATCCGGCGGTGCTGCTGTCTAACGATTCGATAGTCGTTACGGGCGACGGGCTATTGAATACTTTCGACCGTTTGGAAGTGGCCGAATTTAGCGCTAAGTCGTTGATTATGGGCATGAGCATCGGGAAACTGCAACCTATTTCGGACGAAGAGGTCGAAGCCTTGAGGATAGCCTTCCACGTTGAGTAAACTGCTTACTCAAAGAATTGATAGACAGATGTTATGTTCTTGATTTCGCGGTTGAAAGGGAGAGACCAAACGACATTGCAGAGAGGATCAACTTCGATAAGAAGCGAAGACGAAATTTCGTCGTCTTGCAGATTCCCGTTTGCGATGTAGATGTTCCCGTTCTTGCAGAGATGTATCTCGCCGACAAAACGAAGCGATGCTCCTTTAACTTCGCGGGTATAGATCGTTTTGTCAACTTGCGGACGTAAGGGATCGAGTACAAGGAAGAGTTTATCCTTGCCGCATGAGATGACTAACTTCTTGTTTTCCAATGTCTTAGCCATATATGCCTCGAAGCCTACCGCCAAGTTGCCTTTATAGTTTCCTTCGGGCGTTACCCGCATTATCTTTTTCTTATCCATCAGGGGGATGAGATAAATGTTGCTGTCGTTTTTCTCAATATGGCGAAACTGGTTATGAATATCGAAATTCATTGTCCGGAACTTGACTTCCTTTGTGACATTGCCTTTCGAATCCAGCTCGACGATACGCGCCGGATCGCCGCAGACGCCGACGAGGTAACCGCCTTTCTTCAGTCGTGATACGGTGTGAATTTCCTCTTTCTCGTTGGCTTTGTAATCCCATATCGTTGAGTGGTCGCGCTTTATCAGTCGTGCGCCGTGACCGTATGCATAGAGTATATCGCCGTGGGGCGTCACTTCGATGTCGTTACACTCCTCACCATCAGCAAGTTGATGCTTCCACTCGATAGCGCCTGTTTTCTTATCGACTATAGCAATCTCTTGCCAGCCACTGCCTGCAATGGCTATTTTCTCAACACTGCATGAACTAAATAAAATGCACAATAATGTAGCAATAAAAAATAGTTGTTTCTTCATCTTTTTATATTTTAAATCGGGCGCAAAATTACAAATTTTATCGAAAACGGCAATAAAATTTTGCTTTTATGTACACAAACACTATCTTTGCACCCTCAATTAATGCTAAGAATTATGTTTAAGAATATATTTAAAACGACAATATCCCTTGTTACGAAGCCGTCGGCGGCATGGAAAGAATTGAGCGGGAAGAAGGACGATGACAGCGAGCAGTTCTTGTCCGGCTATGTCTATCCTTATACCGGCATGATCGCTTTGGCGGCTTTCGTCGGTATTTTGCTGACTCACAAGGATTTTGAGCTGCAAGTAGCTCTTAAATCGGCTATTCTTGCTTTTTTGTCGTATTTAGGCGCTTTCTGGCTTGCGGCATATCTCCTCGACGAGGCGTTGCGCGGATTTTTCGTCCGCGAGAAAAACATCAAACTGTGCCGATATTTTGTGGGATATTCGTTAACTCTGATGTTCGCTCTCAAAATCATTCAATGCCTGCTACCGGAGGACTTCTTCTTCATCCCATATTTGGCCATATACACGGCATATATTGTCTGGGAAGGCGCAATCCCCTATATGGAAATGAGCGAAAAGGAGCAAATGAGATTTACCGGAATAGCCTCTGTAATAATAATATTGACGCCCTACGCCATAGAATATTTTATTAAATTATTGATGCCGGGATTACGGTTGGTTTGATTCTTCCTCTTTCTTCTTCCTGCGTCTGAAAATGTCCGAAAGGCTGGAAAAATCTTTGCGGAACATCAGTCCGACTCCTTGCCGCGTCAGCGCTTTCATGTTGTAGCGATAGAGATCGTTGGTGTGATTGTACGCCTTGAGACTAATCTCACCCGTGCGGGTCAGTTTGTATTCGAGGTCGAACTCTCCGACGAAGGCGTTAGTCTGGATATAATTGTCTTTGTAACCGAAATTCCCGTTGAACAGTAGGCGATTATTTAGCAACTGACTTGAAAGGAGCATCTCGACTTCGGTGTCTTTTATCCCATCCTGGCGCGACCGTATATTAGTGCCTATCTGAACTTTATCTGTTATTCCGCTCAAAATATTGCTCAACTGCGCCGACAACGCCGACGATGCCATCGCGCTGAACTCGTCGTATGAGTAGATGTTACGGGCATAGTCGGGGGTATAAAATCTGTCGAGCACAAGCAGGTAGATGATTTGTCGCGTCATCATGTCTTCGGTATCAATGAACGATTTGACCTGACGCTCAAGCTCACTGTTTGAATTAGGCAGTTCGAGGTCGAAAGAAATGTCGGGATTCTGTAGCCGCCCGTTGAGTTGGAGCACACAATTGACGGGAACAGTCGGCGACCCGGTCTCCATGATAAGCGATTCGTCCAGATCCTGAATGTTGGCTTGCAAATTGTATATCGCGTTGATGTCGAGGTTGGCGGCCATCAAGTTGCCGTTGAACGACACGGAACTGCCGTTGCGTATATTGAAGCGCTTACGGATAACCTGTTGCAGACTGAAATTGTATGTCCCATCGGATATTATATAGTTGCCGAACAATTGGATATCGTTCAGACTTCCGTAGCCTATCTGAATATTCCCGCTGCCTACGCTCTTTATCCTGTCGCCCGATGTCGCATCCATAATCAACTCAATCTTAGCCTCCGGCGTTACATTGACAAGGAAATTCAACTGATACTCCATGTCTGATTTTTTTTCGGCATTGCCGTTATCATTATCGTCGTCGGTCATTTTCTTTTTCTTGGAATTATCGGCGAAAGTTATGAAATCGTAATCTTCTACCGTAGAATTTTTAACGAAATTGAACCCTACGGACGTGCCGTTCCCGCTCATTACGTTGCCATCGACGGAAATATAATCCTCCGTACCTTTGATTTTGGCCGTTCCCGTAGCATATATCTGTCCGTAAATCTTCGGGTTGATGCGTTCGGGAATGTCATATACGAGCGCCTTGTCTGTTGCTATATCCAACTCATACTCAATGTTTTTAAATTCTTCGTGCGATAATTTCAGATTCAATGTCCCGATGTTTCCATCTCTATCATAAATCTTTGTATTATAGACGCTTATGAGTTCTTTGTCAAGTCTGATTGTATCCGAGAAAGTATAGGCGGTGTTCAGGATGTTTACTTTTATATGGCCGTCTTTTATGTATGGATGTCCTTCGACATAGACATCCGAAAAGCTGCCGTAGAGATGCACATCGCCGTATCCCAGTCCGCTCACGCTATCGGCAAAAGCTTTCATGTACTTGCCCACGAAGGCAATATTAATCTCGTCGGCATTGAAATAAAGCGACAATCCCTGCTCTTTGCCGACCGGGAAAATATAGCCGTTGACATCCGACCATGTCGAATCGTTCTTATAAATAGAGCCTAAAAGCAGTATCCCCTGACGGTCGCTGTCCCATTCACTCGATAGCTTGAGTGAACCTTGCACGGCATCGTTGAACGAGAAATTCTCGACTTCCAATCGCCCGTCTATCATCATGTTACCCAATAAATCGCGCCCGTTTACCACACCTGTGGCTACCCCTCCGAAATCCAGCACGGGAATGTTCAATACATCGAAGATGTAGGATAATTCGACATTTTTGAGGTCTAACAACAGTTTGTCACCCGGATTATCCGAAATCGAACCGTCGAGGTGCAAATACTGTTCGTCTTTAGTGACGAAGAAATTGTCGATATCGACCTTCTTATCGACTATCGTAACGGAAGCAGGCTCGATTTTCCAGAGCGAATCCTTCAAGGTGATTTCCGATTGAGGAATCGTTATCTCCGTGCGCAATTTCTTCTGGCCGTTTTCGTATTCATCTATGGCAAACAGCGTCGAAATAGCTATGTCGGCCTCGTATTTTTCCGTTTTGTCGTTCCTCCAATGAAGTAAAGTGTTGATATTGTCGTCCTTAGCCGATGAGACGATGCTGATGTTGTGATGAAGGCCGCGACTGTTGTACTGGGTAAATTCGACTTGCAGATTCACCGCGTCATCGGCATTGTCGAGGTAAATCCGGCCGTTTTCCATAGACGTTTTGCCGAATACAAACCTTGGTATCACGGCTGTGGTCGATAGCTTGTTGTCGAGATTGTCGAAATGCCCTGAGAACCTTGAACGTTCGAGTATTGTGAAAGGCAATTTAAGCGTTTTCGATATGTATTCGGTATTCTCAACAGTCAGGTTATAGTCGAAAAAATTTTCTTTCCCGGCTTTGTCGTCGATATTGAAAACCTCGGTGAGAGCGGGCAAATCGGCGCATAAGACTTTGTATAAGTCGGGTACAAGCGTCGAAAATGAATACCTGCCGTTCAATTCGCCGTTAACAATGTCGGACGCGACGGTTATCTTGCGCTGCTCGCCGTTAGTTGCGTCAATGCTCAACGACTTGATATCGAAACCTTCCTTAGCAGTATCGAACGACAAGTTTTTGAGCCGTATGTATCCTCCGAAATCGTCGGGATTGCGGCCGGTAAAGTTGGCATTGACGTCGAACGAGATGACGGGTTTTTCGTATTTCTCGTACAGGTTGAGTTTGTCGGGGCGGAAATCGGATATTGACGCCGTAAAGTCAAATTCGGGCAATTCTTTATTGTCATTATACGAACCTTCGGCTTCGATCTTTACATTTGGATCGTTTATATTCACATGACCTCGAAAAAAATTATCTTTGAAATATCCTGATAGATAAATGTTTTCATATTCATAACCCTTGTAATCAAAATCTTTGATATGAACGTTAGCGACACCTCCGAACATGCCGTTACGAGGTTTCGATATGTCGATTTCGGCGTCAAAACCGGCGTTTCCGAAAGAATTTCCTTCGTCAAAAAGCGAATGTATCTGCAAATCTGTAGATAAAATGTTGCCTTTCAGGAATAAAGTTGTGTCTTTCGTTTGGTTGAATCCGATTAGCATGTCCATCTGAATTTCGCCGATTGCCGACAGCATCTTGCCTGTCGCAGCCATATTATCTATAAAACCGGAAATTTCGCCTTCAAATTTCAACTCGCCGAGGTTTGATACGGCTTGTGGAAATTGAATATCGTTGAGGTTGACGCTGATTTTCCGCAAGCCCTCGGTTGTGATAAAGGAATTTATCACCTGCCCCGAAATATATGGCTTTTCATTTTGTGTAGCAATCCCTTTCAGATGAAGGTTGCCGTTGAAAGAGGCGTGCTGTCCGTATTTCAGGTTTAATTTTTCCAATGAAAATGAGCCGATTGAACCTGAAACTAAGGCCGATGCTTCGAATACATCCGTGAAATTATGTAAGGCGGGAACAAAGGCCGCAAAGTTGGCGGGAGCAACGGTCGAAGGCTCTAATTCGACGGATATGTTTGACTTGTCATTCAACAAGTTGCCATTATCCAAACTAAGACCGGCCAACGCAATACTTATCTTCGAGTGTGGCAAGGCGAGAATGAAATTTTTCAGGCTAACGGAATCCCTGTTGCCGTAAACGCTTGCCGAGAGTTTGTTCACTTCCAAGCCGGAAATCTCGTTGAAACTCAATTTGCTTATCTGGGCGTTGATGCTGTCCTTACTGTAACATCCGACGGATAGTTTTCCTGTTATATTGCTGATACTTAAATGATTAGGATTGAATTGCTTAATTGTATTCGCCTCACTTAGCACATCGTAAGTTATGCTGCTGCGTCGCAATAGTATGGAATTGATTTTCAGCATAATGCTGCTATTTCCATCATTCTCGCCCGATAACGAATCGAGTATGAATTGAATATTCGTGTCGCTTTGAGGCGTTTCACGTCTTATTTTGCATGTCACGCCAAAGAGCCTTATGTTGGTCAGTATCCACTCCTGTTTCAAAACCGCATGCCAGAACTTGAACCCGACGGTTATGTTGCCCGCTTCAAAAGCCGTTTCCCCCTGTTTATCTTCTATGCTTACGTTCCGCAACACAATCCGGTCGAGCCAATTGACATCAATTTCTTCGATTTTGACCGGCGTTCCGAGACGTTTTGACAGTTCGGAGCGGGCAAAAGTCGTAACTTTTCGCTGTACGGATGGCACCTTCAGCGAAATCAACGGTATGAGATAAAGCAGCATAAAAAAAGCTAATACCGTGAATATTATATATTTAAGCCCTTTAATACTAAGCAGTTTTAATAAATTGACGCACAAAGCTACAAAAAAAATCAAGAAAAAACAGAAAAAATTCGCAAAAGATTTTTGCAGAATAAAAATAAACATTATCTTTGCAGCCGCAAAAGTGGAATTTTTTGCGTCGTATATGTGCGGAAGTAGCTCAGTTGGTAGAGCATAACCTTGCCAAGGTTAGGGTCGCGGATTCGAGTTCCGTCTTCCGCTCTTACGGGTAGAAAGAGCGACGGTGGTCGCCTTTTTTTATTAATGAAAACGATGCGCCCGAGTGGCGGAATTGGTAGACGCGCTCGTTTCAGGTGCGAGTGGGGTTAAAGCCGTGCAGGTTCGAGTCCTGTTTCGGGCACGTTATTAATTAATGTATATGCGCAGGTGGTGAAATTGGTAGACACGCTACTTTGAGGGGGTAGTGCCGGTTGCGGTGTGTGAGTTCGAATCTCATCCTGCGCACAAAAAAGAAAAAATATTGCGAAAAGTTTTGCATTGTTGAAAATAATGCTTACCTTTGCGCCCTCAAAACAAGATAATTTTATAGAAAATGTCGAAGATTTGTCAAATAACAGGAAAGAAGGCTCAATACGGCAATAATGTAGCCCACTCGAATTTGCGCACAAAACGTAAGTTCAATGTGAATTTGTTCACAAAGAAATTCTATTGGGTTGAGCAAGATCGCTGGATTAACCTCAACGTGTCGGCTGCCGGATTGCGGTTGATAAATAAAGTAGGATTGGATGCGGCTATCAGAAGCGCCGCCGAGAACGGTTTCATTTAAATTCAAAGGAGGAATAAAGAATGGCTAAGAAAGTTAAAGGGAACAGGATTCAAGTAATCCTCGAATGTACGGAACACAAAGCAAGCGGCCTTCCCGGAATGTCGCGCTATATAACTACGAAAAATCGTAAGAATACTACGCAACGTCTCGAGCTCAAGAAGTATAACCCTGTCTTGAAGCGAATGACTGTTCATAAGGAAATAAAATAATAGGAGATTTAGGAAATGGCAAAAAAGGTTGTTGCAACGTTCAAGTCCGGAGAAGGACGAACTTATTCAAAAGTGATTAGGATGGTCAAATCCCCGAAGACGGGAGCTTTCGTCTTTAAGGAAGAGATGATACCTAATGATTCGGTTAAGGATTATTTTAAGAAATAACCCGATCTCTTATGGCGATAGAAAACTCTTTTCCCTTTGTGGAAAAGAGTTTTTCTGTTTTTATAAATATGCTAAAAAACTATATTAAAAGCGAAAAATGCTAAAAAAAATTGTATTTGTAAAATAATGGTTATATTTGCGGTGTGATAAAATATGTTTGACGTAATTTTATCAATATTTTGTAATCATTTAATTATCAGAAACAATGAAGAAAAAGGATCAACTTTTGTGCTTAGTGTTGTCAACAGCCATGATTTTCGGCTGTACTACAACGAGAACCCTCAATCCTGACGGGACAGTTACGGAGAAGAAGAAAATCACCAACACTGCAGGAGGCGGGGTTATAGGTGGAGTAGGAGGTGCGGCTGTCGGGGCCGGATTAGGCGCTATTTTCGGCGGTAAGAAAGGTGCAGCCTGGGGCGCCGGTATTGGCGCTGTGGTCGGCGCCGGTGCGGGTGTAATCATCGGAAATAAAATGGACAAACAGAGAAAAGAACTTGAAGAAATTCCGAACGCCACGGTCGAGACTGTCGATGAAGGTAAAATCATCAAGGTGACATTTGATTCGGGTATATTGTTCGCGAGCGGCTCGAGTACGCTGAGTCAGACCTCTAAAAACTCGCTTACCCAGTTCGCCACATCATTGAAGGAACATCCTGAAACAGATATACTTGTGACAGGACACACCGACAGTCAGGGCGGCGACAAGATAAATGTTCCTCTCTCGCTGAAACGCGCCGATGCGGTAAAAACTTTCCTCACGTCGCAGCAGGTTCTTTCGTCGCGCATCGAAACGGAAGGATTCGGCTCGTCACAACCTGTTGCAGCAGAAGATGCAAAGGGTATTCAGGCGCAAAATCGTCGCGTGGAAATCTACATCGTTCCAAGCAAACAGATGATTGATGCGGCAAATGCGGAAGCAAAATAATACCTCCATCGGATTGTTTAAACTCTAAAATGAGAGGCTGCCTGTTATTTTTAGGCAGCCTCTTTTGATAAATAATCTGAAATTTGTTGCGCATATCATTTTTTTCATTACTTTTGCCGTTGTTTTTATTAATATTACTTTTAATAATTTTTACCCCATGAAGCAAATTGTATTTTCTATCCTCTTCGGCGCGGGATTGTTGAGCGCCGTATCTTGCGGACAGAGCGCCAAACCTCTGTTTGCCGACGATTTATCCAATGCCGACTACGATCGCTCGGTGTGGTCTGTAGATGCCCAAGGCGTCATTTCAGCTACTGCCGACCAGGCTATCTGGTCAACTCTTGAGTACGAAAACTTCGAACTCACGCTCGAATTTAAGAACGACCGGTGCACAAACAGCGGCGTCGTTATTTATGCTACCGACAAAAAGGATTGGATTCCAAATGCGGTTGAGATTCAGATTTTTGACGATTGGTGTGACCATGGCGACAACAAAGCCTCTACAGGCACTTGTGGCGCTGTTTACGGCCATTTAGCGCCTTCGGCATATCGCTTAGTAAAGCAACCAGGTGAGTGGAATACGATGAAAATCATCGCCTTAGGTAAGAATATCAAGGTGGCGCTCAACGGCAAAGACATCATCGACATGGACATGAGCCTTTGGACGTCGGGTAAGAACAACCCCGACGGCTCCGAAATCCCTTCCTGGCTGCCCAAACCTTACGCTTCGCTGCCTACCAAAGGCTTCATCGGCTTCCAGGGCAAGCATGGCGACGCAACCATCTGGTTTAGAAATATTACCATTAAAAGTTTATAAGTTATGAGACGTACAATATTTATTATCTGCGCTTTATGCATGATCTCCGCGCTTAAAATGACTGCGCAGGACAATCAATTGACTGCCGACGAGAAAAAGCAGGGTTGGATACTGCTTTTCAACGGCAAAAATTATGACGGATGGGTCAACAACGACGGCAAGCCAGTGACCGCCCAAGTGGAAGACGGCGCCATACAGACCTACAAGTGCGGAGGCTACATACTCACTTATAATAAGCCTTTCGCGAATTTTATCCTGAAATGCGACGTTAAGATGGACGACCCGTGTAATTCGGGTATTTTTCTTAGAATGAGCGATTTAAAAGATCCGGTTAATACCGGTTTTGAGATTCAGGTTGCCACCGAGACGGGCAGCGTTCACGGTCACGGCGCTCTCTACGATGTTCGCGCTCCGCTCGTAAACGCAGGCAAAGGCGCCGGACAGTGGGATCATTTTGAGATACGCTTCATCGGGTCAAGGCTCATCACCTTGCTCAACGATCAGAAAATCCTCGACGTAAACCTCGATACATACACGGAACCCGGCAAACGAGACATCGAAGGCAACCACAAATTCACGCTCAACGGTCAACCCCGCGCCTTGCACGACTTCGCACGTGAAGGCTATATCGGTTTCCAAGACCACGACCACAAATGCTGGTACAAGAACGTGAAGTTATTGGAAATAAAGTAACCGAATCATTTTTATTGTGTCTGATTTTCGTCTTCATCAAAAAAATAATCGCAAATGAGTTGAAATATTCTTAAACTTATTGCTAATTAAAAAAATAATGCGTACCTTTGCGCAGTTTTTTTTAAAGATTTATGACTTTGGAAACGTTGAAAAAATATGATATTGACTTGAAATCACTCTCAATATCAACTATTTACGAGTTAGAGTATGAACTCAATGACGAGTTTTTCGATAGCGTGGACGCGACTGAAGTCAAGCAGGGAAATGTGCGTGTTGTGCTCAAAATTACGCGAGCAGCGTTGGCATTTGAGTTGAATTTCCGCATTATGGGCAAGGTCATAGTCACTTGCGACCGTTGCCTTGAAGATGTGGAATTGCCGGTAGAGGCGTCGAACAGGCTGATAGTCACATTCGGCGACGAGTTTGCCGAGACAAGTGACGAGCACGTGATAGTTTCCGAGGATGTCGGCAAGATAAACGTTGCATGGTACATGTACGAGTTTGTTGTTTTGGCCTTGCCGATAAAACGTGTTCACGAATCCGGCGGCTGTAACGAGTTGATGGCTGCGAAGCTTCGCGAGTTGAGTGTCGAGGAGTGCGAATACGGCGATGATGAAGGAGAAAGAAACCGAGGAGTTACAGACCCGCGTTGGGATGCTCTTCGCAATTTGATAGAAGATAATTAATTAAAAAATAGAAAATTATGGCACATCCTAAAAGAAGACAAGGTAATACGAGGACTGCGAAGCGTAGGACTCACGACAAGGCGGCAATGCCGGCATTGGCCTTATGCCCCAACTGTGGAGCATGGCATGTTTATCACACCGTATGTAGCGAGTGTGGTTACTATAGAGGTAAGTTGGCAATAGAACAAAAAGCAGCGGTTTAACAAGGCTTTTTGAGTAGTTTTATCAGAAGAAAAATAGCCCTAAAACAATCTTTAGGGCTATTTAAATATTAAAAAGACAGATATGACAAATGCGGTAATTACAGGTATAGGCGGTTACGTTCCCGAAGATATTCTCACAAACGACGACATAGCGAAAATCGTGGATACAAGCGACGAATGGATAATGTCGCGTGTGGGTATCAAGGAACGTCGTGTCTTGCGTGGCGGGAAAGCGACCTCTTATATGGGGATTCGGGCGGTTAATGAATTGTTTGCTAAGACAGGCGTTGACCCGATGACGGTCGATGGCGTTATTTGTGCTACCTCGACCGGCGACTATCACTTCCCGCCCATGGCGTCGATAGTGGCATACCAGACCGGTTGCCGCAAGGCTTTTGCCTACGACGTGCAGGCCGCCTGCTCAGGCTTCATATACCTGCTTGAGACTGCAGCCAATTTCATCCGTTCGGGACGCTACAAACGCATCGTTGCCGTTTCGGGCGACATGATGACGGCGATAACAAACTATACCGACCGCACAACATGCCCCTTGTTCGGCGATGGCTGCGGAGCGATTCTGGTTGAGCCGACGACCGAAAATGTCGGTATTATCGACTCCATACTTCGTTCCGACGGTAGCGGACTGCCTTTCCTGAAGATGAAAGCGGGTGGCTCGCTGAGACCGCCGTCGTATGAAACTGTTGATAATCATGAGCATACTGTCTATCAGGAAGGCAAAACGGTCTTCAAACGTGCGGTCATAGAAATGGCCGACGTAGCGGCGGAGATCGTCGAACGCAACGGTTTGAAGAAAGAAGATATTGACTGGATAGTACCGCATCAGGCGAATCTTCGTATCATTGACGCTGCCGCCCGCCGCCTCGAAGTGCCCGAAGAGAAAGTGATGATAAACATCCAACGCTACGGCAACACGAGTTCGGGCAGCATACCGCTTTGCCTGTGGGAATGGGAATCTCAGTTGCGTAAAGGCGACAATCTGATATTAGCCGCTTTCGGTGCGGGTTTCACATGGGGAGCGACCTATATCAAGTGGGGCTATGACGGAAACGGTGCATAAATCGGGATTCGTCAACATCGTAGGAAATCCTAATGTCGGCAAATCGACGCTGATGAACCGTCTGGTGGGCGAACGCATCTCGATAATCACTTCAAAGGCGCAGACCACTCGCCACCGCATTATGGGTATTGTCAATACCGAGACTATGCAGATAGTATATTCGGATACTCCCGGCGTCCTTCGTCCCAATTACAAGTTACAGCAGTCTATGCTCAACTTTTCGGAGTCGGCTTTGGGTGATGCGGACGTCTTGCTTTACATGACGGATGTAGTCGAGAAAACCGACAAGAATGAAGATTTCCTGCATCGTGTTCAGGAAGCGGAATGTCCTGTGCTGCTGCTTATTAACAAGATAGATCTTTCTAACCAGAAGGATTTGGAAGCCTTGGTGATGCGGTGGCGCGAACTTCTGCCGAAGGCTGAGGTTTATCCGATTTCGGCGCAGGCGAACTTTAACGTCGATAATGTGAAACGCCGTGTCGAAGCATTGATTCCTCCTTCGCCGCCCTATTTTGATAAGGATGCGTTGACCGACCGCCCTGCGCGTTTTTTTGTGACAGAAATCATACGCGAAAAGATTCTTCTGTACTACCAAAAAGAAGTCCCGTATTCGACCGAGGTGATTGTCGAGCAATTCGCTGAGGATGCGAGCCGTATCAACATTAAGGCTGTGATAATCGTAGAGCGCGATTCGCAGAAGGGCATCATCATAGGACACCGCGGCCAGGCGCTTAAAAAAGTAGGTACGATGGCGCGAAAGGATATTGAACGATTCTTTGAGAAAAAAGTGTTCCTCGAGATATTCGTAAAGGTCGAGGATGATTGGCGTAACCGCGACAATATGTTACGTCAGTTCGGTTATCAAGTCGAATAAACAATTAAAAATGAGAAACGATGGGAAAAGTAGTAGCAATAGTAGGACGTCCGAATGTGGGTAAATCGACCCTGTTTAATCGTTTAACCCAGTCGCGTGAGGCGATAGTAAACGAGGAAGCCGGTACCACGCGCGACCGTCAATACGGTAAAGTCGAGTGGTGTGGGGTAGAATTTTCGCTCGTTGACACGGGCGGATGGGTGGTCAACTCCGAGGACATCTTCGAAGGAGAGATAAACAAGCAGGTACAGGTTGCGATTGAAGAGGCCGACGTTATCATGCTGGTGGTCGATGTGATGACCGGCGTCACCGACCTTGATGATGAAGTTGCGCGAATATTGCGTCGTAGCAATAAGGTTGTGGTCTTAGTGGCCAACAAGGCCGACAACTATGCGGAGCATCCGCTGGCTGCCGATTTTTATAGCCTTGGTCTTGGCGATCCTTATCCTATTTCGGCCATAAATGGCTCATACACAGGAGATTTGCTTGATCGTATCATTGAGGTGCTTCCATCGAAAAAGGATGAAGAGCCGGAAGAAGAATTGCCTCGTATTGCCGTTGTAGGTCGCCCTAATGCGGGGAAATCATCGCTTATAAACGCTTTTATCGGCGAGGAACGCCACATTGTGACTGATGTTGCCGGTACGACACGCGATTCGATATACACACGCTACAATAAGTTCGGACTGAATTTCTATCTTGTCGATACCGCCGGAATCCGTAAACGGGGAAAAGTCAGCGAAGACCTTGAATATTACTCTGTTATCCGCTCTATTCGAGCTATCGAAAATTCCGATGTATGCGTCTTAATGCTGGATGCGCAGCGTGGCGTTGAGAGCCAGGACTTGAACATTTTCTCAATCATTCAGAAAAATCGTAAAGGGCTGATAGTCTGCGTTAATAAATGGGATTTAGTCGAGGATAAGTCGCAGATTTCAATCAAGACATTCATCAATGCTATACGCGAACGTTTCGCGCCGTTCACCGACTTTCCCGTGCTGTTTATTTCGGCGCTTACCAAGCAGCGCATCTTCAAAGTCCTTGAGAGCGTAAAAGAGGTTTATGACAATAGTCGTCGCCGCGTACCTACGGCGAAGTTGAATGAGATAATGCTCCCGATAATAGAAAAGACGCCTCCGCCTTCATGGAAAGGGAAGTATATCAAGATAAAGTATGTCACGCAGTTGCCCGGCGGCGGTGTGCCCTCATTTGTCTTTTTCTGTAACCTGCCGCAGTGGGTTAAAGAGCATTACAAGCGTTTTCTTGAGAATAAATTACGCGAAAATTGGGATTTCAGCGGTACTCCGATACAAGTTTTTGTTCGTGAAAAATAATCCGGAGACGTTTGTGTCATTCCAAAGTCAAATCGAATGTGTTCTTCAGTTTTTCGAGGGCGGGATTTTTGTTGGCTAAATAATCATACTTCTCGCTGGCGGTATAAGGCATTGTCGTTTCTTCTTTTTCTTTTAGGCGGACGTCGATTTCAAGGTGCGAATTATTGAGTTTATGCCTTAGGAAAGTAATGATTTCCGGATAAATTTCGGCGATTTCGTTCTTTTGATAAGGGTTGTCTATCGCTATCTCGTAAGTAAATCCATCTATCAATGTGGGATTACAACTTAGGAGGGTGTTCTTTAAGTGTGTCTGCTCGACAGTGGTAAGACTTTCGGCATATTCGACCCAGAATTTTTTCAGGTCTTCCTGCGAGAAATTATCATTTGCTTCGATTAGTTTAACCGAAGGCGCCGTTTTGGCGGAATCATCTTTTATAAGGTCTTTAAGCGCTGTGGAGTGAACTA
Organism: Tannerella sp.; assembly: GCA_031271805.1. Lineage (GTDB taxonomy): Bacteria > Bacteroidota > Bacteroidia > Bacteroidales > Tannerellaceae > Tannerella. The sequence continues at coordinate 25,272 of JAISUX010000087.1, forward strand.
CGGGCGGCACTGGGGTTGTCTCAGCCGGTTTTGTCACGACCGGAGGCTTCGCTTTTATCTTTTCCGTTGTTTCTGTCTTTGCCGCCGTTTCGTTTCCGCCGGGCTGAATCGCCTTAATCAGGATTTTTTTTTTATCGTCCTCTGTTGCAGGACTATCCGTGAGTTGGCACAATTGTATGAGTGTGAGTTCCAAGAGTAGCCGTTTGTTGCGACTGTTGCGGTAGTTCAGGTCGCATTGGTTGGCAATCTCTATCGCTCGGAAAAGCAATTTGTCGGGACATTGTTTCGCCTGATTTATATACCTTTCGCGTATGGAGGCGCTAAATTCAAACAGTACAATAGTTGATTCGTCTTTGCAAACGAGCAAGTCCCGAAGGTGTATGGCAAGACCGGAGATGATGTTTTGACCGTCGAAGCCTTTCTCGATTATTTGGTTAAGAATGAGCAGGCAAGCGCGTACGTCACTATTGAGAATAGCCTCGGTAATACGGAAATAATAATCGTAATCCAATACGTTAAGGTTCTCAATAACAGCATTATAGGTGATGTTGCCGCTTGTAAAACTTGCTATCTGGTCGAATATCGACAGGGCGTCGCGCATACCGCCGTCGGCTTTCTGAGCGATAACGTTCAGAGCCTCGGCTTCGGTAGTGATATTCTCTTGCGAAGCTACGTATTGCAGGTGTTCTACGATGTCCTCGATAGTGATGCGTGTGAAGTCGTAAGTCTGGCACCGAGATAGAATTGTCGGAAGGATTTTTTGTTTCTCGGTGGTGGCGAGGATGAAAATTGCGTGATGAGGCGGCTCTTCGAGTGTTTTGAGGAAGGCATTGAAAGCCTGAGCGCTTAGCATGTGCACCTCGTCAATGATATAAACCTTGTATTTGCCTAATTGGGGTGGGATACGCACTTGTTCGGTTAAGGAACGGATATCATCGACCGAGTTATTGGACGCGGCATCGAGTTCGTGAATGTTCAGCGACCTCTGCTCATTAAACGACATGCAGGATTCGCACTCATTGCAGGCCTCGCCGTCGCTACTCGGATTTATGCAGTTAATGGTTTTAGCGAATATGCGGGCGCATGATGTCTTACCCACTCCGCGCGGGCCGCAAAACAAGTAGGCATGCGCCAACTTACCACTCCGTATCGCATTCTTTAGAGTAGTTGTAAGTGACTTTTGCCCGACCACACTCTTGAATGTCGAAGGCCTGTATTTTCTTGCCGAAACAATATAATTCTCCATTTTTTTTTGATTTCGCGCACAAATATACGATATTTTTTCTACCTTTGCAAAAATATTTTCGAACAATGTCAAAATTAATTGATTTCTACAAGAAGTATATTATGCGGCTCAACAAATATTGGTTGGTTGGGATAATATTTTTTGTCATCACATTCCTGTTTGGCGAGGCTAATCTCTATAATCGCTATCGTTACGATGACAAGATCCGTGCGCTTGAGATCGAGATTCAGCGATATCGCAAGGAGATCGAGAATAGCAAGAAGCAACTGAAGGAACTTCATACCGACAAAGACGGACTTGAACGTTTCGCTCGCGAAGAATATCTGATGAAACGTGACGACGAAGACATTTTCCTCTTTGATGAATGAATGCGGCAGGTATGCAATTATAGCTTTTTATCATTTAACTATGTAATATACAAATAAAATGTATGGATAGGACTAATACGGATTGTTATATTTCAGAGCAGAACGAGCGCATAAAATTAAAGCAATTAGACGACAGCCTGTGGGGCGAATGTATTGAGATTTTCAATCAGATTATTGAGGAGGGCGATTCGTTTCCTTGGGATGAGCCGATGACGGATGCGCGTTTGCAGGTGTTGTTTGCGCCGAGCGATGCTGTTTGGTGCGCTGTCGGAACGGATGAGGGGCGTGATGTACTGCTGGGCTTTGTTCATATCCATCCGAACAATAACGGGCGGTGCGCTCACGTGGCGAACTGCGGCTATTGTGTGCGGCGCGAGGCACGGGGCAGGGGAGTGGGCAAACTGCTTGTCGGTAAGTCGATTGAGGCGGCGCGCGAGATGGGTTTTCGGGGTATCCAGTTCAACGCTGTTGTTTCGACGAACACGGTTGCCGTTGCGCTCTACCGACGGTTTGGATTTGAAATTATCGGCGCTATTCCTGGCGGTTTTCGGCTGGGCAGCGTTGCGACGGGCGATGTTCGTTATGTCGATATGTATGTTATGTATAAGGCACTGACTACTTTTTCACAATAATAATTTAATCACTATGAACAGACGACAATTTATTCAGCAAGCAAGCATCGCCGCGGCTTCGGCGATAGTAATCAATCAGTTATCCGCATGTTCAGGGGATAAAAAACTGCCGAGCATAGGCATTATCGTTGGCAATACGGGCGGCGAGTGGTTCAAAAACAGCCCCCGAGAAGCCCTGCAACACATTGCCGAATTGGGCTATACGGAGCTTGAGTTTGGCGGCGACCTCGGTCTCGGTCTTACTCCCGCCGAGATAGGCAAATATCTCAAATCACTCGGTCTCAAAGCGTTGATAGGATCCACTTCGATGTCCGCGATGAACGACGCACAGCAGTTGGCGAGAGACATAGCAAAATGTCAGGCGCTCGGACAGGAATTTATCGCCTGCTACTGGCCTTGGACGGACGACGGGCAAAACAAGCTGCTTGACGACTGGAAACAGGTAGCCGCCAACCTGAACCGCGGGGGCGCAATCTGCCGTAAAGAAGGCGTCAAGCTGATTTACCACAACCACGACATCGAGTTTCGACTGACGGAAGGTAAAATTCCGTTTGACACGCTGATGGCCGAACTCGACCCCGCGCTTGTGGGTATTGAGTTTGATTTATACTGGATTACGAAGGGCGGACAGTCTGCCGTAGAGTATATCCGTAAGTATCCGGGCAGGTATCCCGTTTTTCACGTTAAGGATATGCGCGAGTCGGACAGTGATTTTGCCTGCGTGGGCAGCGGCTGTATCGACTTTCCGGCGATATTCAGGCTCAACGCGACAGCCGGCGTCAAGCATTTTATCGTCGAGCACGACAAACCCGAAGACCCCAAATCCTGTATCGAATCGTCGGCTCAATATCTGCTTCAGCTGCGGTTTTGACAAAGAAAATGTGGGCTATTAACTTGGCTTATAATGCTGATTATCAGCATAATTTGTGCGGCAGAAGGGACTCGAACCCCCACGCCTCTCGGCACCGGCTCCTAAGGCCGGCGCGGCTACCATTACGCCACTGCCGCATGAAAATCGCGGGCAAAGGTACGAGTTTTTTGTGAATCGGCAAGGGGAAAGCCGTATTTTTTTCTCTTCGACATGTCGTTATTGATACGACAGTATGAGCCGACCGGATTGTTCCTGTTGCGGGTCGCTTTCGACGGACGGTGTGCTACCGGCTGTTTTTTCTTTGAGATAACGTATGGCTTCTTCTATTATGGAGTCTATGCCGTTGATTATATCGTTATCCGTTATATTTTGCTTGATATCGGGGTCAACGCCGTATTCGGTATATTCCTTGTCGGCATTAAGCATGGGGGACGACGAGAAGCGGACGCTCCAGCCGTTAGGAATCTCTGAATGAAACGGCAGTCCGCAACCACCGCCGGTCTTATCGCCTATAACGGTCACCTGGTCGAAAAGTCTCATCTTATTGACAAAATCATTTGTGGCGCTGTAACAACTGCGGTTGGTCAGTACGGCGACAGGGCGCATCCACTTGATACGTTGCGACGGCTCAAGTTCGATAGGGTAAGGCTCCGAAAAGTCACTGTGGCCGGGGCCTTTCTTGTGCATGATATAACCGACAAGGCGTTTTTCGGTTATAAAACGCGACGCGATACGTTCGGAATAGACGAGCGATCCGCCGCCGTTTCCGCGTACATCAAAAATCAACGCCTTGCAATCCTTGAAATGAAGAAACATTTCGTCGAGGTTGGCCTCGCCGACAGCCGACGAAAAGTCGCCATAATAGACATAACCTATACTGTCACGTAAAATCAAGTATCTCAAACCACCGGCAATTTGGTAGTCCGTGCCCATATAGTTTTTCAAGATTGCGGAATTGAAATTATCGGGATAGTTTTCACTCCAGTCCCAAAAGCGCGATACGTTGAAAGTCGAAATGAGATTCGTGTGCCCGTCTTTGAGTTCGGCGAGCATCTTGCCCAGGATGTCAAACAGTTCATAGCGATTTATCGTGTCGGTCACGAGCGGGCTGTATTTGGCATGAACTTCGTTCCAATCAATGTCTTTGTAATCAAAAAAGCAATAATTTTCGTCGAGTAATTTCCATAGCGCCTCGAAATTTGCGCGAGGATCGGTGGTATATTTTGTCTCCTCGGTGCAAGCGGGCGTCATGAAGAAAAGTATGACCGTAAAAATCAGCGTAAATCCTGTTCTTTTCATTTTGCAAAAGATTAATAGTAAGCGCTTATGAACAAGTTACGCCGACGCATTTCTCGGCCTCCGAAGGCTACAAACTCCTTCACGAAGCCTAACATGACGTTGTGCGAAATAATATATCGGTCAATGTTATTGACATTAGTCGTGTAGAACAAGCCGTTGTAACCGACACGGGCAGTTACTCCGGCGACAGGGAAGTCGAGCGTGAGATAATTACGCATCGCGAATTTGTTATGGAACGAGACAAATTTTAAGACATCCGACGTGTTGCCGAGGCTGAAAATCTCGTAGTATGATTGGTTGTAAACAGGCGAGAAAAGGATGCCGGCGAAAGGTGTCTCGAACTGATAACGCACAGCAAGGGGATATTGTTTAATCCTAAACTCATATATCGTTGCAAGCGAGAGATTGAGGTCGAAATCGGAGTGCAAAGTCATCGGGTTGTTGCCGTTACGTGTATTATAGACCATTCCCAACATGCCTCGGATGCCTCCGCCGACCAATATTTTGAAAAACGGGTCAGGCAGAATACGATAGTGATAGCATAGGGAATAATCGACAAAAGCGGAAAGGAAATTAGCATTTTCAGCGCCGTTAACTGTGGATGAAACATCGACGTTGACAATGTTTTGGCGGGAGAATTTGTAGTTTGAATTATTCAAGAGCTTCATGCGCTCGTTGACAAAACGAAAACCGTAGCCTTCATACGACATTGGCGAGAGGTAAGTATCCTTCATTCTATAAAGTCCTGCACCTATGGCAGTGCCTTCGTTTATCGACAGAAGTCCTTCATAATCAGGAATATTCTTGTTGTCAAATCTTGTCAGTCCGTATTTTGCGCTCAAAAGATCCGAACGGGAAACAGACTTTTTGCGATTGACGATTTTGACCGTTTTAAGTGTATCTCCTGTCGTTTTTTCAACAGGCGATTTGATCGTATCGCCGGCAGACGATAGTGAGTCAATCGGCGTCTGCGCTTTTATCGCAAAAGCCGATAACAAACAGAGGCATATTATTAAACATCTAATGTTCATGTTGTATCATTATTAAACAGATCCATCTGTGAGCTGTCAGGCTCGTCGGGGTCTTCGTCTTCATTATTATTTTGTTCGTTAGAATCTTCCTTTATTTCGTCGGGAAAGCGCGTAGGCTCAAGTTCTGTGATTTCGGCAACCTCGAAAGTTGTGATACGCTTGCCTTTGGCTTTGAAACTCTTGACGCCGATATATTGCTCGACATCTATAATCAATGGCATGCGAAACTCGTCATTGCCTCCAAATGTCACCTTGATGCGCGGAAAGGCTTGGTCTGTAAGCAGATAAAGGGAACTCAACTCGTTGTCACCTAAAATATTTTGCTTCTTTATGCTCGCCTCTAACTGAAAACGTTTGACGTATGGGAATTTTTGTTCCGCATCGTAGAGTGAGGCCGTCCATATTTTATTGCTGTCGAACATTTCTATGACAAGGATATCATCCTCGAAATGATTGCTCAGATCATAGCTTGTTGTGTAATAATCCCCATTTTTGAGGATAACGAGGATTTGGTCGTTGCCGAAAAATTCGCCCAGATAATCGCCTCTGCTATCGTAATTAAGACGCATTACGTCGCGGTCGAACCATACATGACGACCGCCCAAAGTCGAAGTTCCTTTCTGTTTCAGGCTTATCTTATGAATGTCGGCTTTTGTGAGCAAGTTGCCGATCGAATTTCTGCCTTTGATTATAACTTCGCTGAAATCTTTCTCGAAAATCGTTACTTTTTGTCGCAGTTTGGGCTTTAATATGATTTTTACCGTTTCGGCTTCTCCATTGGGATTTGCGCTGAAATACAGTATTTTAGAACCTTCTGAGCTTTGCGTAACGTCGTATTCCTTGTCGCGTGTGATGCCTGTTACGGCGAAGCGCTTAATGAAATTCTTTCCCGTCGCGCCGTCGCGATAAATCACATTATATATTGTTCGTGTGTCATTACGTTTAAAGACAGCAAGATACAATATGTTCCGGCCGACAAAAATCTTTTCGCTAACTTTGATAATTTTGTAAACGCCGCTTGCATAGAAGATTATCACGTCGTCAATATCGGAACAGTCGCAGACATACTCGTCGCGTTTGAGGGATGTGCCGATGAAGCCTTCCTCGCGGTTGATATAGAGCTTTTCATTGGCTTCGACAACTTTTGCGGCTACTATGGTTTCAAAGTTGCGCAATTCGGTGCGGCGGGGATAAGCAGCGCCGTATTTTTCTTTAATAGTTGAATACCAGTTGATTGTGTATTCGGTCAAATGGGCAAGATGTTTGTTTATCTTCTCAATTTCTTTCTTTATCCTCGCAATAAGTTGGTCGTTGCTGTCAACGTTGAATTTCAAGATGCGTCCCATTTTGATTTCCATTAATTTCAGGATATCATCGCGGGTCACACTACGGATAAAGTCGGGTTTAAACGGTTCAAGGCGCCGGTCGATATGTTTGACCGCAACATCCATGTTCTTTGCCCCCTCGAACTCCTTATCTTTGTAGATTCTCTCGACTATGAAAATGCGTTCCAAAGAAGCGAAGAAGAGCTGTTCCTCTTGCTCATGTTTTTGGATTTCGAGTTCCCGGCGCAATAGTTCTTTGGTTTGGTAGGTCGAATGTCGAAGCACATCACTGACGGTCAGGAAACGCGGTTTGTTGTCCTCAACAACGCAGCAGTTGGGCGAGATACTCGTCTCGCAGTCGGTAAAGGCATAAAGGGCGTCGATAGTTTTGTCGGACGAGACGCCCGGCGCGAGATGAACAATTATTTCGGCATCCCTTGCGGTGTTGTCATCAACTTTTTTTATCTTTATCTTGCCCCTTTCATTAGCCCTAACGATGGAATCTATAAGCGAACCGGTATTTTTACCGAAGGGTATTTCGGTGACTACAAGTGTTTTAGCATCTTGCTTGCTGATTTTTGCACGTACTTTTACTACGCCGCCACGCTCACCGTCGTTGTATTTGGATATGTCGATTGAGCCGCCTGTCTGGAAATCGGGATAAAGTTGAAACTCCTCGCCTCGCAAATGAGCAATGGCTGCGTCAATTATTTCGTTGAAGTTATGCGGTAAAATTTTTGATGAAAGGCCTACGGCTATGCCTTCCGCACCTTGTGCGAGAAGCAGCGGGAACTTGACGGGAAGCGAGACCGGTTCCCTGTTTCGTCCGTCGTAGGACAATTTCCATGTCGTTGTCTTAGGATTAAAGAGCGTGTCCAACGCGAATTTTGAGAGGCGCGCTTCGATGTAACGAGGGGCTGCCGCGCCGTCGCCGGTAAGGATGTTTCCCCAGTTTCCCTGGCAGTCGATAAGTAAGTCTTTCTGTCCCATCTGCACGAGAGCGTCGCCGATCGATGCGTCGCCGTGGGGATGAAACTGCATAGTATGCCCGACGATATTTGCGACCTTGTTATACCGCCCGTCGTCGAGCAACTTCATCGAATGAAGGATGCGCCGCTGCACAGGCTTGAGACCATCGTTGATATGCGGCACCGCGCGCTCGAGTATAACATACGAGGCATAGTCAAGAAACCAACTCTGATACATACCTGACAAATGGTAAGAGCCATCGCCGGCTCCCGGAACCTTATAGTTCGAACGCGATACGGCGCCGGTCGTTTCACTATCGGTTTTGTCATCCGACAAATCGTCGCTTTCTGCCGATTCATCGCTTTCCGCCGATTCATCGTCAGTAGCATAGTCATCGTCGGCAGAATTATCCGCCATATCACCGGCATTGCCGCTGTTCAATTCTTCGTCATCTCTCTCTGTATCTTTATCTTTCGACATGTTGAAAACACTTTCTTTTAAAAATCAAAGTTGCAAAGATAGTGGAAATTTTTTAATTATCCGTATATGTCCTAATCCAAATTAAGTTTTTTTTGTGAACAATATGATCTTACGGGCGAAAAAATTCCAAAAATACACTATAACCGTTGTGATTATTTTGGATATTATGTAATGAATCGACAAAAACTCCGTCAGAAGCCATAGGAACAAGTTATTCAACCCCAAACCGACTAATCCTATGAGTGCGAAAATTATAAATTCGACGCCTCTGTTAGGTATGGAAGCTTGGTCGAATACCCAGATTTTACTCAATAAATAGTTGGTTATCAGCCCGGCGATAAACGAGATTGAGGCCGACACAAGATAATACATCTGCACGTACTCGGTCAGGACGAAGAGCAGTCCGAAGTCTATCAGGAAGGCCAATCCGCCGACAAAAGTGTAACGCACGATTTGCACAAGCGTATCGCTTGAAGCAACGACAAAAAATCTTTGCCACAAATCAGTCGGAGTTATTTTTTTCTTCATGATATTCCGTTTCCGTATTCACAGCCCATATATTGTCCTTATTTTTTATGCCGGCCTTGATATTTCGCACAGCTTCGATAGATGTCAGCATCGAATGGTCGGCGTTGTTGTATCTGTGCTGCCCGTTCCGGCCGACACAGTAGAGGTTTTCTATGGTGTCGAGGAAAGCCCTGACTTTATCCAATTGATAATAAGTGCCGAAATACGACGGGTAAGCCTTCTTTATTTTAATTTGCACGGTGTCAAGGATGTCATCCTTGCTTATAATGTCTATCATAGATAGCTCATTAACAGCCATTTCGATGAATTTCTCTCTGTCCATAGTCCATAATTCGTCTCCCTCGTTGCAAAAATACTCCATCCCTATCCACATTGTATTTTTATAGTCGGCAACCATGTAGGGCGACCAGTTGTTAAACACCTGTAAACGACCGACTTTCACGTCTCGCTCCTGAATATAAATCCAAGTGTCGGGAATTCGATTATTGAAAGTTTTTATCTTCGTATGGTTGCTTATTTTGAGATTTTTAACCAATACGCCGACAGTAATAAAATCGCGATACTGCAAACCGGCGGCTATTTGCCTGACGTCATCCGGGATTTCGACGCCTTCGATGGCAGCGACCAAATCCTTGACCGGCATAGACGAGAAAAAATAGTCGCAGGCAAGGCCGGTCATTTTGCCGTCATGCTCGATTTCTACCGATACGACGCGGTTTCCATTAACATGAATTTTCTTCACTTCGCTGTTCGGATGCACCTCTCCCGACGAGCGTGAAATATCGTCCGCGACGACTTCCCACAATTGACCAGGCCCTAATTTCGGATAGAGGAACTGCTCAATCAGCGATGTTTCAACATTTTTACTGTCTTTTTTCGACGAAAAACATTTCTTCAGCATATCCTTGATAACAGCAGATACAGAGACGCCTTTCACGCGCTGACTGCCCCAATCGGCGCCCAATTTCGAGGGATGCACACCCCATACTTTTTCTGTATAATCTTCAAAAAACATACTGTAAAGCGTCTTTCCGAAATGATTAATATAGAAATTTTCGAGCGAATCATTCGGTCTCTTGCGGATACGGGCGAGGATGTAAGTGAATCCCGCTTTCAGGGTTCTCCAAGCCCCCATGTTAGTGAAAGTTGACATTTTCAGGGAGATAGGATAGTCAAAGAATTTGCGCAAGAAAAAGATGCGCGAGACGCGATTACGGCACAGCATCGTCCTGTCTTCCTTTTCCGGGTCAGGGCCTCCGGGAACAAACGGTTTGTCACTGATACTAAGTAGAATATCGTCGAACGAAGGTTTGCCCTGTACAGGCATTATGCGCTCCCACCAATCCATTATCTCCCGGTTTTTCGAGAAAAAACGGTGCCCGCCAATATCAATACGGTTGCCTTTGTAATTTACCGTCTGCGAGATACCGCCTATAGCGTTGGTAGATTCAAAGACAACCGGCTTAATATCAGTCTGATGCAGCAACTCGTATGCCGCTGTAAGACCGGCAGGACCCGCACCTGCGATTATTGCAATTTTTGAAGATATATCTTGTTCCATAAATTTCTAAATAATGCGCAAAATTAAATGAAATTTTCGGATTTACCAAGTTTTATCTTAAATCTCCGTTAACTTTGACTGTCGATCCTGCTTTTGTGTTGAAAATCTTGTGCTTATCGCCGCAACGGACATGCAGTTTGCCGCCGAGAGTTGACAATATGTCGGCATTTTTGAGTTTTCCGTTTTCCCATGTGAGATCAACAATGAAACCTCCGCGTGCTCGCAGACCTTTGACCGATCCATTAGGGAATGCGGATGGTAGCGAAGGCAGGAGTTGGACTTCATAACTGCCGTCTTTGGTCGGCAACTGGCTCTGTACCAGCATCTCTGCGATGGCTGCTGTGGCTCCGAAGTTGCCGTCAATTTGGAAAGGCGGATGGTCGTCGAACATGTTGGGCAGCGTTTTATTGCTCAACAGGACGGAGAGGAGTTTGAAGGCATGGTCGCCGTCGTGGAGGCGGTTCCACATGTTGATTTTCCATGCCAGTCCCCATCCCGTACCGTCGTCGCCGCGCGCTACAAGCGTTTTGCGGGCGGCTTCTGCCAGTTCGGGCGTGCCGACAACCGTAATCTGATTGCCGGGATGCAGGCCGAAGAGGTGTGAGGTATGGCGGTGATGCGGCTCCACCTCCTTGTAATCTTCAGCCCATTCGAGTATGCGACCGGTCTCTTTGCTGATTCGGATTTCAGGTAGGCGGGCGAGAGTTTTCTCACATTCGGTTTGAAACTCCTTGTCGGTTTTCAATATCTTACATGCTGAAATACAGTTTGTTAGCAAGTTGTGGATGATTTCAATATCCATTGTTGCCCCATAAGTAAACACAGCGCGTTGGCCGTCCGGCAAAAAGAATGAGTTTTCGGGAGAGTAGGAGGGATTGGTGACTAATTTTCCTGCGTAAGCGGTTCCTGCGGGCGCTTCAACAAGGAAATCCATGATAAAACGCGCGGCGCCTTTCATTATCGGGAATGCACGTTTAGCGAGAAAGTCCTTATCGCCGGTGTAGGTGTAATGTTCCCACGGGTGTTGCGCGAGCCATGCCGAGCCGACAGGCCAGATGCCCTGAGGGCCGTCTGCCGGAGCGGTAAATCCCCATGCGTCGGTGAGGTGATGAACCACCCATCCTCGCGCTCCGTAAATGATTTCAGCCGATTTTTCGCCCGGTTTTATCATCACATCGGTCAGGTCGAACATCGGGACATGCAGTTCGGATAGGTTGGTGATCTCGGCAGGCCAATAGTTCATCTGGAAATTGATGTTAGTATGGAAATCGGCGTTCCAAGGGGCGTTCATCTGCCATGCCCACAAGCCCTGCAAGTTGGCCGGCATACCGCCGGGACGCGACGAGCCGATGAGCAGGTAACGGCCGAACTGGAAGTATTTTTCTACCAGTCCTGCGTCTGGAAAACCGTTTTTCTTAGCCAGCGCAAGCCTTTCATTAGTCGGTAACGCTTCGATTTCGGCGGGAACGGTGCCGAGGTTGATGTCCACACGGTCGAAATATTTCTTATGGTCGGCAATATGAGCCGCTTTCAGTTCGTCGTAGGATTTTGTAACCGCTTTGGCAAGCGTTTCGGCGCATTTGGCTTTGGGATCGCCTTTGAGGGTGAAATCGCCTTTTGCCGCCGCCTTCAGGCCGGGATAGTCGGTTGCTCCGGCGATGTAGAGTGTCAGAGCATCGGCATCCTTAACCGTCAGCAGGTCGGTGTGCGAAAACGTGTCTTTCAACACCTTAACCGTTCCGTTGTCGGCTACGGCTTTTACCTGTGCGGCAAAACTCACTCCCGGCCACTCGTCCGTACTTGCCTGCTGTCTTCCGCGATTCCCGTCTCTCTGAGAGATGTTACCGCTTAGTAACAATGAGTTAGGGTCGTTGGCGATAGCCTGCGTACGAGCATCGCGCTCGCGTCTGAGCGTCAACGAGAGATTGATTTTCTGCTTCTTATCGGCAGTAATTCTCACTACTACAACATCTTCAGGCGCCGATGCAAAATATTCGCGGGTGTATTTCACTCCTCCTTCCGAAAATTCCACTTTGGCAATTCCGGTTGCGAGGTCGAGGCTGCGAACATATCCGGAAGCCTCTTTTTCGGGGGTATCGAACCACAATTCGCCGAGCGACTGGTAGGATTTGACGCCCTGTGGTATGCCCATCATCGTTTGACCGGCGAGTTTGACGGCTTCGTTATTTTTGTTTTCAAACAGAAGGCGCCGCACTTCGGGAAGCGCTTTTAAACCTTCGGGATTATTGGGTTCAACAGGTTTTCCGTCCCATAAAGTGTTGTCATTGAGCTGAATACGCTCATCGGCTACCCCGCCGAAAATCATTGCTCCGAGATGTCCGTTGGCTATAGGGAGGGCTTCTTCCCATACTTTTGCCGAGCGGCGATACCAGAGGACGTTTTTGCCTTCCGGTTTGGCGCCGTTTTCATCATTGAAAATCGTTCTGTCCGTCCATGTGGCGTTGATTTCGTTTTTGCGCAGGCCGGCTTCAAGTCCGACTGTTGGGATGACTTTACGTATTGTCCCGTCGTCGTTGAAATCAAGTTTGTCGTAGCATATTGAGCGTAGGTTGCCCTGACCGGAGATGTCGCAGGTGTGGTAGAAAAGATACCATTGTCCCTTGTATTCAACGATTGAGCCGTGGTTAGTGTCGGAACTGACGCCGTCGAGCGCTACGCCTTTCGATGTCCAGGGTCCGAGAGGCTTGTCGCTTGTGGCATAGCGCAGTTTGTTGTGTCCGCGCGAGTTGTCGGCATACAGCATGTAATATATACCGTTGCGTTTGAAAACCCATGCCGCTTCGTGGAAATCTTCAAGTCCGGTCATGTCTTGCAATGGCGCGGCAAGTTCGGTCATGTTGTCTTTGAGCTTGCCTCCTTTGCATTTTGCGCCGCCGCCATAATAGAAATACGCATCGCCGTCGGTATCGACAAACACGCATGGGTCAATCATTGCAAACGAGTCGATGCCGGCAAAATAGCCCTGCACTTTGAAGTCGGCGACAGGGCTTTTGCTTGTAGCCACACCCACTTTCCATGTGTTGTTCCAGTCGGCGCCGCTCGGATGCGGAAAATAGAAATAGTAGGTGCCGTTTTTGTAAGCGGCGTCGGGCGCCCACATGAAGCCGCCTTCCTTACGCCCCCAAGGCACTTGCGACGAGTTGAGTATTTCGCCGTGGTCGGTCCAGTTGACCATATCGTCGGTCGAATAGACATGATAGCGATCCATAAGATCGCATCCGCGCGGCGGGTCAATGTCGTGTGACGGATAGACATAGAGACGCCCGTCAGCCCAAACATGAGCCGAAGGGTCGGCAGTGTATAAGTCCCTGATAAAGGGATTGTTCTGCGCTCGGCAGATATTCGCGGCAACTATCGTCAATACCGCTAAGAAGATAAATTTTTTCATTTGTAATATTTTTTAAAATTCTTTGTAAAAATATTTAATCCATTCGATATAAACATCTTGCGCAGACAGGCAAGTGTCGAGCAGATAACCTCTTACCGTAGTAAATTCTTTTAAGCCGCGATAGTAAAACTGCTGGCGCCGTTCGTCAATAATAAACGGAACGACGCCATTTCGCAAACATTCGCGGAACATTATCAAGCGCCCAACTCTGCCGTTGCCATCTTGAAACGGGTGGATTTTTTCAAAACGGTAATGGTATTCAATGATAGTTGCAAACAAATCAGGAGATTGCGGGTGAGATCCCGTGTCGTAGCGCGGGATGCAATGACGAATCGTATCATTATACCAATCATTGAGTTTATTCATTTCATTTTCAACTTCTTCAGGCTTTACGGTTTCAGCGCCGCTAACCTCATTAGCAAGTTTTTTCCAATCGCCAACGCTAAACCAAGGTTTTGTCGCATCGGAAGTTCCGGTTTTCAAAATGCGGTGAAATTCTTTGATAATATCGTTTGTTAGTGGCTTTTCAACGGTATCAAGCAAAAAGTCAAACGCAACGAAGTGATTGGAAGTTTCGATTATATCATCAACAGGCACGGCTTCCTCGTCTTTGAAACCGATTGTGCGAGTCTCAAAGATATAGCGGGTCTGTTCTTCGGTCAAACGGCTACCCTCGATGCGATTTGAATTGTAGGCGAGATTGACCTGCGTTTTGTGATATAAACCGCCTTTTCGTTTCGACTGTTTTTCGTCTGTTAAATATTTCAATAACATATTCATTGTCAGCAATTTTTCAATAACATTTCAAATAAATGAGTAGGACGGACGGGGAGAAACCGACTGCAAAGGTAAGCAAAAATATTGATATTTTATATGCGTTTTTTATCTTTTGGGGATTGTTGTGGTTAGTTTGGCTTCTTTTTTGAGGATTTTAGAGGCAGCGCCGGCAAGGAAGAGGTAGTAATCGTTACCGAGGTCTTCGTCGAGATGCAGGAAGACGCTGTCGCCTACGGGCACTTTGGTTGCACATTTGAAAATTGCCGTGCCTTCGTCAATCTCGTCAAACATAGCGAGATAGAGCATCTCGGCGCCGTTGCCGATATGGCTTGACAGTTGCCGCCAGTAGAAACTACCTCTGTTACGCGGGATGGGTTTTGAGCCTTTGTTCATGTTGACCCACGAGAAGCCGGGAAACGCAAGCGGTGCGTAATCAACTTTGTTTGTACGACACCAGGCGATGTCGTCTTTAACTAATTTTTCAAACGGGGAGAATGTATCTTCGTTGAACCTGCCTACAAACCAGGGCATTACTATGTCGCACTTTTTTATAAGGCGGTGCAGTTCGGGGTTGTCGGAGGTATCGTTGTCGAGAGTGCGCCAATAGGTCGGAACGCCGATCAGGATACTGAAACCGCGTTCAATCAGTGCGTCGATTATGATTTCCGCTTCTTTGAACCCGTAACGGCGGCGATCGTTGAAGCCTACGCCCCAGACTGCGACAAGCGGTTTACCGTTGTGATGCAGGTAGGATGTGTTATCAATTCGCTTGAAAATGTCGTACTTGGCGGTGATAGAGTCAATGTCGTCAAGGACAACCTGTTCGTCGCCGGGCGACATGCCGCTGAGGTCGTACATTATGCTGATAGCTCGGTTGTTAGCGTTGGCGGCGTTGATGGCCGAATGCCATACGCGGTTGAGTTGGTTATAGCTTTTCGGGCGCATGATTTCGGATACAAAACGCTGAACGAAAACGCCATCTATGCCATATTCGCGCATCCAGCGGAAATGCGTCTCTACGGTCGATTCGTCGTAATGGCTGAATACGTAGGCCGGGTTGCCGTCGGCATAATAAAACTCTGTCTTATAGGTTTTTGAGTATTCGCTGACGTCAGGCCACATATCAATTGTGCAGACGCCCGGTTTGAACTCTCCGTTACGTCCGGCGTAGTGGTACCAGCCGCGGTCGGCGCCGTCGCCGGGACAACTGAACCAGCCTTGATAGCCTGCCATAACGAGACCTTTATAGGAATCATACTTTTTGGACATCGGAAAAGCGGCTGCTGCTTTCTTGGCGTCGGCGTTTAGGATTTGCTGATACATCCGTTTGGCGATCAACTCCGAACCTTTTTCTTCGGGGTGAATGGCGTCCGGCACAAGGTCGGGGCGGTTTTCCAGAATCGGATGCATGTCAATCACTTCCACATTCTCTTTTTTTGCGGCATTAGCAAGGCGTGGCGCCACTTCCTTTACACATACGGGGTCGTAGATGCCGTCTTGATCCTTTACAAAAAAGGCAGTAGGCAGCATGACGATTACGCGAGGGTGGGAAGGTAAGTCCTTGAAAGAGCGTATCAAATCGCGCGTATCCTGTTCGAGTTCGTCGTAGAATGGGCGGTTGACAGCTTTGGCGTCGTTGCCGCCGAGGTCGATGAACACGATGTCAGGGTTGCTTTTCAGCGCTTTTTGGTATTCTTCGGTGTTCCAATAAGGATAGTTGCCTTTGCGGAGCATGGTAGAACTCGCTTTACCGAAGTTTTCGACCATATAACTCACGCCGAGCAGCGATTGCAACTGCCCCGGATAAGAGTTTTCTTGCGGGTTTTTGATGCGCGCGCCCTCGGTGATACTGGCTCCTATGCAGGCCACTCGGGTCTGTTTAGCGAGGTTAACTCCCCAGTCGAGGTTGGCTTTGTCGGACATTTGCAATGTCAGTTTGCCGCCGTGGATGATGTCTTCGTGCGTGAACCACGCTTTGTTCCATTCTGTCCCGTTGAGGGTCGCGGATTGGATGTATTTGTTGTCTGACGAACAGTTAATAGCCTCTATTTCAAATGTTTTACCATCCGGGAGATGGATTTTAACCTTATTGAACAGCGGGCTGCCGATACAATAGTCGGGTGAGGCGGGGTTGACGGGATAGAATCCCATAGCCGAAAAGACCACGAACGCCGACATGCCGCCGCCGTCTTCGTCTCCCGGAACGCCCATCAGGTCGTTGCGGAACCATTGGCGGAGCAGCGAGCGGATGCGTTTCTGGGTTTTCCATGGCTGTCCGGCGTAGTTGTAGAGGTAGGGGATGTGCAGCGACGGCTCGTTAGCCATTGTGAACTGCCCCACATTGCCGGTCTGGTCGGGCAGTTGGGCGTAGAACGCGAATTTGCTCCGGCCGAGCGGTTCGGTAAAGGTGCGGTCGAGGTTGGCGGCGAAATTTTCGGCCGAGCCCATGAGGCTGATGAGGTCGGCGATATTGTGCGGAACGTCCCAGCGGTATGTCCATGCGTTGTTTTCGTCGTAATAGTCGCGTGCGCCCATGCCGCCCGAAAACTTGTAGTCAAACGGTTGAATAAAAGCCCCTGCGCGGTCTTTGGGATGGAAAAACGCCGTTTCCTGATTCCATATATTGCGGTAGTTATAACTTCCTTTCATAAAATACTGGTAATCATCTGTGTTCCCCAATTCGTCGGCTATTTGGGCAAGGCACCAGAAGTCGTAGCAGGCGGCAAGCGTGACGGCGACAGACTGGCGTTTTTCGCCGGGATTCACTTCGGCGATATATTCCTTTTCGCCCTCATGCAGAGCGGGATAGAAGCCTTTTTCGTGATAGATGACGTCGAGTTCGGTGTTCGGAACCTTGACCCATGGAAGCAGCGATTTCTCGGTCAGGGCGCCGCGACATGCCTTGTAAGCCGCTTCGATGTCGAAATCACGCAAACCCTTGATGTATGCGCCCTGAATGACGCTGACGGCGTGATTGCCGTTCATGCGGTGGCTGTCGCCGGTGATTTCGGGGAAAGTCGGCATCCAGCCGTCCGTACTCTGCTGAGCCATACGGATATACGAACGAATCATGTTTGTTTCCTGCTCAGGATCAATGAGTACGCGCAAAGGATGAGCCGCACGGTAGGTGTCCCAAATCCAGTCGTCGGTGTAGAACGGTCGGCCTTCGTCGTCATGCACCTGACGGTCGGTGGCGCTATAATATTTGCCATACTCCGAGATGTTGATCATCCGTTCATAGACGCGGTAGAGGGATGTGTAGAACACGGTTTTGTCATTATCGCTGCCACCTTCGACCTCGATTTTCCCAAGCGCTGCGTTCCAAAGATCGCGGCCCTTTTGCGCTATCTCGTCAACGCTCCAAGTCGTGATTTCGTTTTCGAGATTGATGCGGGCCTGCTCTGCGCTGATGAACGAGACGCCATATCTCAACCGCACCGTTTGCTCGCTGAAATCCAGCACAATAGCACGGTTTCTACCTTCGGCGACGCTTTGCGTATAGTCGGCCGACAGACCGTCAATAGCGCCTGCTGCCGTCGGTTTGGGTTCAGTTTCGAGATAAAGGTAAACGCGGGTGTCGTTGTCGATAAGTTGATAGCCGGAAACGGATGTGCCGCCGGTCTCAATTTTGCCGTTGCGAGTATTGATAATCAGACGGTTGTGCGGCGATTTGCCGGGAAAGTTTATTTCATAAACGCCCGAACGATGCGACGGCGCATAATCGACCTGAATATCAGCCTGATCAAGATATACGGAATAGCGATACGGGGTCGTTTTTTCGTTGTCGTAGGTGTAGTTATAGACCGGTCGCAGTGCGGTTTCGTCACCTGCTATCGGGCTGATATTGAACGCGCTGCTGCCGCGATGACTTGTTACGACCACCGGCAGTCCGCGCAGCAGGTCGGAAGTATAGTCCGCCCGTTCGGGATAAACGCGCAACATGCTGTTAGGCAGATGCACAGTGGGATAAGTAGGCACCAAAAGGTGACTGATATTGCCCATGTAAGGGTTGACGTAATCGACGGGCTGCTTCGTCGTTGGAGCCGGATTGCAGGCGCAGGTTGCGACTACGCAAATGGCTGTTAAACAGTTTGATAGTAAATATCTTTTCATATCGGCGAAATTAATTTATATACTCTACTTCAAAGAAATATTCCGTATCACGATTGAAATAACCGGCTTCATAAGAGTTGGGTGTAACTTATTCATAATCTGTTATTTAATCATATTTTCAATCAAATCGGCAACTTTTTTCGGATCTTTGGGGGCAGACGGATAATGACCTCGTCCGGCGTCGGTAATTACTGTAATCTTACCGGTGTAGCGTTTTTTTACTTCCCCTGTCTGGGATTTCAGATTCGGATCGAGCGCTCCGCAAGCATGTAAAAGTGGAATTTTTGCGCTTGCAAGTGGTTTCAGATTGTCCAAAGGCTGGATTTTTGCCAAAGATGAGCGTAAAATCGGGTTTTCACCGTAAACTCCGGCAACTTTATCCAGATTTTCTATCGCCCATGCGTAAACCTCGCCGGTTGCAGCTCCGCGCCCCGCCATAACCGGTTTCGCTGCAAAGCCCTTACTTACAAGGTAATTGTACGCAATGAGCCAGTGATTGAACAAAGGCCCGTCGGCATTGTATGGGATGGGCGCGACAACGATATGAAAGCCACGTGCAAGCACTTCCAAATCCACTGTTGATGCGCCATCGGGTTGGTCGCAACGGAAAATCCACGGATTACCGGCTGCGGCTTTTTCGGGAGTTATTACAGTTATTGAGCCTTCAACTCCCTGCAATGAGAATTGATATTTATTGTAACTCCCCGTGAAATAAGGCCCCCATGAAGTAGTCCAGATCTTTTCGCGTTCAGCGTAAGCATAAATCGGATTAGTCCCGTAAAAATTGATTTTTTTGTATCTTTCGGGTAAGAAATCCGGAACTGTAGTGGGTTTTGCTTTATAGGCGCCTTCAATAAAATCGGCTATTACATTGGGATTTTGAAGACTGTGCGGATGATGCGCAGGGCCGTCTTTTATCAAAACCGACATCCTTCCGCCATTTCCTTGATATACACCCTGAATGGCATAAGTATTGTTGAGAATCGGATCGATACTCCCACAAATATTGAGTATCGGCACATCCTGTTCCGCAAGTTTATCCATCCCCATCAGGCTTTTTTGCGACAGGCCGGGATTATCGGCGCAAATGGCCAAAACCTTGTCGGGATGCTCGGTTCCCCATGTAAATGAGTTGGCTCCTCCACGGCTCATACCGATAAAAGCAGGCTTAGGCGAAAGTCCGTGCTCGTTCACAAGGAAATTATACCACACTTCCCAGGTTTGATCGGGATCAGTGGTGATGTAAGCTATATGAAAGCCGCGCTTCAGCAGTTCGATTTCAGCTTGAGGCTGGTGATCCCAATAGCAACCTCGCCACGACCATGGATTGCCTTCGGCGGCTTGTTTCGGCACAACTATTATGCAGCGGCGGGCGCCTTTTTCAGGAGCGGCTACGCCGGCGCCTTCGCTCTCTGTCGCCTTTATAGGCTTGATTTGTAGCGTTGTTTCGCTTATTACGAAGTCATAACGGTCGAAGCCGTGCCACGAGGTTTTATCTCCGAATGTCGTTGGTGATTGAGCGTAAACCTCTGAAAATAATACATTAATAAAAATTATAAAGAATATTTTTCTCATGATGAATAATTATTTATTTTTGCCAGTCTGGTTTCCATATCACTGAGCCGTCGTCGAGACGATGGTCACCTGGGCCTTGTGTAGTGCGCATCAGCCCTTTGATTACGTAATAGTTTTTGAGATGTCGGGTCATCAGCGCTTCGCCGCCTTCGGCTGCGCGTACGGGGCCCCAGTCGGCGCCGTAGCCTCCGAGGGCTGCCGCTCGCACGTCAGGCACGTATGTAGGCCAGTCGCCGCCGTTCCATGTATAGCCGAAAAAGAACGGAGTGGCGTAGGGGCCTATTTCGCGCTTCCAGTCGAGCTGAAATTTGATGAATGGTTCGCCCGGGAAGGTTGCTATGGCATATCTGTCGTTAATCAGGATAGTGGAGAAATGCGGCTTGGCGACGTCGGCGTCAAATCGGTTCGGTAAATCTATCGAATCGGTTATCAGTTTGATACTGCTAATGTCATTAGGATTGGGAAAGAGTTCATTAGCCAGTGCAACAGCCTCAATGCCAAGCAGTTTTCCCATACGTCCAACCATATCAAAGAAATTTTCCGGCTCTGTGCCGTCGGTAGGCGTTTTGAAAAGGGCGCATTGATTGCCCGCTCCACCTTGTATAAAGAGGCAATTGACCTTATTATCAAATGCTTCTTCGGTATATTTAGTAGCATATCCCACATAATCGGCTGAAATATATTGTCTTAACTCGACAAGTGCATCGGGGTGGCAGGCAAAATTCATTATCAGCGCCCGCGCCGTGCCATTAACCTCATCAATGCGGATAACTCCAACAGACGGGTCAACAGGTCCGAACGGTATCCTTTCTTTGTTGAGATAGCGGTAATGACCTTCCGGGTCGGCGTACCATGCTTCGCGGGCGTGACCATCGTCGCGTGGTATTAAACGATTGAAAGTCAGTTGTTGCATAGCGCGATTTCCTCCGGAAACTGCTGCGTCGAACATATTCTCTGCCGCTTCGCGCAAAACGGTCGTCAGTCTTTCGTCGATGATATTCCTGTCGGTAGCGCCCGAATGGGTATGTGAGGGGCAGAAATAGAGTTCATCCAAAGCAAAGTCTTGTTTGAGTTTAGCCAGCAGTTTGGGATTTGTATAGCCGCCAAGGTCGAACGTCAGGAACGCGATGCGGGTGTTGGCGACCTGCAGGATAAGGCTGCGGGCATAGAGCGAGTCATGGAGGATACGGTTATTGTCGAGTGTGAGAGGCGAGATATTGATTTTAGCTGTTCCGGCTCGTAGCCTGCTGCTCGACTGAACTACTTTCCGGATCGTACCGTCCTCATTATAAAATAGTTTGTCGAAGCAGATAGAGCGCGTCCAGTCGTTGAAGGCTCCGTTCTCTTGCGACAGTACGCTGTTATGATAAAATGCGTACCATTGACCTTTGTATTCCACGATTGAGCCATGATTGGTGTAACTGTCGGTAGGATCCATGTATATCCCTTTGTATTCCCACGGTCCGAGAGGGTTTTTGCTGACGGCGTATCTCATGCGGTTGTCGCCCTTAACTCCCTCGCGATCATTGCCTTCATCGTGGTTGTCGGAGTATGAAAGATAATAGATGCCGTTACGTTTGTGCACCCAGGTAGCTTCGTGGAAATCGGGTAATCCTTCCATTGGTTTCAGTTCGCCGTCGAGTTCTATCATGTTGTTTTTCAGTTTAGCGCCGAAGCATTTGCCTCCACCGCCATAGTAGAAATACGCTTTACCGTCGGTATCCACAAACACGCAGGGGTCGATTTCTCCTTTATCCGGCAGTCCTTTCAGGGGATGGTCGAGCACTTTGAAATCCGCGGCCGGTTTGTCACTTACCGCGATACCGATTTTCCAGGTAGAACCCCAAGGATCTTCGCTCGGATGCGGGAAATAGAAGTAGTACTTGCCGTTTTTATAGGCGCAATCGGGCGCCCACATGAATTTAGCGTCGCCCTTGAGGGGCTTTCCCCAAGGCACCTGTGATGCGCGGAGGATTTCGCCATGGTCAGTCCAGTTCACCATGTCGTCGGTCGAAAAGACATGATATTCGTCCATAAGGTCGCAACCGCGCGGAGGGCTAATATCGTGCGAGGCATAGACATAGAGCCTGCCGTCAGCCCAAACGTGAGCCGAGGGGTCGGCGGTGTACATATTTTTAATGAATGGTACGCCCTGCGAGAACGTTGTAGCAGAGCAAAACAGAAATATTGATGTAAAAAATAAATGTTTCATATTAAATAATGATTAATGATTAGTTATGTCGTTGTTCCACAGCGATTTGATAGTCTCTTCCTGCGAGTATCCAACGGGGCATGTTTCACTGCGGGTGTTGGCGAAGTAAGAGCGTAGAGTAGCGTCGGATTGCGGATGTGAAATCATACGTATAACGCACATTTGAAGATGTCCGTTTGGGTCGGTGCGGCGTATCCAGTTGTGTGCGTAGCGTAGCCACTGGTTGCGGTAGTCTTCGCTTTGTAGGGCGAACCAGGTAATGTCGTCGTAGCCCCAGCAGAAGTGGTCGTTATGGTTTGCAACGCCTGCGGGCGGGTTACGCCTGATGCCGAAATTGTCGAACTCAACAAGGTATGGCATACTCTCTGCTTTCCACCCGCTTGGTGAAGTAGCGCCAAGGCTTTTCAGATACAGCCCGTCGCTATGGCCGACTTCCAGAATGCCTCCCATAGCGGAGGGAGCGACAGGATAGTCGGGGTCGTGATAGGTAGAGTCGGTTAATTCCTTTATTCTCAATGGAAAAGAATTGAAATCAAGCAGGCTTACCCCATCCTTTATATAACCTCGCATAGGCGTATGAGCGTCGAGGAGCACATAATGACGACGTGCATGAAGCCTGGCGTATTCGCGTATCATATTGATAATCTGCGAGTAATGCGTTTTATCCGGATCGTCACGTCCTATGATACCTACTTGACCGAGGTGGAGCGCTTCGCAGCCGATGTCGATATACGACTTGGCGAGGAAATAGAGCCACATCTTCGTTTCGAGGTTGTTGACGATAGGTGAGCCTCCGCCGCCGCGACTTGCCATAAGCGTCTCGCCGTCAGGCGAGGCGCGACGTATCATGTCGGCCACGCGGAAGTTACGGTCTTCAACCGGCAAGTCGAACGCTTCAAACACCCAGGCGGGTATTTTGAGATTGTTAGCATCGGCGCTCACATGCTCAAAAAGGCAGCCCTGAAAGATTATTTCCGGATCGAAGGCGTGCATCTTCCTGATCATCATCTCTGCATAAGCCGGAAACGATGGATCGCCGAGTTTGCTTTCCTCGCTCCAACGATAGATGGCGCGTCCTATGAACTTGGCGCCGATGTTTTTCAACATGCGTATATCGTCCTTGCGGTAAGGGAATTGATAGCCTTCGGGCGTACCGGGACAGAGGAAATAACCCGCTGTGACAGCCCGTTTGAGGTAGTTTTCGAGTGTAGAGCGCGAAATTGAGCCGTCGAAGTAATACTTTGACGACTTGTCGAAAATTGTGGCAGATGAGCCGTTTGAATCGCCGGAGCGACCGGCACAGTTCAAACAACTTGAACAGATCAAACTGCCGGCAAAACATAAACAGAAAATATATATTTCAATGTGTTTCATTGTAAATATAACGAAAATTATTACTGTGTAGTGTATAAAATCGAAGATTTTACACAAAAGCGAGAGCGCAATCGTCCAGGATATCTATGCAACCCGGGCGATTGCGCTCCTGTTCAAAACATTGTTGTTAAGGCACTGTGACAGTGATGATATCCGAATAGTTGTACTTGCGGTAAGTATCTTCTACTCTTGCGCCTATCCTAACATAATAGGTGCGGCCTGATTTAAGCGGCAGGTCCGGAATGGTATATACCTGACTGCCTTGACCGGTCGCCATGTCGCCGACGCCGTCCCACCAGTTTGTGTTGATATTCACTTGATAAGCAGAACCGTTGTATGGCGTGATAGCCGAACTTTCGCCCACATATTCGGTGAGGCTTACGAACGGACGAATGTCCAAAACGCGCGGAAGGTTCTGAGTGACAGGCGCTTTAAGACGGCATGTCAGTTTCAGGTTTGTGCCGACTAAGTTGCTTGTCACATCAACGATATGAAGATAGGGCGTTACGGAAAAGTCTTTAGTGAGCGACTTTTTCAGTTCTATACCTTCTTCGCGTTCGGTAGGCCAGAACGGACCGCCGTAAGGCTGCATAGCATAAGTGGCGGCGAAGAGGCGCTCGTTGTTGAAAGTGCCATCCTGACGCACGTGAATATCTTGCGGGGATGGATTCGGATTGTCCGCAAAACTTGTCTCCCAGATGCGGATGTTGAAATCGCCATGTCCGGCAATGAAATTCTGACCCGTAGTCTGGTCAATCACTTTGCCGCTCAAACGCGAACTCGGCTCGTCGTAATTATCTATTTGCATACACGAAGCCATCAAAGCAATTAAGGGCAATAAATATATAATTTTTCTCATCTTGATAACTGTTTAATATTAATAAATAGGATTCGGTACAAGGTTCGGGTTCTTGTTGCGTTCGCTGTTAGGAATGTTCTCGTACCAGTAGCGCACCTCGAAATTGAAGCGTTTGTCGTTGATAATGTACTCACGTATAAAGATATACTTATTTTCGTCGAGCACGAGGTATGGCATCAGCGCCGAGGGTTTGAACTGGTTGAGATATTTGTCGGCAACGCGCCAGGAACGGATGTCCCACCAGCGGTGTTGTTCGCAGAAGAGTTCGCGGCAACGCTCGTCGCGGATGTATTGAAGGTTTTCGTCCACAACCTGGTTATTGATGACATAAACCTGACCGGGAGCGCCTTTAGGTTCCCATTTTACTGCGCCTGCGCGTTTGCGGATACGGTCAATCAGGGCGTAAGCCTCCGATTTTTGATTGAGTTCGTAGGCTGCTTCGGCGTGGTTGAGCAAAACTTCCGCTAATCGGAACACTTTGAACGCCGTCTGGCTGCCATAACCGCCGGCTTGCGAAGCAGGAAGGTTATAGTCAACATATTTACGAACAAAGAAGCCGGTGATAGAACTGTTTTCGCTGGTATTGCTTACGCAGCCGTCCTGACCCGACAGCATCGGCTTGGAATTGTCGCCCGTAGTCGTAAAGGAGGCTTCATCCCAATAGGTATCAAAACCTGATGCGATAAGGCGGTTGCTTGGGTCGTTGATTGGCGCCTGCTGCACGCCGAGTTGTGCGTCTGCCTGCGTCCCTTTGTAGGTTTTGTAAACGCCGCGGCGAAGGTCAACCGTATTGCCGCGTAGCGACATACCGTGAAAATATACCGAAGCGAGGAGACGAGGCTCAAGACCTTTCATCAGGTCAGCGCGATCGTTAAAACGGATAGGCTTGTCGTCGGCGTCTTCTACCGGTAGTTTCTGGAACAGTTCGACTGTTTCCAACGTCGGATAGATCTCCGAGCCTGGCCATGAAGCGAAGCGACCGTTGCGCGAAGGCATCGTGCAACCGTCCCAACTATGGTTCAACTGTCCGCCGGGAGCAGTGGTGCTGAAATATTTCACCATGATATCCTCCGCATTGTCTTTGAGAAAGAGGTCAACATAGTTCTGTTCCTTCAAGTTATCGGCCAAATCTTCGCCTACAAGTTGAATATTACCGTTGCTTTCTATGACCTTAGCGGCGTCAACAGCAGCTTGGAAGAAATAGTTGGCTTCCGAAGCGGGGATACCCACATAGCCGAGTTTGGCCGCTTCGTCGGGCGAAGAAGTGTTGTAGCCGCCATATTTGGCAATTCTGCCCGCATAAAGCATGGCGCGCGACAATAGGGCTGCGGCTGCATATTTAGTGCCGCGTCCCTTGTCGGAAGTCGCCGACATGTTGTCGATGGCAAACAGTAAGTCGCTCTGTATGAACTTGTAAGTGTCGGATTCGGTTGCGCGGTAAACCTGCAATTCTTCGGCTGGCGCCTTCGGATCCTGAACCGTTTCAACGATAGGCACGCCGCCATAGCGCTTCACAAGTCCGAAATAATAGAATGCGCGGAGGAAACGCGCCTCGCCCATGTAGGCGTTGTAAACCTCCTCACGGTACTTGCTTTTTACGTCGGGAAGCTTTTCTATCAGCGTGTTAACGCGACGGATACGGTCGTAAGGCCAATACTCGAAGCCTCCTGCAGCATCCACGCCCCATTGCCAGCCTACAACCTCTCCACAGATAGCGCCTTGGTATTGTTTCAGAGCCTCCCAATAGTTGCCCCATCGGTAACCGTTATTAACCGAATAGTTGAAATCTTCTATCGGAAGATAACTGTAAAGGCCTGCTATATAATATATTAGTCCGCTTTCGCTGCTCAATAGAGCGTTGTCGTCGAGAATGCCCTTGGCTTCGAGGTCTAAGGTTTCGCATGACTCGAAAGATAAGCCCAGACATACGGTCAGTAATAAATATTTTATCTTTTTCATAACTGTAATTTTTTAGAATTTGATTGATGCTCCGAAGTTGAGTGAAGTATTGATAGGATACTTGTAAGTATCAACGTATTCGTTGGATGCTCCGCCTTCGCTGCCCGGGTGTTCGGGGTCGCTGTTTTTGAGGTTGGTAAAAGTCAGTACGTTGTATCCGCTCACGTAAAGTCTCAGCCCTTTGCAGCCCACAAATTCGAGTACTTTGTCAGGCAGGTTGTAACCCAGTTCGAGGGTTTTGAGGCGTAGATAGGAAGCATCTTCAATAGCGCGTGTGCCGTCGGCAAGCGGCGAACCGGTAACGGGGTAATATCCTGATATCCACTGTGTGTTCGGGTCGAAATAGTCCGCGTTGGGGTCAACAGGATGCCAGCGGTCGAGGAACTTCTTCATCGTTCCTGCGCCGCCAAACGACAACGGCTCTACAAGCGCTTCCGTATAACGCGTGTAAACAAAAGCCGAGCCTTGGAAATTGGCGTTCAGGTCGAAGCCGCGCCATTCGGCGCCTAGCGTAATGCCATAGTTCACCCATGGCATACCGTTGAGGGCTATAGGATGGTCGTCCTGACTGTCTATGAAACCGTCGCCATTCCAATCTTCGTAATAGTAATCGCCCGGAACCGTACCCGAACCTACCGAAGTGGTGTGGTGATAGATCTGATCATAATTCTGGAACTGACCGGCATATTCTCTGCCCCACCAGATATTTTGATAGCGGTCGGAATCGCGGTTACGCCATTTGTCATAAGAGTTGTTTGCCGGTTCTTGCAGATGGCTACGCCACATGTTGCGGGTAGTGCCGAATTGTCCGTTAATATAATAATTAAAATCGGAGATACGGTTGCGGTGAGTTATAGTAAACTCGTAACCGAAAGTGCGGTCACTGTTGAGATTTTCTTGCGGAAGGTCGGCGCCGACTGTTCCGGGAATAACGTTTTGAGAAGTGGCAAGCAGACCGTCACGATTTCTTATGAAATATTCGAATGAGCCGCCCAGCAGGCCGTTCATCGTTTCAATGTCAACGCCAAGGTTCATCGTCTTGGATGTGTACCAGGTGAGGTCGGGATTGGGGATAGCGGTTGGGTTGACACCTTGCGTAAAGTTACCGTTAAAAATATATCCCACGCTGTTACTCAATTGATAACCAACAATATCAGGAGGATAATTAGATGCCGACATATCGTCGCCAAGGATACCATAAGTAGCTCGAAGTTTCAGATTGTCAATAAAACCGAAGTTTTCTTTGATGAAGCGTTCTTCGCTTATGCGCCATGCGGCGAGATACGACGAAAACAGCGCGAACCGTTTCCCTACGGGGAATTTGGATGTTCCGTCATAACGGAAACTGTATTCCAGCATGTATTTACCTGCATAGTCATAAGCCAAACGGCCAAGGAAAGCGCGGGCGGAGTTGTCGCCGAGGCTGCCGTCCATGCTGCCTACCTGATATTCGTTGGCGCTGCCCGCAAAGAGGTACGGAATGTCGAGGTTTGATTGGCGCGAGGCGTAGAAGTTATCCCAGTAAGAATATTCTTCTTCAAAGCCGAGAAGTGCGGTTACATTGTGGACGTTGAGAAATGTCTTTTGATAGTCTAAACGCAAGTTCATCAGCCGTTTATAGTCGGGATATGCTTGCTTGCGGATGTAGTTGTTAGCGCCGTTATTGCCGTGAAACAAAGTCGGTTCGTAGGTTTGAGTATCCGAGTTATAATTATAGAGATAAAAATACTTGCTGTAATTGGTATTCTCCTGATACTTAAAATTATAACTGTAAGAAGCGGTAGCCGATAATCCGTCGATATAAGGAATCTTGTAGGTTATGGCTAAGTTGCTGTTGAACACCCGCGCCACATTGTTGCGATAACCCGCAATGTCGGGGTTGGTGATAGCCACCGGATTGACATCGCCTACAAGGTAGCCGTTGAGATACTCCGGATTGTCGTTTGCATAGATAGGCACGATAGGACGCATCAGCCAGGCATACTTGTAGGTAGTCCAGATATCCATGTTCGGCTCGTTCATCTCGTCCATATAGCCGCCCAGCGATACCGAAACTTTCAGTCGATTGGTGATGTTCGCGTCCACATTGGAACGGAAATTCCATCGGTTGTAGTTCATGGCGTCGGTTTTTAGTGCGCCCTTCTGGTCTAAGAAACTGAGGTTGAAGAAGTAATTAACCTTGTCCGTACCGCCGTCAATCGAAACATTATGCTGATACTGGGGCGTCGTCTCGTTGAACAGAGCGCCCATCCAATCGTATGTCTGCTTTGTGCCGTTAATATACGGGTCTATCTGCGACTGTTCGTAGTCGGCAGGCTGACGGTTCATGTAGTTGGCGTTAAAATCGCGCCATTTCTTTTCGTTAGTCAACTGCATCCATTGTACGGCATCAACATTGTCGGGCACATAAAGGAACTTTTGCCAACCGTAATTTGTTGAGTATGTGACGTTAAACTTGCCCGCCTCACTCGAGCCGCGCTTGGTGGTAACAAGGATTACGCCGTTAGCCGAGCGCAGTCCGTATATCGCTGCCGAAGCGTCTTTCAACACCGATACGCTTTCGATTTCGTTCGCGTCCAAACGGGAAAAGAATCCTACATCACGAGTGATGCCGTCCACCACTACTAACGGTGTGCCCATGCCACGGATATCGATCTTAGTGGCAAACTCGCCCGGACGGCTACTTAACTGTGAGATACGAACACCCGGCATCTTGCCTGCCAGCATGTTTACTACGTTTTCGTTCTTGGTGACTGCGATTTCCTTGTTCGAAACCGTAGAGATTGCGCCCGTCAGTGTCGCTTTTTTCTGGGTGCCGTAACCGATGACGACTACTTCGTCGAGTTTGGCGAGGTCTTCTTCAAGGGTGATGTTGAAGCTTGTCTCACGTCCGATGGGTAGTGTCTGAGTGACATAGCCGATGTACGACACTGTCAGAGTAGCGTTTGCCGGAACGTTTGCCGGCAGAGTAAGAGTGAAATTGCCGTCGATGTTAGTAGCTGTGCCGACTGTAGTGCCGTTAATACTTACCGTCGCGCCCGCAACAGGCTCGCCGCCAGCCTCGCTGACCGTCCCCTTAATCACTTTCGATGTCTGCGCATACACCTGTATCGACGTCATCAAAGCCGCCGCCAGTATTAATGTGCGCATCGTTTTCATGCGTAGCATCAAGATTTTTGTCTTGCGCTTTTCAAAAATAAAAGTTTCTTTCATATAAAATTTGTGTTATAAATAAAAAAATCGGGGGCAAAATTATGATATATGAATTAATGAAACAGTTAATAGGGGCATTAATGCGCCTGTTAATTCGCATTAAAGGCGAAAATTAATGTTAAATAAATCTAAAATAGAGGGAGATTGAGATAAAAGGGATAAAAAAAATAGATGTTTCATGCGACGATCTGCTCAAAAGAAACGGTATATTTTTTCCCGAACAGCGAGGCATATTCTTTTGTAAAGGTATTGAAGGTGGTTTTTGCCAATCCTATTTTGCCCATTTTGAACAAGGCCGAGCATTTCAGTCGCAGGGCGTCTTCGTTCAGTATGTCGTGGATGCCGATTGCATCGGCGAGGTTTATCATTTCCTTGGGAGAGAGGTTGAGGTCGGGCTGTTTGCTGATGTCTAACAGTAAGTCAACCAAGCTGTTAGCGAAATCGGACTTAAATGAATCTACCCATTCGGTCTGGGTATTCGGCAGTAATTCGCCTGTCGAAACAATGTTTACCAATCGCTCTACATTTGCTTTTGTCCTGTTAATCCGATGTTTAAGCGCCTTAATCAGCGTAATAGCCTCTTTATAATCACAATAGATCTCGTCGCCCATTTTGACCGTCCAATACGAGTTTTGCCCTTCGATGACGACCGTTCCTATATGCTCGAAAATCTGACGTATCTTATTGAGCATCACCCCTCTGTTATTTCGTGCGCTCTCTATGCTCTTGTCGAACCAGAGAGTCTCTTTCAATTTGGTTGACGATACGCCCTTGCTATCTTCTTCGAGCGTGTTCATCAGTATTAGCAAAAAGAGTTGCTTGATAAGCGGCGAGAACTCGTCGGTCACATCGGCGCCCTCGCGATTCATCACCCGGAAACCGCCGAACAGTAATACGGCCTGCTTCAGCGGGCGGATAAGGGGCGAGTGATGTTCTTGGGTTGATAATGCGACGTTTTCGTTATGAGCGCTCAATGCTTGTTTGTTGCGTTTTCTGCGTATAAACAGAATAACCGAGGCCACAAGCGCGGCAAAAATCAACGTAAAAATAATCATTTTAGCGTCATACGGCTTATTAAAATCCTGATAAACAGCCTTGATAGAAATAGGAGGATAGATTAGGGAATATATCGAAACTAAAGACATGGAGTCGTTAGGCGAAGCAGAGAAAGTGATGGCCGACAGCTCGTTAGTCTCTTTGTTAAGGAACAAATCGGCATACGACAATATATCGCGAAATTCAAAAGGTATAGCATCGGAAACTATTTCATTTTCAAGCGTTTCAGTCGAAAAACGAGTAAGTGTCAGTTTAGTATTGAATTGCTGATGGGGGAAACAAAGCGCATAGAAACAATTGTGTAAAGTATCCGTAATCAATGAATTAGCGACTGAAAAATTATCTTTAGGCGGCTCCATCTCCCGGATTTTTTTTGCTGTCATACTGCGGAGATCAATCTCGTAGAGGTCATAATAATTACGCGGTGAGAGTTCCTGCAAACCCGTTTCGTTGCCGTAACCGCCAAATAGAAGCGCATGTGCACTGTCCTTCAAACCGAAAGCGCTCATATAGCGTGGCGGGACCTTGCTGCCGCGGTATTGTATTTCAGTCCATTCTTTTGTCTTGAATGAGTAGCGGTTTATAACATTCTTGTATCTGTGATGCCCATAGCCGTTAAAAGTGTATAAACAACTGTCTATAAGCGATAATAGCCTGTTATGATGCCAGAAATCAATCCTTGATTCCATACTTGTAATCTGATTCCCCCAGTCTTTATGCACCGTGTCGTAAGCTGCTATCGTATAGTCATTGAAAGTCATATTAAGGTTATAAGAATAATAATTGCTATCGAATGGGCTGTAAATCAATCCGTTTGAATATCCGCTCTGAATCACCCCTTTAGATTGATCGTTTCGTATTATCGAATGTGTTTTGGTGTCATAGAGAATGAATTTATTACTGTCGGCAATTGCGATAAGGTTCCGAACCGGGTTATAAGCAATTTGCGGATTTCTATACAGACTTAATTCCTGTCGTTTTTGCCAGAAAGCATGGCGGTCGAGCAGCCAGTTAGGATTTTCAACGGTTGCAAAACGGCGTCTCAACTCGTCGTAAACGCCATTGTGGGCATGGCTCGACAGCGCCCAATGATATATAGGCTCGTTTTTGGCGTTGTTGATACGGATATCTTTGACGATGATTTTAGGTACATCAGTGGTCTCAAGGAGTGCGTGAAGGCATTTTCCGAAGATAATATTTACCGTCTTAAAATCCTTGATATAAGGGGTATTAGGCGAGAATGTCATGTCGCCGGCATTAATAGTAAGTTCGCCGCTTTTGGGTACAAACCTGATACCGAAAGAGAAAAACTTCAAAAATCCGCCCGCTACTTCGTTTATGTTAAACTCTGTCAGCACTTTATCTTCCGAATTTATCACTTGCAGATTATCCATGTTAATCAGAAAATCAATATAGTGATTGTTTTGTCCGATGATACGGAAGATATAGCCGAAATTATATTCGAGATCGGGCTGGCAAAGCATGTCAAACGACAAAGTAAAACCGTCCGGGAATTTAAACGGCTTCCCAGGTGTAAGGTTAAGGCTTGTGCGTTTCTCCTGCGGCGTCTCAAACGAGTAGAATTCAAGCCCGTATCTGAACTCTTGAGCAGCAACAGAACTTACTTGCAATGCGCACAGACACATAACAACAGCTACTATGATGTTGAATAATGCATCTCTCATGTCGCAAAATTACATTATTTTTTTGAATTTGCAAGCAATTTGAAGATAAATTTTACTTGTTTAAAACGGATAGCCTAAAGCGAGGTGGAAACCGATGGCGTCGCGCAGTGATGGAGCGTTGAAATAGCCGCGTTTGCCGGTGTCGTATGGGAAATGCAAAGCGTAGCCAATATCGAAGCGGAAGATGAGCATGTCCATGTCGAAGCGGAAGCCCAGACCGGTGCCGAGGGCAATGTCTTTAAACAAATAACGAAGGTCAAAAGTGCCGCCTGGACGTGTCGGATCGTCACGCAGGAGCCACACGTTGCCGGCGTCTAAAAAAGCGGCGAGTTCGAGACTTCCTACTATCCTTGCGCGATATTCGGCATTGCCTTGCAGCATGAGATCGCCGTTTTGGTCGATGTAGGCGTATGGATTATCGGGATCTGCGGCGAAGCGACCGGGGCCGATACTGCGAATTGTGAACGCGCGAATACTATTGGCGCCACCCACGTAAAAGCGTTCGCTGTAAGGCGCAATAGTGGAATTGCCGTAACTGTAAATGACGCCTCCGCCAAGACGTGTCGCCAACTTTTGGGTACGGCTAATGTAGTGATTATAACGCAGTTCGGTCTCTACCTTAATATATTGCGAATAGGGGTTGCCGAGAAAGTTCTTTTGTTCGTCGAACTTTTTCCCAAAGAGCCTGTACCCACCGGAGATCAAATTACCGGCCTCGGCGACAAAAAACCGCCATATCGTCTTGCTACGCTCGGCGCGCACCACAGAGTTGTCGAGCGTATATTCATATTCTATTACGGGAATGAACTGGTCTTGCAAACTTTGATAGAGCGACGGGTTATAGTCTATAATACTGTCGAAACGGGCTGTCGTGCTCTGTAACATGCTGAATGTAAGCCGTATAGGAGTGAAGGTGTGATGCCGTATCGGATTGGGTTGGAAATCGTATGACAGTCCGCCTCCGAAGTTCACGATGTTATAATATTTTGCCCGGTTGAGGTTGCCGATATTGAAATCTATCCGCGATGTCGCCGAAAAATCGTACTGCTGTCCGCCGAAATGAGGCGCTATAAGTCGCGGGAACATGATGCTGCTCTTAAGTCCAAGTTCGTAATTGTTGATAAAGCCGGTGCTGACATTGAAATCGCGACCGGTGTACCATTCGTAAGAACCGTAAACGGAGGTTGACATCACCTCGCCGCCGCCGAAAACGTTGCGTCGCGTCAGGTTGAGCGAGGCGCCGGGACCGGCATAGCTGTTGTCGTTGACGGTCGAAGTGAGTTCGAAAGAGCCATTCAGCGGATAGTCGTATGACATATTAATCAGCACGTTAAGCGTGTCGCAATTAGCCGAAGAGTCTGCCGGCGTATAACGTAAATCGGTAAAGCGGAATATTCCGAGACGATTGAGCGAAGACTGTGTATCCAACTGCTTCTGAACCGAATAGTACTCTCCGGGACGGAACGCCAATTGCTCGTAAAGGATTGCCGGACGGACGCGCAGTTTGCCTTCGTAATATATCTTAATATCCTTATATTCAATGCTATTAGACGGGCGTTCATTATCGAAGCCGTTAAGGGCGACGCGGACAGAGCCTATTTTCCACGGCCTCAGTATGCTTCGCGGGACGCCCTGGTTAAGGCCTATTTTTAGACTGACTTTTCCGGGCGACAGAGTGGAATCAGCCTGATAAACAATGTATTCCGGAATGAAATAATAGTATCCGTTGTCGCGCATGAGTTTGGCGATACGTTGTCGCTCGGCTTCGAGGCGCTCGGTGTTAAAGATGTCGCCTTTACGGATAAGACGCTCGGATTCCCTTATTTCAAGCAATGTATCGCCGCGATACTGCATACGGCGATATTCGATTGAATCAATGATGTAGGGCTGATTGAATGTCACGTCATAGCGAATTTTCACTTTTAGTGAATCACGTTTGTCGGGGATAATGCTGTTTTCAACATTGCCGGCGAAATATCCGTTGTCACGCAGGATATTGCGGACGTTGCGGCTACGGGTGTCGGGACGGACAGCGGATGTCAGTACCGGTTTCTTAGCCAACCAGCGCATCATCAGGCGATTGAAGGCGCCTGTTTTGTTAACGTTGGCATTGTATATCCACAGGCCGAGGGGTATAGGCGTGCGAGTGGTCGAACTGCCGAAAAGGGCGTTGTTAGGAGGGAAAGCGAAGGCCGCATCAATAGCGTCGAGCACGTCGTCGTCCACCCCAACGCTGTCGGCGTCGATATAGTTTATGCTCTCTATGCCGGTATAAAGAGTATCGCCGGATGGGATATTTTTTGTCGTAGAACAGGATAATACGCTTATTAACAGCGTTATAACAAATAAATCATTCCTTCCCATCATCATCATTTTTAGGTTCGACAATAGCGTTTGACTCCTTGACGGAGACAGCAGGAATGGCTGGCGTAACGGGGCTTTTTGTCGGCATGTAGAACAAATCCCGGAACCGTTTCACTTTGCGGCGAATAGTGAAGCCGGCGCCGATTTTACCTATTTCACCCTCGAAAAGACTCTTATAATCCTTGTTGTAAAAGACTTTTACCGCCTGCCCGCCATCGCTTGCAAGGTGGTATTCGAGCGACACATCGTCGAGCAGGAAACGATCTTTATATACGGGATCCTTGGTCGAATAACGCATGCCGAGTTCGGTTTTAAGTTTAGTGTTGAACAGCTCTTTATAGAACCGTCCGATGTAGTCGATGCGCCTTCCCATGCCGCCCGTGCCGTCATAAGTGTTGACGTCGAACGAGAAAGGCACTTCGCCCAACAGACTGCCGAGCATATTTTTTATCTCTCTCTGTAACAGGCTGTTGAGCGCTGCGCTGACGTCGATATTGTCGGAGCCTGTACCCCCTCCTGCGAGATAAATCCCGGCGACGAGCAGACTGATAGCTTGCTTACTACGTTCCTCGCTTCCCATGGCGGCAAGTTGATCTTGCACAACTGCGTCCGAAGGGGCTTCGAGCAGGAATTGCACCTTCACGTCGTCAAGATTGTCCTTTAGCTGTATCCCCGAATTGAAGTCAACCATGCGTGTCTGTCCGTCGAAGTTGACCGACGAGCGGATACGTGAATAGGCGGATAAGTCGAGGTATGGATTCATCGGGTCGCCGTTCCAGTCCACGTAACTGCCGTCCTTGATTTTGAAATCGGTAAGAGGGATTACGGGGATGCTATAGCGGATTATTCCGTCAGAAAGCGAGTAGCGCCCATTCAGTTTCATCTCGCCCTGGGTTGTGTATTGCAGTGTCAGGTCGCCGCCGCCACGCAACTCAACATAATTCATTTTTTCTTCGTCGAGGTCTATACGCAGGCGCACCGTCGGGTCGATATTGACGGTCAGGCGCACATCCGTACCGCTTGTAACCGCCATATTTCGCGCCATGCCGGTCAGCGACCACGGGCGACGAGCGCGGCGGGGCAGCGTGTCGGCGAAGTAAGTGAAGGTGACAAGCCCCTCGAAGTGGTCTTGCGCTTCGAGGGGCGATTCGGGCATTATATAAGTCAGGTTTGTGTTGCTCAGAATGTGTATGTCGCCCCTCATTCGCAATGCCTGTAACGAACCTTGCAGCGTAGTATTGAGATTTATCAACATGCGTCCGTAAGCGAGCGTTTCCGGTGATTTTTTCGAATCAATGAGTTGTAAGTTTTTAGCCGTCATACTTATATCGGTTGTCGGATTTCCGATATTGGACATATCGACTACTCCGTTGATAATAAGCTGGTTATTTTTAGCATCGAAGATATTGAATTTGTCGAAACGCAGGCTGTTTGCGGCTATTTTGATTTGTTTTTCGTCGAAGCGCAGATGGGTTGCCGAAGGCACGATCGTCATTGCTGCTTTGTCGAATTGCATGAAGCCATCGAAGCGAGGATTGCCGGATGTGCCGCCGATACTCAGTTCGCCGAGCAGCGCCCCTTCGAGTTTAGCCATGCCGCCCGGAATTATGGGATTAAGGGCGGTTAGCGGCAACTTGTTGATCGTCACGAGGCCGTCGATCTTGCTTTCCGTTTGTTTGCGCCCCTCATCGAAGACGGCGGAAAGCGAGGCGACCTCGGCCATATTATAAAAGGCATGAAGGTCAACCTGATGTGTGCCGTTTTCCATCGGCATATAAGTTGCATTGAACAGCAGTTCTCCAATGCGTCCGTTTTCGTAGTAGAAATCGTCGATATTGGCATCTCCGAGCACCATAAAGGTCTTTTCCATAGGCTCATAACGCAACGTGGCGTTCAGCAGACCTTTAAGCGACGGCATTCCGGCAAAGTTGCGCGACAGTTTGCCGAGGTCTATCCGGCTTAACTCCACCATTATTTCTTTCATAGCGTCGGCTTCGATCTCGCCATTAAGGAGTGTTTCGTTACCGGTATGAATCCATATTGATACGCCATCGCTCCCGTCGAGACGAAGGTTGGCGTCCATCTGCTTTAAACTCTTGAAATGCAGGAAGTTATCCTCATTGACCGTAAAAGGGAGAAAGGCGATAACGGGTTTTTCGGGATAAAAAGACAGGTCGAAACCCGATGCCGCCTTATTGACTTTCGCTCCGAGATAGATGCCTTTCTCACCGATATTATTAATGTACGTGAGGAAGACATCGGCTTCCCGTTCGTGAAGATAGCCTTTGACGGTAGCCGAGAACGGTTCCTGGTTGCGGAAGCGCTTCTTGACCGCCACAGCCTCGAAAAGAAGCCCAAGCGTATCCTGCCCGACCGACAGGCGGACGGTATCTATTTTCAGCGTATCCTTTACAAGCGCAAATAATGTGCCGTTGACCGATAACCCTGTTTCGGGCGACAGAGCGGCGTCGAGTTCAATATTATCATAGAAAATATTCGATTCCAGCAAATAGTTGTAAAGCGGATTGTCGTGATTGGCGCTGAAATGCGCCGTCAAATAAGGGAAATGAGGTCTGAGAGTTTCGATATTGAGCATCGAATCGCGTTTCAACTGTTTGAAAGCCATAGACGAGACTGTCACTAAGCGGTCTGCCATATCGGCGATGCCCGCACTGCCGGATAGGAGCAGTTCTAAGTCGCCCGCCCGAAAGTCGCCCAATGTCGTGTCGGCGTCAGAACGCAGTCCGAGCGTCAATTTCTTCGGATGCGCCGACAGATCATCCATAGTCAGCATCCAATTATCTAAAGTGAAATCAATCGAATAGCGGTTTTCGAGATCCGTCTCGACATCGGAGACGACCCTGAACGACGTCCCGAGCGGCCATTCAACCAAACCCAAATTTTGCAGGTCGAGAGTATCAATTTCTACCGTAAGCCGTCCCTTAACATCCTTTCTAATCGCACTACGGGCAGTTCCTGTCTTAATCTTTTGCCGCGTCAAATCGCCCTCTACTTCGACTGTCCCTTTCGCCAAAGCATAGTCGCTCGCAAGCCTCGCCTGCAGATGGTTCTTTTCTAAAGCGCCGGTCAACGAAATGCCGGAAATCAATGATGCGCCGTAGGTTAAATTCCGGATTTCCCCGACTAAAGCAAGGTTAGTAGCCGTAGCGAAGATGTCCGTCCCATGCCCTTTCAACTTTACGAAAGCGTCAAGCAGCATGAGTGAATCCGTGGGGAAAAAATGCGTCGGTTCAAGGCTGTCAATTCTCAACAATGCCTCATAATTATTCTTGTTGATGTCGTAATTACCTGATAATTCGACTATTCCCGAATCTTCTTTCAATGATGCTTCAATGGCGTAGAGTCCTTTGTCGATGTTCAATTCGGCCATAATGTTCATGCTGTCGGGTATTCTAAAGCGTTCTTGCAACGATGCCGGAAGCAGTTTCGAGAGGAACGCGGCATCGCCCGTCTCAACCGTAAGCCCGACCTTCCCCATGCGATTCTTATCGTCAAGAATCGACCGCATATTCCCGGATGCACTAATTTTCAATGAGTTATATAGATGTACATCTAATTTGCTAAGGTTCATGTTTTTAAGGTTCCCATTTACCGAAACGTTGATTTCAAACGTGGTGTCGGGATATAATTCGCTTCTGTCGCCGACTAATGACATCAAGTCTCTTTTATCAACCGAGGCTGTAAGTTGCAATGAGGCATCTCCGGATGGATTTATGCTGTCGAGCGCCGAATGAGGCGCAAACGCTTGTAGCAGTGCGGTCGAATAGCCGGTTTCAAGCGCTATGGAAGGCACGGTAAATCCGGCGCTGTCGGATACGATACTTCCTGTCAATGACTTAATTATCACTCCGGATTCCTCCTGTCCGTGAAATTCGCGCAAGTAAGCATGTAGATTGTCAATCCCTCCAAAATAAATCGAATCACAGGTGAAAAACACATCCGAGAGCCTGATATGCGAAGTATCAAAGCCCGAAATGTTGTCATCTAAAGAGCTGACATACAGTATTTCCGGCAATTCGGCATGAATGTTCATAGCGCCATAAACACCTGACAATAAATCCGCAAAAGCATCTTTAAGAACCAGATTGTCAATATTTACGCCTGCAAACAGCGAATCGCAAGGCATACGGCAAGCCAGGTCAACGTCCCTTAATTCCACTAAACCGAGGCTGATTCGCCATTTTGATTGTGCGGTATCCTCTTTATTGACCGACGTATCGCACAAAACGACGTCTATCGCAGCATCCGACAAGGCCAAATTGTCGATTTTAAGTAGTTCGCCGGACAGATCGACGGTCTCAGCCCTCAAACGCGCCTTGCCGATATGCCCTTTTACGCTTACGCCTTCGATTGAATTTCCCGTATCCAATTCAAGCGATTTGAAATGAAAATCTTTGATTGAAACTATCCCGTTGAGTAACGGCCTGAGCCGTATTTGCACTCTCAATTCATCAAGCCGCACCAAAGTATCCGCATCTTTTCCGACGACAAAAGCGTCGTTGACCGACAGCTTCAAAGGAAATGCAAGCCTTACCCGCTCAAACTCAATATTCATCCCTACGGCCTCGTAAACGCCGGATACGACCCTTTTAGCGATAGCATCCTGCACCGTCGGTATATATAAAAACCCGCCTGCCAATAGCAATAATACTATCGGTGCCAGGCAAATAACAGCAATTCTTCTAATCCAAACACGCATTATAATATTATGTTATTCGATGCACAAAGGTAAAAAAATAATAATAATTTTTGGCGCAAAGATATAAAATAATTATCTTTGCGTGATTTTTACAATAATCAATATGAAGAAAAAAATAGAAAAGTCCGAATCAAATAAGACTAAGGATGTTTTAGAGAGGATGGATGCTTTTTTCGGGAAGCACGAAAAGGTCTTTCTCCGGTTATCGCTTATCTTGGCCGCGATAATGAGTTTTCTTATGTTCGATTGCAAGGTGAGTTTAAGTGGGGACGACAGCGATTATATCATTAATGCCCAGCAATTTATAAAGCATTTTACTTATCCCGGCAGTCGCGGAGCGCTCTATCCTATTGTCATCTCGCCTTTCCTGATATTCGGATTGAACCTGATACTGATAAAATCGCTGTCGGCGGTGTTTATGATTGTATCTATGTGGCTGATATATAAGAGTTTCAGAGCGATAGTGCCTTATTCCGTATTAATGCCGGCCTTATTGCTGTCAAGCATTTGCCCGCACATCTTCTTTTATGCCTCTTATACTTATAGCGAACCCTTTTTCATGATAGTACAGGCATTGTTTATATATCTGATAACCAAATATTTCCGCAATACGGAATCCTCGGAGTCGCTTCATCTCAAGACCGACTGGAAGAAATTTGTCTATATCGGCTTATGTTTTCTCGCAATGGGATTGACACGTACAATCGGTTATTCCGTTATGGGTGCTGTAATACTGTATTTATGCATCCTCAAACAATGGAAAAACATGTTTTATTCCTTGGCTTCGGGAGGTATTTTCTACGGGCTGTTCGCCGTAATCAAAAAAGTCGTATGGCCGGAATCAGGAGCCGCATACAGCATCATCAACTTCTTAGCGAAAAATCATTACAACCCTGAGCAGGGTCTGGAAGATTTGCCGGGATACATCAATCGCCTGATAGTTAACTCTAACGGCTTTCTGTCCGATTATCTATACCGGTTCATGGGTTTCCGCTCCCCGAATAACATGGTTCCGGAGGGAATCCCCCTGTTGACAATCTTTACCTATATCCTGTTTGCCGTTTGTATCATCTTTATTTACAAGAAAAACCGCCCGCTACTCTTTGTAGGGCTATATACGGGCACGATGCTATTTGTGAGTTTCATACTGCTGCAAACGATATGGCTGCAGGACAGATTTATCATGATATATTATACTCTGATATTGATGTTCTTCTTCGGCGGCTTTTATTACATCATTAAAAAGATAAAATCCCTGTCATTCTTATATCCGTTGATATTGATCGCGATATTAATAGGTACGGGCATACATTTTAAGGTAAAAGTCGAAAAAAATCTGCCTGTTCTGCAGCAAAACCTGTTGGGCAACGACCTTTACGGCCTGACGCCCGACTGGGAAAACTTCGTGAAGATGAGCCGCTGGACGAATGAACATCTTGATAAAAACGCCGTCATAGCAAGCCGTAAACCGAGCATCTCGTATATCTATACGGGAAGGGAATTTTTCGGGATATACACTGTTCCGTCGGAACCGCTGCCGGATGCCGTTAAACAAATTGATGACAATGCGGATAAATTCAACTATATTGCCATTGATATTACGAAAGGCTTTTTTAGAGGGTTCGAGAACAATATACGGTATTTCTTCATAACAAGGCTTAACGGTAATTTTACTATCGACGGCAATCCTATCAAGGCCGCGCTTTTCCTCAGAATCGACAAATCCGAGGATATGCAAGCCGTGACCAATATCCTCAATGATAATAATGTACTATATACCCTTGATTACAAGACTTTTTTAAAACAATATATTGATGATAAATCAGCTCAGTATCAGGTGATTGATCCGGATGTCCTTCTTAAGACCATTACGGACAACGATGTGAAATATATGATACTGCCAAAAATCAGACTATATACGGCCGAAAACACGGGATATTACATCAACACATTGCATCAGTACGTTAATTTTATCAATGCCAAATATCCCGATTCGTTCAGAAATATTCATACTATAGGAAAAGAAGAAACCTGCGATTTGTATGAGTTTTTCGGGACAGAGGCATCGGTAACGGAAAAATAAAAAGTGTATTATGGCAAAGAAAGAGAAAGTTGTAGAACCGATTTTTGTTCCCGACACGGGAAGGATTCAACCGCAGGCGACGGATTTGGAACGGGCTGTATTAGGCGCCCTAATGCTTGAGAAAGATGCTTTTACGAACATTGGCGAGATGTTGCGGCCGGAATGTTTTTATGACAAAAGGCACGCACTAATATTCACTGCAATAAGTGATTTGGCAAGGCGAAACGATGGGATGATAGACCTGCTGACGGTCATTGAGCAGCTCAAACAGAACGGCGACCTTAAGGCTGCCGGCGATGTGCTGTATGTATCCGGATTAACGAACGACTTGGCCAGCTCGGTTCATATCGAATCACATGCCAAGATCATCCTGCAGAAGCATCTTGCCCGCGAACTGATACGATTCACAGGGAAGATTCAGGGACAGGCCTACGATGAAACGGTCGGCATCGACGACCTCATGCAGGAAGCCGAGAAAGACCTCTTCAATATAGCCCAGACCAATATAAAACGCGACGCCATCCAGATCAACCCTATCATAAATGATGCGATGACGTCGATAAAGCAGGCCGCATCGAACCGCGGCGGGCTGAGTGGCATAAGTAGCGGCTTCACGGGCATCGACAAGATAACTTCGGGATGGCAAAAGTCCGACCTGATAATAATAGCCGCACGTCCGGCGATGGGTAAAACGGCTTTCGTGCTGTCGATGGCCAAGAATATGGCGGTTGACGCTAAGAAGCCTGTAGCTATCTTTTCGCTCGAAATGAGTAATATACAGCTTATTAATCGTCTGATTGCAAATGTCTGCGAGATACAGGGCGACAAGATCAAGAGCGGTGTCCTCGAGAAACATGAATGGGAGCAGTTGGACACCAAGATTCGCGAGTTGTATGATGCGCCGATATATGTCGATGACACTCCGAGCCTGTCGATTTTTGAGTTGAGAACCAAAGCGCGTAGCTTGGTACGCACAGCAAATATCGAGTGCCTGATAATCGACTACCTGCAGTTGATGAATTCGGGTGAGAAGAATAACTCAAGCCGCGAGCAGGAGGTCAGCAAGATCTCGCGCTCGCTGAAAGGGCTGGCTAAGGAACTTAATATCCCGATCATCGCCCTCTCGCAGCTGAACCGAAGCGTAGAGACGCGCGCCGGTCTCGAAGGTAAACGCCCGCAACTGTCCGACCTGCGCGAATCCGGCGCTATTGAGCAGGATGCCGACTTGGTATGCTTCATCCACCGTCCGGAGGTGTACGGAATCAAGACCGACGGCGAAGGTAATGACCTGACTAACAGGGCGGAGATTATCGTCGCAAAACATCGAAACGGCGCTATAGGAGAGGTATGGCTATGGTTCAAACGTAGCTTTACACGCTTTGAGAATATCGAAGGCGCCGGCGCTTTTAAGGAATTTGATTCGTCGATGAACAGTCAGGAACCGATGCCGATTATTGGCGCTAACGAAACCTTCCTGAATGAGTCCGAAGAAGTGCCGTTCTGATATGGGGCGTCTGTGAGTAGGCATGAGCGGCTGATTAAGAAAATTCGCCGTAAAAACGTACTTATTCCGATATTTTAATTATCTTTGTCGCCTGACAACAATTTATTTATTTGAAATATGAGGAAAAAGGTAGTAACATTCGGGGAGATAATGCTGCGTCTGGCTACGCCCGGATATCTGCGGTTTTCGCAGGCAAAGGAGTATGGCGCTACGTTCGGCGGTGGTGAGGCCAACGTTGCCGTCTCGCTTGCGAACTATGGAATTGAAACGGATTTTATCACGCGGTTGCCGCTGAACGACATTGCCGAAGCCTGCATTATGGATCTGCGGGCGCATAATGTCGGGGTGGGTAATATCCTGCGCGGAGGCGATCGCATAGGGATTTATTTCCTTGAGACCGGAGCCGTAGCGCGAGCGTCTAAGGTTATCTATGACAGAGCCGGTTCGTCGATAGCGACAATCGAAAAAGGTTCCGTCGATTGGAAAACCGTCTTTAAAGATGCCGCATGGTTTCATTGGACAGGCATAACGCCCGCCATCTCGCAGGGAGCGGCCGACGTCTGCCTCGAAGCCGTCAAGGCGGCCAATGAAATGGGAGTAATCGTATCGTGCGACCTCAACTACCGCAAAAATCTCTGGAAATACGGCAAGACGGCTTCCGAAACGATGCCCGCATTGGTTGAGGGTTGTGATATTATCCTCGGCAACGAAGAAGACTGCGAGAAAGTTTTCGGTATCAAACCCGAAGGTTTCGACGCTGCGGCTACCGGAGGCGAGGTCAATGCCGCCGAATTTGAATCGGTATGTAAGCAGATGATGGCGCGTTTCCCCCGCTGCCGCAAGATGATTGTCACCCTGCGCGGCGCTGTCAATGCCAACCACAACACATGGGGTGGGGTGCTCTATTCCGACGGCGCGCTCAAACAGTCGAAGCGTTATGACATAACGCATATCGTCGATCGTGTAGGCGGCGGCGATTCGTTCATGGGCGGACTGATATACGGGCTGCTGACTTTCCCGTCGGACGATCAGCGGGCGCTCGACTTCGCCGTTGCCGCC
Source organism: Tannerella sp. (assembly GCA_031271805.1). Classification (GTDB taxonomy): domain Bacteria; phylum Bacteroidota; class Bacteroidia; order Bacteroidales; family Tannerellaceae; genus Tannerella. Next base: position 69,544 of record JAISUX010000087.1, read on the forward strand.
TCCTGCCTCAAGCATACAATCTATGGCGATTATAATCTCGCAACCCTGTCCGAAGTCGAGAACCTTATGAAAGGCGACGGATCGGGCAGAGTGTCAAGGTAAGCATAATTATCAACTTATAAATAACGTATCATGGTAAATTTGAATCAAAAAATGACGAACTATCGGTGGGTTATCTGCGCGATGCTGTTCTTTGCGACTACAATCAATTATCTCGACCGTCAGGTGCTTTCGCTGACGTGGGATGAGTTTATCAAACCCGAATTTCACTGGGATGAAAACCACTACGGTAACATCACCTCGGTGTTCTCCATCTTTTATGCCGTCTGCATGTTGTTTGCAGGCCGGTTTGTCGAGTGGATGGGCACCAAGAAGGGTTTCCTGTGGTCAATCGGCGTATGGTCGGTCGGCGCTTGTATGCACGCTGTCTGCGGCGTTATTACCGAGGCTTATGTCGGCCTGCATAATGCCGCCGAATTAGCCGGTGCGGTCGGCGACATGGCCGTGTTAATCGCAACAGTCAGTATGTGGTGCTTCCTTGTCGCCCGATGTGTGCTGGCTCTCGGAGAGGCCGGCAACTTCCCCGCCGCCATCAAAGCGACAGCGGAGTACTTCCCTAAGAAAGACCGCGCTTACTCGACCTCTATCTTCAATTCCGGAGCTTCCATAGGCGCTCTTTTTGCACCGCTGAGCATCCCTCCTTTAGCTAAGGCTTTCGGCTGGGAAATGGCATTCATCATCATCGGCGTGCTGGGTTTCATCTGGATGGCTTTCTGGGTGTTCCTCTACAATAAACCCAACAAAAGCAGGTTCGTCAACGCTGCCGAACTCGAATATATCGAACAGGACAAAAACGAACAAAACGAAGATGCCGTCAAACAGGCTGCACTTGAGGGAGAGAAAATCCCCTTCGCCAAATGTTTCTCTTTCAAGCAGACATGGGCGTTCGCTGTCGGCAAGTTCATGACCGACGGGGTATGGTGGTTCTTCCTCTTCTGGACGCCTTCGTATCTGAGTACGCAATTCGGCATCAAGACAACCGAAGGTCTCGGTATGGGCTTGATTTTCACGCTCTACGCTATCGTTACGGTGCTCTCGATCTTGGGCGGCAAATTGCCTACGATCTTCATAAACCGAAGCGGCCAGAATCCATACGCAGCGCGCATGAAAGCGATGCTTATCTTCGCTTTCTTCCCCTTAGTGGTGCTGCTCGCACAACCGCTCGGAATGTATTTCGACTATCTCGGCAGGGCTGCGGCATGGATTCCTATCATCCTGATTTCTATCGGATGTGCAGCGCACCAGGCATGGTCGGCAAACCTGTTTTCGACCATAGGCGATATGTTCCCTAAAGGCGCAATCGCAACCATTACGGGCATCGGTGGCATGGCAGGAGGCTTAGGCTCGATGATTTTACAAAAATCAGCAGGCCTCTTGTTCGTTCACGCCGGCGAAACCAACATGACTTTCTTAGGCTTCGAAGGCAAACCTGCGGGATATTTTATAATCTTCATAATATGCGCCGTAGCCTATCTCATAGGTTGGACTATTATGAAAACGTTAGTCCCTAAATATAAGCCGATAACGATATAATATTTAATGGACGACAGTCAGACCTTCGGTGCGTTTGCCGTCGAGGTCGTAGATATCGAGCGTCAGTTTGTTGCCTTCAACAGAGCCTTTCAGATACGAGTTGTTTGAATTTATCAGGACGGGAAACTTGACGGCGGCGTTGGCTTCGTGCTTGCTCGTGTGGTGAAGATGGCCGCAGAGCATGACATCGGCTTTGGCGTCGTTGAGAATAGGCACGAATTTTTCGAGGATTTCGGCTTCGCCGTGCCAATCCCTGAACGGCGGCATGTGGCAAACTATGACTTTGAAAGGCGCTTCGGTGTATCGCTTGTCCTTGATAGCCTCGCGAAGCCATTCCGCTTCTATCGTGCGATAGTAGTCATAATCGGTTATGCCGTAGTACTCTACATCGGTATCGGGTTTGTCCTCGCCGCAGTCCAAGACGACAAAGCAAACCGGCCCTTGTCGCACCAAATAATAGAGTTCGGGGCTTTTAGGCGAGAAATAATCTTGAAACATGGTCGCGAAGACGCCTCGTGTTTCGTGGTTACCACGACAATAATACATCGGTATGTTTTGAGCGAAAGTTTTGACGCCGACATCCATAAACCCGTTGAAGAAATCCTCCTCACTTTTCATCGACGATACCATGTCGCCGTTGAAAAGAACTAAGTCTTGTTTTGTCGGTTCGGCGAGTTTGAGCATCTGTTCGAGCACATCGCTGCGGCCGTGGATATCGTTGACCATAGTGAAAGCGACGCTCTTCTTGGTCGGGTCGAGCGTTATGAATGTCGCCGGTCGGTAGGCTGTGGTCGAGACCTGCCGTCCATAAGTTATGAAATTGCCCTGCCGGTCGATGATTTCCTGCGACACTACACGATAGCGGTACTTGGTAGCAGTTTTGAGGTTATTCAACTTAACCGAGTGGACACGGCCTTGCAATTTGACTCCGTTCTTGGCCGAGTAAAATTTCCGGCGTTCAATGAGGTAGAAATGAGTGCTGTCGTCGGGGGCGAGCTCTACCCACGAAACGGCTTCTTTGTTTGTTACCCACACGATTGTAACCTCGTCGGAAGATAAATTTTGCAGGTATGGGCCGTGAATTATAGCCAAATCTTCCTGCGCAACGACTTGTTGGCAGATAATAATAATTGCGGAAATTAAAAAATACTTTTTCATAATTTGATATATTTAATTGATGATGGTTTAAAATGTTCTGATATTCAGTCTTCTATCGACAATAAATCCGTCCGTAGGCTTTAGCGCATAACGGATTTTGCGTTTGGCTTTCAGTTTTATGACAAACAGCTCGCGTGAACCTTCGATAAGCGGCTTGCCGCCGGTGTTGACGAAGGTTGGGTATAACGATTTATGGCCGTTAGAGTGCAGGCGATCGACGGTCATATCTTCAAAGCCGTTGGTGCCGAGGGTGTCGATGCCTATATATTCGTAGTCGGCTGGGTTGTATTCGAGGGCGAAACTGATGGCGTTGACGGCCTTGAGGCTGTCGCCCGACACGCGGATTTCAACTGTTTCACCGGCGTTGTACGATTGTTTGGCGGGGCGTATGCTGACGTCGCCGCCGATGGTTGCGAAGCCGAGGCGACGGAAATCCGTTTGTCCGGGGAGAGGTATTGCGATTGCCGCCGTTGAGACGTCGTAAGCGTCGATAAGGCCGTTGCGGTTAAGGTCGCCGTTGCCGATGTAACCGTCGAAGTCGCCGTCTCCACGCCTCAAACCGATGTAGTTGCGGTATGAGGTGAGGTCGTTGGCGTCGATTTTGCCGTCATTATTGAGGTCGCCAGGCAGGTAAGATTCGGTTCCGGGCAACTTGAAGACGTAAAGTTCACGCCCCGAACCATAGCCGCCTACACCGTCGGTAATCGAGAGCCGGACATATCGCGCCGTCGGTTTATTGTCGAAAATAAAGATCTTTGTATCGGCGTTGCGCTCCCATTCGAATGAGCCTGCGGGCGTCCAGTTTTTCTTGTCGAAACTCGTGCTCACCGAGCCTTTCAGCAGGGTGCCGTTGCCTGCATTTTCACGCGGCAAATAGTGGAACTTGTCAATGGTGTTGATGGTTTTCAGGTCGATTATGAGATCGAAAGGCAGCGCGTTGACATCATAACGTGTGTGCCACAGTTCACCTTCTTCGAAGTCGAACAGGCGCGTGAGCGAGCGTCCCTGATTTTCGGCGCTGGTCTCGCCCATCAGACCTGTGATGGCAAATTCGAGAGGATTAGACTTCGTAGTTGCCTTAATTTCAGTCCATTCGGACTTTACATCCTTGTTGACTGCCCGCAAGCGGAAGGTATAATCGGTCTCGGCCTCCAAATTCTCGAAAAGGAGATCCGTAGCCTTGATCGTCGAGTACAACATTCCGTCGAACTCAATCTCGTAGTAGTCGGCGTTGGAAACCTCGTCCCAGGAAGGGCGCAAAACGAAGGCTTCGGTGTTTTCGTCCGTCACCTTAGCGTTGACGGGGGCAGCAATGGCGCCGGTCTTCACCAATGATTTATCTGCCGGTTCAAACTTATAACCCTCGATCTCAAGGATAGTCTCATTCGCGGTTATATCGCTGACTTCCAGCTTTATCTTCAACTGCGGATTCTTGATGATTTCAACTTTTTCAAATTCGCTGCCTTTAGTCGCAAAACAGTTAAGATTCGGTTTTGAATCATAAAAAAAGACGTTAGCCTTCGCTTTGTCATAATCGCTGGGCGAAAAGACTTCGGTAAGTTTTATCTTTTGTGAGCCGATAGATGCGGCTATTTTACTTGGTTTTTCGGTCAGGTTCACGATAAATTCGGTGGATTTATCCTTTATGAATTTCCGTGATATTCCGTCGGCGGGATAGACAGTTACGGTTACGTGTCCTCTGTCGTCGGCGACCGATTCGATAATTGTAGTCACGTTTTGGCCGAGCCGGTATTCTTCTGTTTTGCCGTCATCGTCGTATTCGAGGAACGAGCTGCTACCGGCTGGATAAAGTTCGTAAGAACGGCGTGAACCGTCTATTTCAGAGACGTTGTTGTTTGCGTTAGCCAAAGGGATAATGGCGCCGGCTTTGACGAAGACCGGCAGTTTCCACAGCGGTGCGTCGAAACTGTTTATAATCTTCCCTCCATCATATTTTGTGCCGTCGAAATAATCGTACCAGACGCCGGGAGGAAGATATATCCCATTGCGGATGTCGTTACCCTGTGCGTCGGCGTTGGTATTTTGATATATCGGGGCGACTAAGAAATATGGCCCGTAAAGGAACTGATACTGAGTAGATTTGCCGAGAGTGTAGGCGTTGGGATATTCGAGGAAGATGGCGCGTATCATCGGCAGGCCATCGACTGCTTCCTTGGCGATGCTGTAGGTATATGGGATGAGTTGTGACTTGAGTTTGAGATAATTACGGTTGATTGACGTCGCCGGTTCGCCGAGAGCGTGCGGATATTTCTCGTTCTGTCCCCATCCGTCCATGTTTAATTGCATGGGAGTGAACGTTTTCCATTGGAAATCGCGGGTGTTAACGATGAGATTTTTCCCGCCGAAGATGCCATCCATGTCGGATGTGATATTAGGGATGCCCGACAGCCCTGCGCCGATGTATGTAGGGATATGGAAGCGGATGTATTCCCATAGTCCGCCCGTTTGATCGCCCGTCCACACGCCGGCGTAGCGTTGCGTCCCTGCCCAGCCGTCGAGTGAAATGATAAATGGGCGCGCGTCGTTGCCGTAGTAAGTCATTATTTGTGCGGCGTCGGCAATGCCGTTCAACCCGAAGGAATAGCCGCGCCCGACCCATGCGACGTCGGTTTTCAGCACCCTCACGCCAGCGTCGCGTACTTCTTTGACAATATCGCGTTGCAGCAAGGCTTCGACATTCGCTTTCGGATGCAGGTCGGATTGTGTCCAAAGCCCGATTTCAACGCCATTCTTATGGGCATAGTCGGTCAGGCTTCTGAGGTTGGCGATATTGCCGTCGAGGGTAGTCGTTTGCCCGTAGCCAGCACCGTAGCCATCGTTGGGAAGCAGCCATCCGAAGGGCATATCATGGCTTTTGTAGCGGTCGATGACAGCGCGCGCCGAGAATTGATAATTGTCTTTTTCGCCGTTCAACGATTCCTTAATCCCGCCGTTGTCGCGCTGGCTCTCCTTGTAAAGTTTGCCGTCCTCAAACGGAATCCCCGCCGTATCAACAGCCCAATAATCACGGTTATAGGCGTTTAGATGCCCCTCGTAGAAAGCGAATTTCGGCAACAGGACGGGATTTCCGGTGAGTTGATAATAATCGTTCAAAAGAGCTACAGCCCCGTCATCAATCATGAAAAACACATCTAAATAATCCGTCTCGTGATATAGCGTGACGGTATCGCGAGTTGTTGTCCCGAAGTCGTATTTTCCGCGTCGAAAGGTATAAAACATCACTCCGTAACCCTTTGTTGACCAGTAAAACGGACAGGGTGAAGCGACGCCTTTGTCCGTCCAGCTGTTCTGATTCTCGATGGCTATGACTTTCCCTTTATGCGAGAATCGCCCGTTCTGAACGCCGCCGCCATAGAAATATTCATCGGTATCGGCCTTCAATGTGAGTGTAACCCTCGAAGGCTCGAATAAAACAGGCTTCGTCGGTTCGATAACCGTTTTTCCCGTTTCTTTGTTTATGACGCGAAACTTTCCGTCCGACTTATATAGCTGAATATCAATTTTTTCCGTTGAGACAGTGACGATATTTCCTTCCTCTGTCAAGGTTGGTTTCGTAACTGTCTGGCGAGGGTTATCTACCAGAATCTTTGCCGGCGGCGTCGCTTCGGGGTCACGCAAGATGCCTCCCGAATTGTCGCGAAACATGCGAAAGATGTTTTCGCCGTAGAAGTCAATAATCAGCCTGCCGCCCTCGGCAAAAACCGCCTCGACGGCAGTAGGGTTGAGATTCTGTACGTCTGTTATCGAATCCGACGCTTCCGAGCTGGAATAATTGTTTGCGGAACCTGCTGTTACCGCTGCATTTCCCGCTATTACAGCGAGCATAATAATAAAAATCTTTTTCATATATGTTCTATCCTTTAATTTTGATTTCACTCTTACCGTTAGAGGTCTTAACTACCTGAATCTGAACCGGAATACGTTCGGTCATTTCGGTTACATGGGAGATTACGCCTATTTTTCGTCCTTGCGTACGAAGCCGTTCTAAGACGTCCATGGCGATACGCAACGTATCGCTGTCGAGCGAGCCGAAGCCCTCGTCGATAAATAGCGATTCGACTTTCATCCTGTTTGACGAGAGCGACGATAATCCCAGCGCAAGCGCCAGCGATATCAGGAATGATTCGCCGCCGGAAAGCGAATGAACGGTGCGTACCTCGTTAAGCATGTCGGTATCAACTATTTGCAAAGCCAAGGTGTCCGGAATACGCTGTAATACATAGCGAGGCGACAGCTCCTCAAGATGCTTGTTGGCATAGACGAGCAGCGTATCTAAGGTGTAGCCTTGTGCTATTTCTTTGAATTTATTGCCTGAGGCTGAGCCTATTAAATCGTTCAGTTTGCGCCAAGTCTCCCACAGCTCGTTTTTCGCCGCGGCTTCTTTTTCAAGTTCGCCAACCTGTACTTTGGCTTTTGCATCGTTAGAAAGCGCTATTTCCAATTCGGCAAACCGTTTGTTGCGCTTATCAAATGCTACGGTTTTTTCCTCAAGCTGGCTGTTCAGAACCTCCTTTGTGTTGCCCTCGCCTTGGGGTTTCGACTCCGAATTATTGTGCTGTTCGAGGTTTTTAAGCCTTTCGCCGTAGGTCGCTTTAGCTGTCGTCTCAACTTCGTTGAGCGAGGCTAAAGACTTCTTTTCGGCCTGTATCCATGCGGCGTCTTTCGACAACAGCTCTTCGAGTAATTGAGGCGTTATGCCTTCTTTCGACTCAATCCAGGCCGTCACTTCCGTTCTCAATCGCCCGATACGCTCCTCGTCTTGATGTATTGTGTCCTCAATCTGCCTGATAGTTCCGTTAAGACCCTCCTGTTTGGCGATATAGCTGAGTTTGTTGTCGTTGGCTTTCTTGAGTTTATCTGTTAAAATAGCCTGTTTATCAATGAAATATTGCTCTGCGGCATCGGCCGGTTTGCCGTGAAGAACGTTGGCTCTCTCGGCAATCAACTGTTGTTCTGCGAGCTTGCTTTCCCGTAGTTTTTCGGTCATCGCGGCGAAATTTTCACGGGCTTCTTTCAGTTTGTTTTCCTCATTTTTGAGGTTTTCGGTCAAGAGGCCTTTTTCTTCGCGAGCCTTATTATATTTTTCGTTGTTTGCCGCCCATTCGTCGGTTTTCCTCAAGATATAAACCTTTAAGTCGGACTTTTCGAATATCTCTTTCCATTCCTGCATGGCTATAAGGTTGTTTTCCAGGCTATTATAAGCCTTGTAGTATTGTTCCGAGCAAGCGCCTACAATTGCTGTCAGTCTTGCGATTTCGCTTTTGCGGTTGTCTATTTCGCTTCTAAGGGCTTCGGTCTGCTTGCTGTTGCGCTCTTTGGCATCATGGAGTTCCTTCTCCATCATCTGCTGCCGGTATTCGATTTTAGCGGCGGGATGATGTGTGCTGCCGCAAACGGGGCAGGGCATTCCTTCTTCGAGCTTGGCTCGTAAGGTGGCTATCTCGGTCGTCAGCGAATTGTTCAGCGTTTCGGCCTCCTGCTTTAGGGCGTCCGACTGTTTCATATTTTCTTCAAGCATCGACTTGTTGGATTCAAGCATCTTTTCATTATTGCGTTTACCTTCAAATGATGTTTTTGCGTCTGTTATAAGGCTTATAATTAGTGCTTTATGTGATGAGATGCTTTCGTAATTACTGTTTTCGGCCAGCCATTTGCCCAATACCGAAAAGTCGTTTTCAGCCCGTTTCAGGGAATCCGTGACGTTGCTGAAGTTTTTGTCGGCCTTTTCATAGCTTGTTTTTGCCGCGTCGTATTGTTTCTGAGTCTCATCGGCGCTTATTTTTGCCGTTTTGAGAAGCACGTCCAATTCACGCGCCTTGATAATAAATGGCGTTATTTCTTTCTGTTTTTCAGTCAGTTGCGTCTGCTCTTGCCCTAATTCAAGGAGGTTGATATCGGCTTCTGCGAGCAGTTTATTATTTTCCTCATGCTGTTTGCGCGAGGCTTGGAGTTTTAGTTTGTTGTCGGACAATTGTTTACCTGCATTTTTCAGTAGTCCGAACGAATCGCGGATTTCCTGAACCGAATCTATCCCGGCAAGGTAATCATAGCGGCTTTTCGCCGTCTCAATAGCGTTACGGGCAGAGGCCAGCAGCGCTTCGGCCTGACGCACACTTTCGACAATGCGCTCATTGTCGGCAATCCATTTGAGTTGTGTTGTCAGCGTTTCGACCTCCCTGCGATTGACCGTCAATTCCTGTTTAATGGACTTCAATTCAGCGGAATAGGCATTTATCTGCTCTTGTGAAAGCAACTCGAACGCTCTGATTCGTTCATTTATAAGGTTCCAATCGGCCTCGGCTTTCTTTGTCTTTTCAAATATTGCGATGGAAATCCGCGAATAGATGTCTGTTCCGGTAAGTTTTTCGAGGAGTTCGGCTTTTTCCGATTGCCGCGCTTTGAGGAAGGTCGCAAAATCGCCTTGTGCAAGCAGGACGGAGCGGGCGAACTGTTCGTACGAAAGCCCTATCAGTCCGGATATTTGCGCAAGAATGTCTGTTTTAACGCTGCAAATATCCTTGCCGGAAGTGAGGTTGAGCAGGCGTAATTCGGTGTTCATCAGCGCTCCTTCGGCGTTATTGCGTGCGCGACGCACAGACCACCGCGAGCGATAATATTCGCCTTCGAGCGACAGGAAATCGACTTCCGCATAGCCCTCGACAGCCCCACGCCGAAGTATCGTCCGGCTGTCACTTTGATTTATCGTATTATTTTTGACATCCTGAACTTTGATTTTTTCGGATACCTGACTTGTGCGCGGCATTTTGTCGAACAGAGCGAGGCATAAAGCGTCGAGCAAGGTGGACTTACCCGAACCGGTGCAACCAGTAATGGCAAACAGGCCTGCGGACTTTAACGGTTCCTTGCCGAAATCCACTTCAAACTCTTTTGCAAGCGAAGCGAGATTTTTCCCTCTGATAGCCAATATTTTCATGATTCCACCTCCTTAATCACTTCATTCAATAATTTCCGCATCTTTTCGGGCATCTTTTTTTCGCCATAGCGCTTCTCGAAAATTTTTTCCGCGATATCCGCAGGATTTGTTTCTTGTAATTCTTCGTAATTCAATGCTCGATTAACATCCTTATTTTCAAGTGTTTTGGCTGAGATTCGCGCCAATCGCACAGCCTTTCCTTTCAATGCCTCCTCAATTTTATATCTTATCGACGGTTCGGGTTCCCTAATAAGTACGTTCACTTCGAGAAACGGCGACATTTCCCCGATTTTTCCCGATGGCAAAGCCCTGATCTCGTCCAAGACCTCTTCAAGCGGCTTTGCCTCTTTGGGGATACTTATCATTTTTACCGCATCTTCAAAGCTAATATGTTCTATATTAATAGTTTCCGGCTCGATTTCTATATAAACGACGCCTTGCCGGTTGTTCTTTTCTGCGAATGACATTTTCAGCGGCGAACCGGAATACCTGACATTCTCGTGTCCTGCAACCTTCTGCCCGCGATGCAGGTGACCTAAGGCTACGTATGCCGTTTCGTTTGCAAAGGTCGTGGGTGAAATACATTCCAAGCCGCCGACGACAGCCCTTTCCGAACGGTCGTTTTCGGAGACCTCCGAGCCTGACGTTTGCAAATGCCCCATAGTGATTATCGGAGCGAATCCATTGTGTTTAAGCGCTTTATCTTTGGCTATCTCGTACAGTTTTGTATATAAAGATTTCACTCCGGACGAATAATCAGCGGCAGGCGGGCAGTCGGATTGTCTCAAATATGGGACAGCCAAGCAATAACCGCCCATAGTGAGCGGGATTATAAGGTGTTCATAATCAATGCCTTTTTCAAAACTGTACGGAACTATACCCCTTACAGTGACATTAAAATTCTCAAGAAGCGGATTAGGAGCTTCGAGCCTTGCCGACGAATCGTGATTGCCGGCAATGATAATTATTTGAAGTTCAGGATTTTCCGTAGTTATATCTTTCAAGAAAGAATAATACATCTTCTGTGATTCGGCCGAAGGGTTGGAATTGTCGAAAACATCTCCCGCTATCAACAAGACGTTGATATGGCGCTCTTTGACGGTCAATCGCAGCCATTCGAGAAAGCGGCTGTGTTCGTCCTTGCGACTGTAATCGTAAAAACTTTGACCGAGATGCCAATCTGCAGTATGAATAATTTTCATGACGGAATCCAATTTAATTCGAGAACATTTTTTCGTCAATGGCGATATTAGGTTTGATATTACGGAGGGTAATAGCCGTTTTGTCGCCAGTCTTTTCGATTAGTTCTACGCTTTGGACACGGCTGTCCGACTTGCCGACATATAGGTGGATTGCCGAAAACATGTCCTTGATTTCCTTTTTCAAAGGCGTCAGCGACAGTTTGTAATCGTTTTTGCCGACTTGGAATTGGGTTGAGAAGTCGGGAGAATCGACAATGCCGGCGCCGCTTACGCCGCCTATCATCACCGTGCCGATTGAGCTAAAAAGTTTGCTTGATTTGGCCGACAGTTTGTTGGAATTGTCACCCGACGTTAAAGTGATATTTTTGCCGTCCGTAGCGAAAATGTATTTGTAAGGTTGGGTGTATTCCCAACGTATCTTATCGGGTTTCATGTAGTACATTACGCCTTCGGAGGTAACTTTGTCGTCCATGAACGAAAGTTCTTTGACCTGAGTGAAAGCGCATTGCATCGAGTTCAGGCCCTCGGATGCCTGCGTCATCTTGGCGATGATATCTTTTTTCTGCGCGTCTGTCGCATCAACGTATTGCGCCGAGGCAAATGTTGTGACCGACAGATATAATAGTAACAAAAATATTTTCATAGTCGAATACAGTTTTATTTTTGACAATTCCCGCTTGAATAGGTTTAATGTTGTTAGTTATTATGCCGACTTAGCGAGGAAAGCGACGCCGATCATGATGAATAAGACGCCGAGCCAGCGGACGAGCGGCACTGTTTCGTGGAAGATAAAAACCGCGGCAACGGTGCCGAAGATATAACTTAGACTAATCATAGGATACACTAACGAGAGGTCGTTGTGTTTGATGATATGAAACCATATCAGTGAGGCGGCGACCATCGAGAGACCGGAGGCTAATAGCGGCCAGTTGACCATCAGTGCGCTGAAAAATTTCCATGTCCAACTGAACTTGTCCATACGTTGCATCGCAAATTTGAGGAAAACCTGTCCGGATGCAAGGAACGCGCATTGTAAGAGTGAGAGGCATATTAACTTGAACATGAGGATAATAGAATGAATGAGTGAGACTTGTTTTGGTAATGATTATATACGAGTATGTGCTTGGCTGTGTTGAGGTCGGCATCCCTTTCCTTAAGCAGGAAAGCCGGGATGCGACCTTTATGCAGGCAAGTCATGGCAACGTATGTTCCGAGAGCGTTCGACGAAAACGATTCGCCGAAAAGGTGTTTGTATTGCATGACAGGCAGGTCGCCGAAAAGGGCGGGGACGACTTCTCCGTAAACGGCGTCGTTTGCAGGATGCGAACTGATACCTGTGACGACGGCGTCTATATCCGTTAGGGCGATGCCGGCTTTTTTGAGCATGGCGTCTAAAATCGTTCGCATTTGGCCGATGGACGGTCGGTACATCAATTCTACGTCATTGATTTCACATAGCGTCCGGTCGGTTTTTTCGGACGACAGCAACATGCAGACCGACGCTTCTCCGGCAAAGCAGCGGTTTTTGGACGAGGGGCCGTCGGCGAAATCCCAAATGCCTAAGCGGTCGAAGAAGACGTAGTAATCATCGTTCAGTTCTTCATATCCGCCGACGAGTATATTGCGGATTTTCTTGTTGCCGAACTGCAAGTCGGCATCCATCAGGGCGTTCTCGAACGAGACGCCGCGATGCACGAAAGTGTTGTTGTAGCCGTAACATTTGAGGTCGATGGCGACGGTTGTGCTCAACACATTGTGGGTCGATTGCATGAAGAAAGTCGGCTGCAGGCATTGCTCGCCGTTTTTCATTATCGACCAGATGAATTTCTCCGTGTTGCCGATACATCCGAGGCCTGTGCCGCTTATGATGGCGTCGGGCATCTCAATTCCGGCGTCTTGAAGCGTCAGGCGCGAAATCACGACCGCCCGTTTTAGAAGTGAGCACATACGTCGTGAGGCTATTGGCGACAGATAGGCGGAAAAGTCGGGATCGACGGTCGGCACACGCTTGTCGACGTAATAGACGGGATCATCGAACCAGCTGTCGGAGAGCGGGTTCTGGGCGGATATTTGCTTGGTTGACGTTACGAACATAATCAACAGACTTTAGATAAAACTATTGCCGAATCGTTTCCGCCGAAGCCGAAGGAACTTGAGAGAACATGACGGACGGGGCGCGGTGGCGTAGGGTCGGTCACGGGCGTGAATGTGTGTTCTTCGATTCTATTGCGGAAGTTGAGGTTGACGGGCAGGAAGTTGTGCTCTATGGCGAGCAGCGATACGGCCGCTTCAAAACTGCCTGCTGCGCTTGTCGTATGGCCGGTGAAAGCCTTTATGGAAGAGATGGGCGGCACATCGCCGAAGAGACGCATCGCGCCTAAGCCTTCGGTGAGGTCGTTGTTAGGCGTTCCTGTGCCGTGGGCATTGATGAAATCTATGTTTTCGGGCTGTAGTCCGGCGTTTTCGACCGCGCCTTTCATCGCCAAGTAAGGGCCGAGGCCTTCGGGCGAGGTCGCTGTCGGGTGATAAGCGTCGCAGACGTTGCAATAGCCGGAAAGCCTGCCGACGGGCTTTACTCCGCGCTGTCGCGCCGATTCTGCCGTCTCAAGGACAAGGTATCCCGCTCCCTCGCCGAGGTTTATGCCCGCGCGGTCGCGGTCGAAGGGCTTGCACAGCCCGCTGTCGAGAATCATCAAAGTGTTGAAGCCGTTGACGTGGTAACGCGACAGACATTCCGTGCCGCCGGCAACGACAATGTCGGCTTTGCCCTGCTTGAGCATGTCGGCCCCCATCATCAGGGTGTTAGCCGACGACGAACAGGCGGTCACAATAGTCGAGACCATGCCGAATCCGCCGATGTAGTCGGCTATCTGCTCAGTACACGCGCCGCAGTCGTTGAGCGCAATATAGTCGTTCTGGGTGTCATTGTTCAGGAAATCCATATATTTCATCTCGGCCATATCCATTCCTCCGACGGTTATCCCTGACAGCAAGGCCACTCGCAAGCCCGATCTGTTTTCGAGATGTGCCTGTTGCAGGGCTTCGAGCACCGCCGGAATGCCAAGCAGCGACGAGCGAATGAAGGCCTCTGACGATGGTACCCGCAGCATTTCGCGTAACTCGTCGTTGCTATGTTTGATTTCGCCGACGGGCAGATTTGTGTGCGTCGTGTTGAGGTAACGCACCGGCTCAACGCCCGACCTCAGATTCCTGAGCGCATCGAGGGTTGACGCCTTATCATCGCCGATTGCTGAGATCATGCCGACGCCGGTAATGTGGATTTCCTTCTCCATCGAACTATTTTATCCGGTTTTCTTGTACATATTCGGCCATAGTCCGCACCGACTTGAATATTTCCTTCCCTTGAGCGGGATCTTTGAGTTTGATGCCGTAATTCTTCTCAAGAAGCACTATGAGTTCGAGCGCATCAATAGAATCAAGTCCCAAACCTTCGCCGAAAAGCAGCCCGTCGTTGTCGATATCTTCGGGATCGACTCCTTCGAGGTTCAAAACTTCTATAATCTCTTTTTTTAGTTCTAAAATCAATTCATCCATATAATTTTATATTTTAAAATTAGTAAATAATTCATTTAAATTATTGATATTTAATTCTTTACCATGAATATCCTGTAACATTTTTATCATTACCGGATCATCTATCGACTTTACATATTTGCAATAAATCATCAGGCAATCGAGCGTTTCGGCGAACGGATTGACGTCGCACCATCCTGTCAACACCTCTCTCATGCCTGCAAAGTTATTCATATTATTGACAATTTCGCAAATTTTATCCGCCTGAAATCCTTTGGTTACATAAAATGCCGTTTCTCCGAGAATTTTGTTGCGTATAGCTATTTCGCCTATTACGATATTAGGAAGCGTATAGACAAAATCGGACGGGGAAGGGAAGAAATTGATTGTATTCTGGAATTTGCAATCGGCTTCAAGTGAGGCGTTTGCATTAAATAAAGCTATTCCGAAATTCTCCTTGGCCTGCTTTTTGTCGAAGTATTCGTACTCGGGAAGGATGCTGTTATCCAACAGGATTTCGGAGGCAAGGAAGCCGAGTTTAGACAACAGATCCATCTTGTAAAATTTACGGTAATCTATTTTCGAAAACGTGTATAATTCCGACAGAAATTCGTGTGCCGTTTTGTTTTCAGCCTCGAAATAAGTCTTTCCGTTGATGATGACTTGTCCATGGATTATTCTACAATATGAGCTAATGTGTATCATGAAATTCGGGCGTTTTAAGTTGTGTAAATAAAAGTGCGGCATTAGTGCCTCCGAAACCGGAAAGCATCTTGATGAAATGTCTTTTTCCGGTCGGTTCGTTTTCTTTGACGATACGTATCCGTTTTGTTACGCCAAGAGTATCGAATCCGTGAGTGCCGAGCACAATACCCTCTTTTAAAGCGCTTATTGAGATGATACTTTCGAGAATACCGGCCGCGCCGAGAGTATGTCCGAAATATCCTTTGAGGCTATTTACCGGCGCTTTCCTTAATCCTGCGCGCGATAAAGCAACGGATTCCATTTCGTCGTTGTAGGATGTTGCCGTGCCATGAGCGTTTACGAACGCGATTTGTCCGGGTTTGTAGCTTCCCATCACTTTTTTCAGGCAGAGAAGTGAGCCTTCGCCCGTGCGGGAGGGGGCGGAAATATGATTTGCGTCATTGTGCATAGCGCTGTTAGTCAGCATTATATCCTCAAAATCAATGTCGCATATATGATGTTCGGCTAATATCATCGTGGCTGCTGCCTCGCCGAGGTTCAGACCTCGGCGGTTGGCGTCGAAGGGCTTGCAGAGTTCGGGTGACAGGGCTTTGAAGGATTGGAAACCGGCGATGGCGAATTTTGAAAGCATATCTGCGCCTGTGACAATGGCGTAATCGCAGTGTCTGGCGCTCAACTCGCGACTTGCCGCTATAAGCGCCGAAGCTCCTGATATGCAGGCATTTGACACGACTAATGGTTGATTGGGATTGCCGAAGAAATACGCAATTATTTCGGCTGAGCGCCAAAGGTAAAGTTGTTCGTCTTCATAGCCTTCGCGCTCATTTTCATCAAGCAGGAAAACATTGCCTTTAGTCGTTGAAATGATAATGATGACGCGGGAATCGGCAGGGTCAACGGCAGTTGATTTCAATGCCTCGGAGATGGAAACGATAGCCGCCTTTTCAAATTTGGTGTATTTGGCCGGAAGTCGGTCATCCCCCGATGCTGCCGGCGTAAGAGCGGAAAAGGCCTCGTCCAATCTTGCCTCGTCGATTTTCGATGCCATGAGCGGTTCCGGTAAGCCGTAGCCGTCGGCATAGAAACGCAGCCCTGTGATTCCCAGCTTCACGTTGCCGTAGTTCTCGTCGGAAGTGAATCCCAATCCTGATATTATGTTGGAGCTAACTATCTTAATCATAGCAGGTTATATTTCTTTTTCCATTCTTCATAAAACGGCGGATTGGCCCATATAAGGTTGCGTTCACTGTTGATGAACACCTGCGTTGATGTGCCGGTAGCCACGAGGCTGTCGTCCTCGACGAGGTGTATTTCGTAGTCGAAAACTATTTTTGCTGCCGGCGTATTACGATAAATTATATCCACGCGGGCGCGTTGCCCGTAGAGCAGCGGTTTGATGTACTTGAACGATAATTCGACGAGCGGCGCAGGCGTCTCGTTGTCAATATAGAGTTGATAGCTCAACCCGAAAACGCGCCCGAACTCCTCGCGTGCATCCTCAAAATAAAGCGCGTAAGAACCATGCCAAACTATGCTCATCGAATCAACCTCGCTGAACCTTACGTCAAATTCCTTAGATGCCTTTAAAATCCTTTCGTCTGTCATTCCGCTTTCTTATCCGTTAAATATAATTTCATCTCACATACTGCAATTGTCTCGTCGTTCACTTCGACTTGCGCTTCGATTTGCAGGATGTTGAATATTTCATCCCGTATCGCGATGGTCGTTGTGAGCGTCTCGCCCGTGCGTGGGCTGCGGACGATGTGCATAGACTTCAACATACCTACGAGGCCGATTTTTATATTGCCGTCGCGTTGCGGCTCGGTCTTTTCCTTGTAACCCATTCGAGCTGCGCAGGTTTGGGCGATATTCTCAATCAGTCCCGCCTCTTCCATCAGCCCGTCGGCTCGGCAGTAGAGGTTATCAGGCCGCACCTCGAAAGTCGTCCGTGTCACTACCGGGTCGTAATGCGTCAACTTGTCCGCCATTATGTACGGCGGTCGTTGAGGCAACAGGTCGAGTATGTTGTAGTCTTCAATATTCATCATGCTTTTTTGCAAACCAATATGGAATGTCCGCTGCGCAAGCCGTCGAAAACCTTTTCTACTTTGAGGCCGCCCGCCTCTATGCAGCGGAACATATCATCAGAGTTATACATCTTACTGTTGCCGTTGGCCATGACCGTGAAGTACAGGCTCAACTGCGTCAGGCAGTAGGCTGCGGTGGCGTTAGGCTGGCGATCCCACAGCGTTTCCATTACGAAGAGGCGTGAGTCGGCATCCATTGCTGCGGCTGTCCGCCGGCAGATGCTCGTCACCTCCTTTTCCGAAAAACAGTCGAGGAACTGGCTCATCCAAATAGCGTCGAAGCCTTTTGGGAACGGCTCATCCTCGTTGAGCAGGTCGGCAGCGTAACCGTCAATGCGTTCTGCACCTTTATGTCCGGCAGTCTGACTGCGCATCATTTCGATTTGCCGGGGTAAGTCCATAACTGTCACCCTGACCTGCTCGTCGTAATCAACGCAGCGCAGCGCCCACCGCCCCGTGTTACCGCCCACGTCGAGCAATGTGCGTGGCTTATACGAAAAGACGTGTCCCAAAGCCTCGTCGAATGAGTTGTCCGAATAGAAGTGATCGAAATCAAACCAACTCTTCCGAACATCCGGCGGCAGTTGCGATAGCCCTTCGTAAATCGTTTTCCACTCGCCGAAGACTTTCAATCCCTCCGGCTTTCCGTTGAGCAGCGCCTTTTCCATGTCGTACATGCCGAGATAAGCCACCGAGTGGTTAAATGTCATATTGACGTTGACAAGCGGGTCGGTCAATAAAATCCAACCGGCTTTCGACAACACAAATTTTTCGTCCTTGTATAGCACCGTCCCTATTGTGAGCGATGCCTCTATCAGCACTTTGACGGCGTATTCCGAAAGATTTATTTTATCGGCTATCTCATTGATAGTCAGTCCATTCTTTGTTTCATTAAGGAGGTTGAATATGCCGAATTTGACCATCAGACGCGAGACCTGGAATGTTATGGGAGCGAAGGCTATCCCGTGCGCTAAATGCTGCGCTTCCATATATCTTAACTGTTCTTTTGAATACTGTTTGTCGAGTTGAGGAAATAATTTCATCTTTTCCAAAAATTATAATAGTTGAACCACTGTTCCGGATATTTTTTAACTATATCCTCAAGATTTGAAGCGAATGAGCGGGTCATAGCTTCAATGCGTTTGTGCTTATCCGTATCGTCCGCAACCCTTATCGGTCTGATATGAATCCGGTAAGTTGAGGTCGATATTTTGACTACGAACATAACGAGGACGGGTAGGTCGAACTGCTGAGCGAGAGCGAACGCCCCGACCGGGAAGTCCGCCTTGCCGCCGATAAAATCACACTCGACGGTTTTGTCGCTTCCAAATGTCCTGTCGCATGGTACGACAAGAATTTCTCCGTCAGCAAACGCCTGATTTATAATGAATAAGTGCGACATGTCCGGGCTTACCGGAATAAGTCGTACGTTGTTGGCCGTTAAAACTACCGAGCGGTTCTTCTTCACTTCGGAGGTCTCGCCGCCGAATATCAGGCCGTTTATGCGTTTTGTGCGCTGGCTCAGCAGGTAACCGCAAAGTTCGGGATTGCCGACGTGCGAAGTTGCTATAATACAGCTTCTCGGCGATTCGATCTGTTCGAGGAACAAGTTGCCGTCAGGGTTTTCGACTTTGAAATTTTTACGCCCCGCATACACGGCGAACCGGTCGATGATAGTCTGTCCGAACACAAAATGATTCATGTATGTTTTGCAAAACGCTTTGACGGGCGAATATCCCATCCTGAGTCTAAAGTATTGATAAATAGCGATATAACCTTTGTGCGCAAAAAGCATGTAGAAAGGCACTATTAAGGCGACTATGCCGTATCCGATGCGTACATCAAGGATAGCGAGCATAATCTTCATGGCCTTCTGACCGAAGACGCTACCTCCGGTGACACCCTTCCATTCCCTCTTTTTGTTGGCCATCTTCGTCGGTTCAAGTATTAATCTTTGACTCGATATAGTCGTAGAAATTACTGAGTGTCAGTACTTTTGACATATCTTCCGGCTTGATCTTGAATCCGAATGTTTTTTCCACAACAACTACGATATCCACGTAATCAAGGCTGTCGAGGCCGATGTCTTCTTTAAGTCTGGCCTCGCTGTTTATTACATCCTTGTCGATTTCCCATTCTTCGATTAAAAAAGCATTCACTTTATCTTCGATTTCCTGTCTTTTCATCTAATTATATTAATAAAGAGTTAATAAAGTCCCCCGTTTATTGAAACGACTTCGCCTGTGATATATGCGGCGGCGTCGGATGCGAGGAATCCTACCAACGCTGCCACTTCTTCCGGTTTGCCGAAGCGTCCGAGAG
Organism: Tannerella sp.; assembly: GCA_031271805.1. Classification (GTDB taxonomy): domain Bacteria; phylum Bacteroidota; class Bacteroidia; order Bacteroidales; family Tannerellaceae; genus Tannerella. The sequence continues at coordinate 89,100 of JAISUX010000087.1, forward strand.
GGACGTTTTTTTTCAATTCATCCTCATTCAAATCCCGGGTCATATCTGTCGATATGTAGCCGGGAGCAACGGCATTGACCGTCACTTTCCGGGCTGCCACTTCCTGTGCGAGGGCTTTAGTAGCGCCTATAACAGCCGCTTTTGCCGCCGAATAGTTGGTCTGCCCCGGTAAGCCCTTCAAGCCCGATAACGATACAATGTTGATAATGCGCCCGTTGCGATTTATAAGCATCTTTTTCAGAACGCGCCGCGTGACATAGAAAAAACCGTTGAGCGAGGTGTCCAAGACCTTGCTCCATTGTTCGTTCTGCATAAAAATCATCATCGCATCGCTACGGATACCCGCATTATTGACTAATACTTCAATGTAGTTGTCGGGATGTAGCTTGTCCCATTCTTCGAGAGCCGTATCTACCGCATCCGCGTCGGCAACATCAAACCGGAGTAGTTCGGCTTTACCTCCCGCTTCCTCAATAAGATGCTGCGTTTCGACGGCGGCCGCCTCGTTCGAAGCATAATTAATAATAACGGGATGTCCTTTGGATGCCAATTCGAGGCAAATAGCTCTGCCTATACCGCGAGATCCCCCGGTCACTAAAGCGTAGTTCATACGTTATTTTTACAATTGTTTCAAGCTGCAAAGGTAGTATTTTTTTTCAAATCAACAATAGTGTAGAAAAAAAACGATATTTATTTCCTTTAAATCAAAATTTAGCCTTCCTCAATTAAGTTGTTCATAAGCGCGTAAACGGCTAATCCTGCAACCGATTTGATGTTCGTCTTGCGCGTAATATTTTTGCGATGGGATATGACCGTGTGGATTGAGATGTTCAGTTTGTCGGCTATCTCCTTGTTCATCAACCCCTTAGCCATCAGAACGAGGACGTCTTTTTCGCGGTTCGAGAGTTCATAAGTATTTTCGTCTGAGGGTGTAATCTCATTGTGCGAGGTGATGCTGTCGAAGATTGTTTCGACGATGCGTTCACGCTCTTCACGTATGTCGAGTATGCCGTCGTAGAAGCGAAGCTCCTGTTTTTCAACGTATTGATAGACTAAAGCTATGACCGTTATATGCGGATAATCCTGTAACATGGTGACAATAAACGGCCTGCGAGCCGACATGAAAAGAGTTGGGTTGATAATCAGGATATCCGGCCTTGCGGTAGCCAACTTAACGTCGAGGGCTTCGTAGTCGTATTGAGATGTCGAAATCTCAAACAACTTTGATGCCGTCAATATCCTCGTCAATCCTTCCGTAATTATTGTCGAAGGCTCGATTATCAGTATCCTCTTTTTTTCATCCATATCATTTCTTTTCAAGCGATTTGACGTATGGCACGAGTACTTTGTTTTCTATGAGCGTATGCTTGTTGAGATCGGCCGAGAGGTGAAAGATATCGAGGACTACGCTTATGGAATCGCCTTGCGGCGTGTTTGATGGCATATATTTGAAGATTATCTGCTTCAGATCGTCGAGTTTGTCCTCGATGTTATTGTGAACCTGCTCGAAATTTCGGATACTGAAGTCGGCATTTACTTCGTTGTTAATAAGGGAATTGATGTATGGAAAGACCGTTTCTTCTTCATAAAGGAAATGTTCCAAGACCTCGTTTTTGTAACCGGCGAAAAAGCGTTTCAACACCGTGCCGTACTTATTGTTCATGCCGTCGGCGATGCGGTTGAGGTGATACTCGATATGCGGCAGCCCCACGTTCTTATAACTGTTATGCGATGCCGTCAGATATGGCACCAATGGCGACATGTCGATATTTATAATATCCTTTATATCAGGCAAATAGGTGTCGAATGAGTACACGTTACAGATGAGTAGGAAGAAATCCGGCGGCACGCCATGTATAGCGCAGATTTCAGCGACGCTTTTGTCGCCGAAGCCAAGCGGAATCCCGAAGCGCGGCAGCATCCCTATCAACTCATGATTAGCCGAAATCAGGTCGGCAAGTTTCATACGTCCCGTAAAAAGCATCTTATTCATTTGTTGAAAATTTGATGCAAAGATAGCCGAAATTATTTAATTATGGCGTGTCGCAGGAAAAAAAACGCATATTCATCCCCATTAATGGGGATATTTGCCGCAAAAATCCCTATAAATAGGGATGTTGTTTCTCAAAAATTATAACTATCTTTGGGGCGAAATTGACACGAAATTTTATTATGCAATGAAGTTATCGGATTTGAACAATGGTGAGGAGGCTGTGATTGTCAAGGTTTACGGACATGGCGGTTTTCGCAAACGTATCACCGAGATGGGGTTTGTTCGTGGGCGTAGGGTCACATCTATTCTCAACTCGCCGCTCAACGACCCTGTGAAATACTCAATCATGGGATACGAGGTGTCGCTACGGCACAGCGAGGCTGATATGGTTGAGGTGCTTTACGAGGCCGAGGCGGAGCAACAGGTGAGCGATTTCAGGCAACTGTTCAAGCCTCGCCGTAATCTCCATCTCCATAAGCACAGTTTTGTGACGCTTGATGAAGAAGACCCCGAACATCTCAATCTGTTCGGCAAAATTGTCGGGCCGGAGGACGAAATAGTTACGCGCAAGAACATCATCAATATTGCTCTTGTAGGCAATCCCAACAGCGGCAAGACATCGCTTTTCAACGCTCTTTCGGGGCGCAGCGAGCACGTCGGTAACTATAGCGGCGTGACTGTCGATGCCAAGACCGGACACTTCAACTACAAGGGCTATCACTTCAATATTACCGACCTGCCCGGCACATACTCGCTTTCGGCCTATTCGCCCGAAGAAAAGTATGTCCGTAGATATATTTTCGAGAAAATGCCCGACGTGATTGTCAACGTTGTCGTAGCCTCAAATCTTGAACGTAACTTGTTCTTAACCACCGAGTTAATAGATATAAATCCGCGAATGGTCGTTGCCCTAAATATGTACGACGAATTGGAAGCGAGCGGTTCCGTTCTGGATCACAAGACGTTCGGCGGCATGATAGGCGTGTCGATGGTGCCGACCGTAGCTAAGAACCGCAAGGGTCTCGATACGCTGTTGGACACGGCGATTGACGTTTTTGAAAACCGTGATTCCACCTCCCGCCATATACATATAAATTACGGTACCGTCATTGAGCCGGAGATTGCCGCTTTGAGAGGCCTCATGAAGGATGACGACGATATCCCGAAGCAATTCCCTACCCGTTACTGGGCAATAAAACTCCTCGAAAACGACGCCGAAGCTGTCGCTCTCCTGAGTTCATGCGCCAATTACGACAAATGGAATCAGCTTGCCAGGCGTGCTTCGGAAAGGATTGAAAATCAGGCGAAAGAAAATGTAGAGACGGCCATTTCGGACGCCAAATACGGCTTTATTGACGGCGCCTTACAGGAGACCTTCGTTCCCGGCACCCGTGATTCCAACCGAAAAACACGCATTATTGACCGCCTTGTGACCGACAAATGGCTTGGATTCCCGATTTTTATCCTGCTGATGTGGGCGATGTTCATGACGACTTTTTATCTCGGCGCATACCCGCAGGATTGGATCGAAGCCGGCGTAGGATGGCTTGACGGGATTATCTCCGAGTTCATGCCCGACGGTCCGTTCAAAAGCCTGCTCACAAGCGGCGTCATAGGAGGCGTAGGCAGCGTCATCGTTTTCTTGCCTAACATCCTGATACTCTATATCTTCATCTCTTTTATGGAAGATTCGGGTTATATGGCGCGGGCTGCATTTATTATGGACAAGATTATGCACAAAATGGGGCTTCACGGCAAGTCGTTCATCCCTCTTATCATGGGGTTCGGCTGTAACGTCCCGGCTATCATGGCCTCGCGCACTATCGAAAGTCACAGCAGCCGCATCATTACTATCCTTATCAATCCTTTTATGTCGTGCAGCGCCCGTATCCCGGCCTTTATACTGCTGGCGGGCGCGTTTTTCCCGAATAATGCCGCTACCGTGCTGATACTCATGTACTTGGCCGGCATTGTATGCGCCGTGCTGACTGCCCGCCTGTTCCGTAAAACAATTTTTAAGGTCGATGAGACGCCATTTGTGATGGAACTGCCGCCATACCGGATGCCGACTCTTAAAACTACCCTGCGACACACCTGGGACAAGGGCGAACAGTATCTCCGCAAAATGGGAGGATTCATACTTGTTGCATCCATAATAATCTGGGTATTAGGATATTATCCTCATGATTCCGGCCTTGATTCCGATACTCAATACGAGCAGTCGTATCTCGGACAGGTAGGTAAATTCTGTGAGCCAGTAGTTGAGCCGCTTGGCCTCAATTGGAAAGCAAGCGTGGCGCTTGTGTCGGGTACGGCGGCTAAAGAAGTAATAGTGAGTACATTAGGGGTTATTTATAAGAATGAAGACGAGGCGGCTTTGTCTTCGAGCATTGCTTCTTCCGGCGATTTTACTCCCCGTTCGGCTCTGGCTTTCATGGTCTTTGTGTTGCTCTATTTTCCGTGTATAGCCACAATTGTAGCCATAGCCAACGAAACGGGCAGTTGGAAATGGGTCGCTTTCTCAGTCATCTACAACACCTTACTCGCCTGGTTTGCGGCGTTTATGGTATATACTGTCGGAGGGTTGTAAAAAAAAATAATAGCGCCGGGTTAACATAATTACGGCGCTATTATCAACAGAACAGTATGACAACTTTCGTTATTTTATTCTCTTATAGCCATATACGGCCAAGTCGCCGAGTTCTTCCTCAATGCGGAGCAGCTGGTTGTACTTAGCCATACGGTCGCTACGGCTGAGTGAGCCGGTTTTGATCTGACCGCTGTTGGTTGCTACGGCGATGTCGGCGATGGTTGCATCTTCGGTCTCGCCCGAACGGTGGCTGGTGACGGTCGTATATCCGTGACGGTGAGCCATTTCGATAGCATCCAGCGTCTCGCTCAGCGAGCCTATCTGGTTGACTTTGATCAATATTGAGTTAGCGCAGCCTAATGCGATGCCTTTCTTGAGGAACTCAACGTTGGTGACAAAAAGGTCGTCGCCGACTAACTGGCACTTGGAGCCGATCTTGTCGGTGAGCAGTTTCCATCCGTCCCAGTCGTTCTCGCTCATACCGTCTTCGATAGAATCAATCGGGTATTTGGCGATCAGCTCGGCAAGATAATCAGCCTGTTCGGCGGAGGTGCGTTTTTTGCCCTGTGCGCCTTCAAACTTGGTATAGTCGTAAACGCCGTCGCTGTAGAACTCCGACGAAGCGCAGTCGAGGCCGATTTTGACGTCCTTGCCCGGTTCGTAACCGGCGTTCTTGATAGCGGTGAGGATAGATTCGAGGGCTTCTTCGGTGCCTCCGGAGAGGTTAGGAGCGAAACCGCCTTCATCGCCTACGGCAGTGCTAAGTCCCTTACCGTGAAGCACTTTCTTCAGCGCATGGAATACTTCGGCGCCGCAACGCAGACCTTCATGGAAGGAAGTCGCGCCTACGGGACGAATCATAAACTCCTGGAAAGCAATGGGTGCGTCGGAGTGCGAGCCGCCGTTGATAATATTCATCATCGGAACGGGCAGCACGTAGGTGTTTGTCCCGCCCAGATAACGGTACAGCGGAACGTCGAGATAGTTAGCGGCGGCTTTGGCAACAGCCAACGATACGCCGAGGATGGCGTTAGCGCCGAGTTTAGACTTGGTAGGAGTGCCGTCGAGGGCAATCATTTTCTTGTCAATAGCCCTCTGTTCAAGCGCAGAGATGCCGATAAGCGCGGGTGCAATAATGTTGTTTACATTAGCGACAGCCTTAAGCGTGCCTTTGCCCAAATAACGCGACTTGTCGCCGTCGCGCAGTTCGAGCGCTTCATTTTCGCCTGTTGACGCTCCCGACGGAACGGCAGCGCGTCCGATGACGCCGCTTTCAAGTGTCACATCCACTTCAACAGTAGGATTTCCACGCGAGTCAAGTATCTCGCGAGCCTTAATTTTTTCGATTTTCATACCTGTAATCTATTAAATAATATAATTTTTCGACCGCAAAGTTCGTCATTTTTTTTTAATTATACAATAGTTTGCCTGCGAGGATGAAAAAAAAATCCTATTTTTGCCCTTTGTTGCGAAAAAAATGATTATTTTTGCGTGGATAAAATAGTATTTAAAAGATGATTCAGCCGTTAGCGGAAAGATTGCGTCCGAGGACGCTTGAGGATTATATTGGGCAGAAGCACCTCGTAGGCAAGGGGGCAGTGCTGCGGAAGATGATCGAATCGGGGAGGGTGCCCTCATTTATACTCTGGGGGCCGCCGGGCGTGGGGAAGACTACGCTCGCAAAAATTATCGCCAACAGGCTCGATACGCCTTTTTATACCCTGAGCGCCGTCAATTCGGGAGTGAAAGACGTGCGCGACGTCATCGACAAGGCTAAGTCGAACCCGCTTTTCAGCGGCGCTAATTCGCCTATCCTGTTCATCGACGAGATTCACCGTTTCAGTAAGTCGCAGCAAGATTCGTTGCTGGGAGCGGTCGAGACGGGGACGGTTACACTCATCGGCGCGACGACCGAAAACCCGTCGTTCGAGGTCATCCGCCCCTTGCTCTCGCGCTGTCAGGTCTATGTCCTGAAGTCGCTCGACAAGGACGACCTGTTGACGCTTCTCGACAAGGCGCTGAAAGAGGATGCCGTCCTGAAACGCCGGAATATAGAGGTCAAGGAAAGCGATGCAATGCTGCGATTCTCCGGAGGAGACGCGCGTAAATTACTGAATATCATTGAATTAGTTGTTTCGGCCGAAGAAGATGCTGAGACGATAGAGATAACCGACAAGAAGGTTGTAGAGCGTTTGCAGGAGAATCCGGCGGCTTACGACAAAGGCGGCGAGATGCACTACGACATCATTTCGGCCTTTATAAAGTCGATACGCGGAAGCGACCCCGATGCGGCGGTATATTGGCTTGCGCGGATGGTTGAAGGCGGCGAGGATCCGGAGTTTATCGCTCGGCGCTTGCTTATTTCGGCGGCCGAGGACATAGGCTTGGCCAATCCTAACGCTTTGTTGATAGCCAATGCCTGCTTCGAGGCCTTAAAGAAAATCGGCTGGCCGGAAGGACGGATTATCCTTGCCGAGGCGACTGTCTATCTTGCCTGCAGCGCCAAGAGCAATTCGTCGTATTTGGCTGTCGAGAAGGCTATTGCGAGTGTCGGTGATACCGGCAACTTGCCTGTGCCACTGCACCTGCGCAACGCGCCGACACAGCTGATGAAAGACCTCGGTTATCACAAAGGATATAAGTATGCACACGACTTTGAAGGGAATTTCGTGAATCAACACTATCTTCCCGACGAACTCCTCAAGACACGTTTCTGGGAGCCGCAAAATAATCCGGCTGAGGATAAGATGATTGAGCGCATGAAATGGCTATGGGGCGACCGTTATTGAGGTGCGTAGTAAGGAACGCAACCATTGCCAAAAATCTAAAATCCTAAATCTAAAATAACTAATAAGCGTCCTGATGCACTCCTTTTATTGCCCGTCCGCTCGGTTCGTTCATGTTTTGGAACGATTTGTCCCATGCCAAGGCCTCTGCCGTCGAGCAAGCCACGCTTGGTATGCTCGGCACCGAGCGTGCGGCGCTTTCGCTTGGAAAATGTTCCTCGAAGATTGCACGATAGCGGTATTCCTCTTTGTTACGGGGCGGGTTGATAGGGAATCGTTCGGCCGCATGCGCCATATCTTCGTCCGACACCTCATTCTCGGCGACCTGTTTCAACGTATCTATCCAGTTATATCCCACACCGTCGGAGAATTGTTCTTTCTGCCGCCATGCAACACTTTCGGGAAGCATATCTTCGAAGGCTTCGCGCAATATTTTTTTCTCGATAACCTTTCCCGGCGCCATTTTGGATTCAGGGTTCAGGCGCATCGCCACATCCATAAATTCTTTGTCGAGGAAAGGCACGCGCCCTTCGACGCCCCATGCCGCCAGGCTTTTGTTCGCCCGCAGGCAGTCGTAGAGATAGAGTTTGCTGATTTTGCGCAGAGTTTCCTCGTGAAAAGCCTGTGCATCGGGAGCTTTGTGAAAATAAAGATAGCCTCCGAACACTTCATCGGCGCCTTCGCCGCTCAGCACCATCTTGATACCCATGCTCTTGATGACCCGTGCCAGCAGGTACATGGGAGTGGATGCGCGGACGGTCGTAACATCGTATGTTTCAATGTGATATATCACGTCGCGGATGGCATCGAGGCCTTCCTGAATAGTATAGTTTATCTCGTGGTGGACAGTCCCGATATGGTCGGCCACCTTCTTGGCGGCTATCAGGTCGGGCGCTCCCTTCAAACCGACGGCGAACGAGTGCAATTGCGGCCACCAGGCCTCTGTCGCTCCCTTGTCTTCTATGCGTTTGCCGGCGTAGCATTTTGCCACAGCCGAGATTATCGACGAATCAAGGCCGCCCGACAGCAGTACGCCATAAGGCACATCGCTCATCAATTGCCGTGAAACGGCATCTTCGAGCGAGCGGCGCAATTCCATCCTGTCAGCCGGATTGTTTTTGACATTCGCGTAATCCATCCAGTCGCGTTTATACCATTTGACGGGTTCGGGCTGGGTGCTGACCCACGAGTAGCCGGGCAGGAACTGGTCGTATTCCGTCGCGAAACCTTCGAGGCCTTTCAGTTCCGACGATACGAGCACATGTCCCTTGTCGTCCTTGCCAACATAGAGCGGGATAACGCCGATTTGGTCGCGGGCTATCATGAACAGGTCTTTTTCTTCGTCGTAAAGGGCGAAAGCGAAAATTCCGCTCAGGTCTTCTATGAAATCAATGCCTTTTTCCTTATATAGAGCGATGATGACTTCGCAATCCGAGCCGGTTTGAAACTCATATTTGTCCTTTAGTTTCTCTCTTATTACCAAGTGATTATATATCTCGCCGTTGACGCAGAGAGCTATCTTCCCATCCGGACTGAAAAGCGGCTGCTTGCCTGACGCGGGATCGACAATAGATAAACGTTCATGCGCCATGATAGCTGTCCGGCCGGTGTAAACACCGCTCCAATCCGGTCCGCGGTGGCGTATGCGTTTTGTCATTTTTAAAATTTGCGAGCGTAAAGCGTCTCGTTGCTCATTTTCTCTAATATTGAATATTGCTGTTATTCCACACATGAAACTTGATTTTTTTTGGTAATTAATCTTTTAAGAATTTGTCGATTGCGATTGCTGTTTGGCGTGCGGAGGCCATTGCGCGGACTACGAGGCTTGCTCCGGACACCGCGTCGCCGCAGGCAAAGACATTTGCGGCCGATGTGCGGTTGTCCGCATCCACGGCAATATTTTTGCGATTGTCGGTAGCGAGCGTCAATTCGCTTATTATGCTGTCTTGTACGGGGTTAACGAAACCCATGCTCAGGAAGACGAGATCGACATCAAGCGTCTCTTTCTTGCCTGTCAGTCGCATTTCCGGACGGCTACCGTCGGTCGGCTGCGTCCATTCGACTTCTTCTATCTCAACTTGTTTGACATTGCCTTTTCCATCACCCGTGAACTTATTGGTTGTCAGGCTCCAACGGCGTGTACAGCCTTCTTCGTGGCTGCTGCTCGTCTTTAGGATCTGCGGCCACATAGGCCATGGCGTTGCGGGATTGAAATCCACAGGCGGTTGCGGAAGAATCTCTATTTGCGTCACGCTTTTTGCGCCTTGGCGGTTGGCCGTACCTACGCAGTCGCTGCCGGTATCGCCGCCGCCGATTATCAGCACATTCTTGCCTTTTGCGGAAATGCGCTCATCATCAGCTACTTGTATGCCCTGTAATATGCGGTTTTGCTGTCCGAGGTATTCGAGGGCGAAATAGATGCCTTTCAGTTCGCGTCCTTCGGCTTTCAGGTCGCGGGGCACTTCGCTGCCGATAGCCAAGCATACGGCGTCGAACGACGAGGTCAGTTGCGTAGCGGCGACATTGCGTCCGATATGCTGTCCCGTCTTAAATTCCACCCCTTCGGCTTCCATCAGACGGATGCGGCGGTCGATGATTTTCTTGCTGAGCTTGAAATTAGGGATACCGAAGCGTAGTAATCCTCCCGGCAGTTCGTCTTTTTCAAAAACGGTGACATTGTAACCCTTGCGGTTCAGCTGGTTAGCGACTGTCAGGCCTGCCGGGCCGCTGCCTACAACGGCGACAGAGCGTCCGTTGCGGACGGGATTGACCGGCTCTACAAAACCTTCTTTGAAAGCCATTTCGACGATAGCGACCTCGTTTTCGCGGATTGTCACCGGCTCGTGAATACTCAGGTTCAGTACGCAACTTTTCTCGCACAGAGCCGGACATATACGTCCCGTAAATTCGGGGAAGTCGCAGGTTTGTTCAAGTATATAATATGCTTCTCTCCAATGTCCTTTGTACAATTGGTCTTGCCATTCGGGTTGTTTGTTGCCTATGGGGCATGCCCAGTGGCAGAACGGCACGCCGCAGTCCATGCAGCGCGACGCCTGTGTCCGGCGGTCGCTGCTGTTCAGCGTCTGTTCGACTTCGCTGTAGTCGTTTATTCTTTCAAATACCGGCCTGTATCCGGCTTCTTGCCGCGGCACGGTTAAAAATGCTTTAGGATTTCCCATTTTTATCCACTAAATTTTATTAATAATCGCGTTCCACCTCTGCAATTTTCGCTGCTAACTTAGCCATCTGTTCCTCCTGGAGCACTCTCTTGTACTCTATGGGGGTGATGGCCATGAACTCATTGACGTACTTATCCCAATTGTCGAGCATATCGCTTGCGAGGCGGCTGCCGGTGTAGTGATAGTGTTTGCGGACGAGTTCGTGCAATTCCTTGCGTGATGCGCTGTCTTCTATAAGCGACAGTTCGACCATTTCCATATTGCAATAGAAATCGAAGTCGCCTTTTTTGTCCCATACGTATGCTATGCCGCCGCTCATACCTGCCGCGAAATTGCGTCCTGTTTCGCCGAGCACTACCACGCGCCCGCCTGTCATGTATTCGCAGCAGTGGTCGCCGGTGCCTTCGACTACGGCAATTGCCCCGCTGTTACGTACTGCGAAGCGTTCGCCGACGCGCCCGTTGATATAGACTTCGCCGCTCGTAGCGCCGTATAATAACGTATTGCCGGCGATAGTATTGTTTTCGGCGATAAAATCCGAGCGCAGGGGAGGCAGAACGCTGATTCGTCCGCCGCTAAGTCCCTTGCCGAGGTAGTCGTTGGCGTCGCCTTCGAGGCGGAAACTGACGCCGTGAGCGAGGAATGCGCCGAAGCTCTGGCCGGCAGAGCCTTTGAACTTGATGTTTATCGTATTTTCGGGCAGCCCCGCTTCGCCGTATTTCTTGGCTATCTCGCCCGACGTCATCGCCCCGACAGCGCGGTCGGTATTGGCAATCGTGTATTCGAGCGATATCTCCTGGCGTTTCTCTATAGCGTTCCCGACCTGGCGGATTATTTCGCGGTCGAGGATATTGTCAATGCGGTGCGTCTGGTTGATAATCTTGTGAATAGCGTTGTCGCCGCCGGGGAAGAACGTAAGTTTATCCATATTAAGCAGATCGTGTTTGACAATTCCTGTCGAAGGTTTGCGCTCTATCAGGTCGGTGCGTCCGATGATATCGTCGAGGCTTGTGAAGCCCATTTCGGCGAGGTATTCGCGCACTTCTTCGGCGAGGTAGTTGAAGAAATTGACCAAATATTCGTATTTCCCTCGGAAGCGTTTGCGCAGTTCTGCGTCCTGTGTAGCGACGCCTACCGGACAGGTGTTGATATGGCATTTGCGCATCATCACGCAGCCCATAACTATCAGCGCCGACGTTGCGAAGCCGTATTCTTCGGCTCCGAGTAGCGCCATGATGATGATGTCGCGGCCGGTCTTTATCTGTCCGTCGGTCTGCAGGCGCACCTGTCCGCGCAGGTTGTTCATTACCAGCGTCTGTTGGGTCTCGGAGAGGCCGAGTTCGGGCGCTATGCCTGCATAACGTATTGAGCTTAAGGGAGATGCGCCCGTGCCGCCGTCGGAGCCGGAGATAATTATCCTGTCGGCTTTGGCTTTAGCGACGCCCGCTGCGATAGTTCCGACGCCTGTTTCAGCAACGAGTTTGACGCTTATTTCGGCCTGGGGATTGACGTTCTTGAGGTCGAAAATCAACTGAGCTAAGTCTTCGATAGAATAAATATCGTGATGAGGCGGGGGCGATATCAGCGAGATGCCGGGTATCGAATGTCGCGTTTTAGCGATTATCTTATCGACTTTGTATCCGGGCAACTGTCCGCCTTCGCCGGGTTTTGCACCCTGGGCTATTTTTATTTGTATCTCGTCGGCGTTGACAAGGTATTCGGTAGTGACGCCGAAGCGTCCCGATGCGACTTGTTTGATTGCCGAGCGTAGCGACAGGCCGTCTTCGCGGGGCAGGAAACGGTCGGGGTCTTCGCCGCCTTCGCCCGTATTGCTGCGGCCATGGATGAAGTTGAGGGCCATAGCCATAGTCTCGTGGGCTTCCTTACTTATTGAGCCATAGCTCATTGCGCCTGTGACGAAGCGGCTCATTATCGCGCTTGCCGGCTCGACGGATTCTAAAGGTATCTTATGCTCCGACTTCTTGAATGTCAGCAGGTCGCGCAGGAAAATGAGGTCTTTTTTCTCGTCCACTATGCGCGAGTATTCTTTGAATTTCTTATAACTGCCAAGGCGGGTTGCGAGTTGCAGCGCCGAGATGGATTCGGGGTTCCAGGCATGAGCCTCGCCATCCTTGCGGTATGCCAAGAGGCCTTTGTTATAGATCGTTTTCGCCGGTTCCTGCCCGAAAGCGTAGGTGTGGAGACGGCGCGAATCTTCGGCAATCTCATTGAGACGGATGCCTCCGATGCGGTTTATGCCGCCACCGAAATATTTATCGCATACTTCGGCGCTTATACCTACGGATTCAAACAATTTGGCGCCGCGATAACTGCGTATCATGCTGATACCCATCTTACTGATGATTTTCAATAATCCTTTGCAGATGGCTTTGATATAATTTTTCTCGGCTGTCCCGTAGTCGAGTTGCAGCTCATTTTTCTTGACCATATCGTCGAGGGCGGCGAATACCATATAGGGATTCAGTGCACTTGCGCCATAGCCGAGAAGCAGGGCGGCGTGCATCGTCTCGCGCATCTCGCCTGTTTCGACTATCAATGCCGTCTGTACACGCTTTTGCACCGAGATAAGGTGATGGTGTACGGCGCTGACGGCCAGCAACGAAGGTATGGGCGCCTGTGTAGCGTTGGCGTTGCGGTCGCTCAGTATTATATAATTGACGCCGTCGCGCACCGACTGTTCGGCCTGTTTGCAGAGCTGCTCCAAGGCCTGCTCCATTCCGTCGCGACCTTCGGCGACGTTGTACAGCATCGACAGTTTAAGCGCTCGAAAGCCTTTGTAACGTATGTTACAGAGGATGTCCAACTGTGTGTTGTTGAGCACCGGATGCGGCAGCCTCACCATCTTGCAGTGCGAGGCTTCGGGGTTGAGTATGTCATCGCCCACAGCCCCGATATATTCCGTGAGGCTCATAACGAGTTCCTCGCGGTAGGGGTCGATAGGGGGGTTGGTTACCTGGGCAAACTGCTGGCGGAAATAGTTGTAGAGCAGTTGCGGGTGCTTCGAGAGGACGGCTAACGGCACATCGAAGCCCATCGAACCGACAGGCTCGGCTCCGGTTGTCGCCATAGGCGTGATGATGCGCTCGAAGTCTTCGCGGTTGTAATCAAACAGCCGCAACAGCCGCTCGTAGTCTTGTACATTGTTGGGAACTTTCCGTCCCGAAGTCAACTTGTCGAGTTCTATTCGGTTGTTAGTGAGCCACTTACCGTAGGGCTGCGCAGTGGCAAGCTCTTCTTTCAGTTCATTGTCGAAATAGATCTCGCCCTTTTCGGTGTCCACAAGCAGGATTTTTCCCGGTTGCAACCGTCCTTTGGCCTTGATATCTTCGGGTTCGCAGTCAAGGACGCCTACTTCCGATGCGGCTATCAGCGTATCGTTCTTAGTGATGAAATAGCGTGAGGGGCGCAGACCGTTACGGTCGAGCATCCCGCCGGCATAGCGTCCGTCGGCAAAGAGCAGGGCTGCCGGCCCGTCCCACGGCTCCATAAGTATGGAGTGATATTCGTAGAACGCTTTCAGTTCGGCCGAGATAGGATTTTTTTCGTTGAAACTTTCCGGTATCAGCATCGTCATGGCATGGGGCAGGCTCATGCCTGTGGCGACAAAAAACTCGAAGACATTGTCTAACGAAGCGCTGTCGCTCATACCGGGCTGTATTATCGGGCGTATGTCGTTGATATTATCCAAAAGCGGGAATTTCAGGACGCTTTCGCGGGCTTCCATCCAACTGCGGTTGCCGCGGATAGTGTTTATCTCGCCGTTGTGAGCCAACATGCGGAATGGCTGTGCAAGGCTCCAGCGGGGGAAGGTGTTGGTGCTGAACCGCGAGTGTACAAGCGCCATCCCAGTAGTCAGGTACTCGCTTGTCAGGTCGGGATAGTATTGCCGCAATTGCATGGTTTCCAACATACCTTTATATATTATAGTCTTCGACGAGAGCGAGACGATATAGAAATCGTCCTTGTCTTTGAGCGTGCTTTGTTCGACTCGATTCTCGATGCGGCGGCGGACGATATAGAGTTTGAGTTCGAGCGTCTGGCGGTCGTTTTCGCCGGTTATGAAGATCTGGCGGCTCACAGGCTCGACGGCTCGCGCCTCGTCGCCGAGGATGTCCGAATTAGTGGGCACTTCGCGGACGTGCATGAGTGTCAAGCCCTCGCGCACGACCTCTTCTGCGATGATATCCAATATTTCCATCTGCTGATCCTTGTCTTTTGGGAGGAAGATGATTCCCGTCCCGTAGCGTCCCTTTTCGGGCACAGGGATACCCTGCAAAAGTATGAACTCATGCGGTATCTGCAACAATATACCGGCGCCGTCGCCTGTCTTGTTGTCAGCCCCTTCGGCGCCGCGGTGACGCATGTTCTCAAGCACTTTGAGGGCTGATTCCACAATGTCGTGCGATTTCTCGCCGCGGATATTCACTATCATCCCAACTCCGCACGCATCGTGTTCGTTTTCGGGACTGTACAGCCCCGTATTCTTTGTTAAAATGCTGTCTTTAACCATTATAAGATTGTCTTTATGATAACTCTATCTGTATTTATTCACCAAAATGACCTGCAAAGATACAAAAAATCTTTCTATCTGCAAATAATCCATTGTTTATTTGAAAATTTATTTCCTTCCCTGTGACATTGTTTCCAACATTATTGTTTCAAAATACAATAAAAAACCGTATCTTTGTAGCCGTAAATATTCAAAACGGCGCAATTATGGAAAGAAAACGTATAAGAATAGGAGACAGTTTTTTCGACAATCAGGTTGCAAATTACTATTATGTCGATAAATCGCTGTTAATAAAGGAATTGCTTGACAATTCGGCTGCGGTGACGCTCATCACCC
>JAISUX010000093.1 GCA_031271805.1 Tannerella sp.
ACAGCCGAGTAGTTCCCTTTTATAGCCGTTATATCGTTCGCGGTAAGCGGGTCGCCAAACCCCGCCGCCACACTTTGCGGCACCGTATCCTGCGTCCGCCACCACTGATACGTCAGATACCCCCCATCCGGACTCGAAGCCTGAATATAAAGCCTTAGCGCAGCATCCTTAGCAAACGTTCCCCCAACCGCCTGCTTAGTAATAACAGCCACCCCAGCCGCTCCCGACCCCTGCCCCCAAGCAACGGTAGTCCCCCCGACCAGCAACCCAACAAAAACAGCAGCAACCTTAACAAGGTTCCAAACCTTGTTAAGGTTCAACCCTGCGCCTTCCCGTCTTCCCGCATTTCCAACACGAAGCCACGACGACACGAAGCCAAAACGTAATGCCGTCCCGTCGTCCTGCCGTAGTGTTCCAATCTGTAAATTCTGAAAATTTTGTAATTCTGTCGAATAATTCTGTAACCACCTGTTATTCAGCCATTTATGGGGGGGGGGGGGGGTAAATGGCTTATATTCAATGCATAAAGCATCCGCGGTCAGAAAGTATTCTGATCGTGTTCCAGACAAAGAATAACTATTCAATAATTCCACTCTCATTTTTATGTATATTTAGTTATTATATAAATCTCTTAAATCTTAAAATCCGATTTTTTCGCGCTGCAAAGTAACGGAGATTTGCAAACATATTTGTATCATATTTTGAATAAATATTGTTAAAATAGAGTTAAATTTTTTCGGATTTTGAAACCGCGTTCTTCCAAGTATCGAAAAACGATGCAAATCACCGGTTCAGTATCTAAAAACGATACAAAAAACCAAAAACACCGATTTTTGTATCAAAAACCGATAATTACGATATTGGATTTAATATAATTTGTTGTTGTGCGATTGATTGCATGCCACATCTTTATGGCGGATGAATTTGCGTTTTTTGTAAATAGCGCAGTTTTTAGTTTGTAGATTACAAATTATTTCATACCTTTGTAGGTCTAAAATGCAGTGAATTTAAAATTATAATATTATGGCTATAGACACAAATCAGATTATCAAAGGCTCGGAGACTAAGATGTCATCGGCCATTAAGTATTTGGATGATGAGCTTGCCAGGATTCGTGCGGGTAAGGCTAACCCGAAGATTTTGGATGGTATTCGTGTGCCTTACTACGGAGAGATGGTGCAACTGTCGAATGTAGCATCAATAAACACTCCTGATGCGAAAACCTTGCTTATTACGCCCTGGGAGCGTCCACTTCTCAAGGAAATCGAACGCGCTATCATTAACTCGGACGTTGGTATCACGCCGGAGAACAATGGCGAGGTTATACGTCTCGGCATCCCGCCATTGACGGAGGAACGCCGTAGGCAGTTGGCAAAACAGGCTAAGGCGGAGGCTGAAAACGCTAAGGTCAGCGTCAGGAACACTCGTCGCGAGGTCATCGAAGCGCTTAAGAAATCAGTCAAGGACGGTGTGCCAGAAGACGTCGAAAAGGATGCCGAAGAAAAGGTGCAGAAAATCCATGACAAGTTCGTAAAGCAGATAGATGAGCTTTATACGGCGAAGGAAAAGGAGATAATGACCGTCTGATGAACGGTTTGGTAGTTAAGAATACAGGCAGTTGGTACACTGTTCACACCTCTGACGGTCGCTCGGTCGAATGTAAAGTCAAGGGCAACTTCCGGTTGAAGGGCATCCGAAGTACCAGCCCTGTTGTTATCGGCGACCATGTCAATATTGAGGAGAATCCGGAAGGCACGGCCTTTATTACCGACATTGACGACCGCCGTAATTACATGATTCGGCGGGCTTCAAACCTGTCGAAACAGTCGCATATCCTTGCCGCAAACCTCGACCTTGCCGTTCTTGTCGCGACAGTCAACTTCCCGCTTACGACAACAATATTCATCGACCGCTTTCTTGCAACTGCCGAGGCTTACAGTATTCCCGTCCTTATCACCTTCAATAAAATAGATAGATATGACGCGGACGATCTGGAGTATCTTGATGCGCTAATAAATCTCTATGAATCAATATGTTATCCCTGCCTGAAGACTTGTGCGCTTACGGGCGAGGGGATCGAGGACTTGCGGCAAGCGCTTAGAAGTAAAATCACTCTTTTCGCCGGCCATTCGGGGGTAGGGAAATCTACGCTCCTGAACGCCTTGTTGCCCGATGCCAAGCTCAAAACGGGCAGCATCTCTGAATATCACAAAAAAGGTATGCACACGACAACTTTTTCGGAGATGATACCGCTGCCTGACGGAGGATATGTCATTGATACACCGGGGATTAAGGGTTTCGGGACAATTGAGATGGAAGGTTCGGAGGTGGCGCATTACTTTTCCGAAATATTCAAGTTTGCCGCCCAGTGTCGTTTCAACAACTGCACTCATACCAACGAACCGGGCTGCGCTGTTGTCAAAGCCGTTGAAGATCACTATATTAGCGAATCGAGGTACAAAAGCTATTTGAATATACTTGAAGACAAAAACGACACGAAATACCGCGAAGGATATTAACTATCGGTATTTTTCTTCCTGCTTCATTAATGTAATAAACTTATTCCATTCATTTTCGATCTTTCGCATGTTATCATCTCTTTCATCTTGGGCTTTTTGAGGATCCGATAAAACGGAGGTATCCATAGGGTAGCCGTCAGCGAGATAAAATTTATTCTCAATGATACTGTAATAAAAGACAAGGCTGTTGTAAATCGCTGAACTTAAGTCGGATACGAATATCATTGATGAAAACAGGTAGTCATCTCCGATGTAGAATTTGACGCTACGCCAGAGCGACAGACTGTTGGTGTTCGCCATGTTATCGCGGAAACGAATCTCTCCGGTAGCGCCGTCAAACCACAGAATATCGTTACCCGTGAAGATTATCGGCTCATCTGCCTCGACCGACGCTCTTAGGTCGGCTGCGGAAGCGAAGGTTGCGACGATTTCGTTTGAGGCTTTTGCAATCAGTTTTGAGGTCTGTTCTATGCCATTTTCCTCATCCTTACGGCATCCGCTTAATAAAGTGGATACAGCCAATGTAAATATTAAAACCGAATTTTTCATTTGTTCCAAATTTTAATTATTCTTTACCAATATACCGCGTCACTTCTGCGCTACCCTACCATACCCGTTCTTCTTTTCCGATATTTTCCTGTTTATCAATGCGTTTGACACTGCCGCGCTCGAAGCGGATGCAGCATTTCAAAAGCAGCATTTGTTTTTGCGAAGCCATATCTACGGTCGTTTTCTCGCGATAAAGCGGCGTATCCATTTGCTTTGTGCGGTCGTACCTGACACCAGGCGTGAAGGGCGGAATATACGTTAGTGCAACGGAGATGCGGTCGTTTAGGAACTCTTTCCGGAGCGACAGGCGCCAGCAATCCCTGTTCTGCATCTGATAGCCCTGCCAAAGGATATTTTTGCGCATATTACGATGATATCCTACACTCGCTCCTATAAATAAGCGGGGGTTGTAGTAGTTTAGTTCCGAATTTAAAGTCCATCCTATCAGTGAGTTATGCACCTCGTTGTGAAACGCTTCGTCATAATAATACAAAACATCGCTTTTCAGGCGCAAATAATCGCCGAAAGGCTGATTATAAGACGCTTGAATGTTGTATTCGCGCGTTTGGATATTCTCGAATGTACGATACAATTTCCATTCTTTTTTCTCATAGACTTCGCTGACACCGTCGTTGATGCTAATAAATTGAGGCGTGATTTTGAGCCTGTTCCATAGTGTTAATTCGCTGAATATATGATGTTTTAGCGCTGATTTCAAAGAAGAATTACCGATTTGTGTCAGAAAAGTATCTATTACCAAATTCATCGGGCTAAGTTGGTAAAGCATTGGATATGACTGGTTTGTGGAGTAATTTATCATCAGGCTCGCATCGTCCGAGAAGTTAAAACGCGCTTGTAAACAGGGCAATACGCGCAGATAATCATTCACAGCATTATTGCCTCCGGTTTTGATATTTTCCATAGCAAAGCCCGTTTTCAACGCAAACCTACCGGAATGAAAAAATGACAGATAGATAAATCCCTTGTTGCGATGTTCCAGATAATCAAGGAATCCGCGTCCTTGAGAGCTTTCAGAGCCGTACATTCGCAGAATATTGGAATAACCCGTTTCGAGCGACAGGCGGGGCGAAACAGTATATCGGCTCTCAATGTTGAATACGGTATGATTCTTGTATTCATCATAGGAATTTACGACGGAATAATTTCTGTAATCGTTTTGGTTATAGCCGTTTACGATGTAGTTGTAGTAATAATTGTAGGTGAAATCACCGTACAACTGCAGCCGATTGTTAAGTTGTCCTTTATACGAAATGGCGCCCATCACTGTTTTGTATTTTGAGCCTATTTCTGTGGTGTTGACAATTATTCGACTGATATTCTGCACTTTATCTAATGGATGCATTGTAAATACCTGATTGTTAGAGTCGTTTCCGGACGAATAATCCACCTGGGCGCTTATCTGTTGACGGGGCGAAATCTGATAATTGACCCCTCCGGCAATGGATGCGCTTTTGTGAGCGGACAAATCGTTGGGGACGGATTCCGGAAATGAAACAAGATCAGACTCGCTGTAAGTCAGTTCTTTAGCAGAATACATCGCCGTTTTTTCACGAGTATAGGAACCGGTGCCGAAAAAGTTGAATTTATTCGCTGTATAAATGATACCCATTTCAGGGCTGTTTTCGGTGAAGCTATGTCCTGTTAGATTCAAAACAGCTCTGTGTGAGACACTTATATCTAAGCCGGTGTAATCTTTACGGAGGACGAACTGAATTATTGCAGAGTAATCGTCGGATACAAAGCGCCCTGACGACGCCCTGATAACTTCTATTGTCCGGACGCGGTTCGGCGCGAGATGCTTAAGATAATGCCGCGAATGTTGAATCCCGTTAACGATTATAAGTGTGTTATTATCTTGATTTACAAGTATTTCATCGGCAATATGGTCGTAGCGAACATCCTCAATTATATTGAGTAGTTCCAGCGCATTTGCCGCGCCTCGGCACATTTGCGGCGTCACTTCATAAATGCTTCGGTTAGGATTTTTATCTGCTATTGCAACCGCCTCGTCTAATTCAAATGCGTTTTCAGTCAGGCAAAATTCCCCCAGATCCTCTTTCATTCCCGTAATTTCAGCCGACAATGTTTTGTATCCTAAGTAGCTTATTTTTATCCGTTTAGGAATAGTTTTTGTCTCAATCTCGAACCGACCATTGTTATTGGTTATCCCTGCGGTAATGATTTGTGTATCAGGATATAACAGGAAAACCGTCGCATATTCAAGGCTTTCGCGACTAATACTGTCAATAACATTTCCGCAGTATCTATATCGCTCATTTACAGCGTTTTGCGTTCGATTTTCAACGCCGTTGGGATTATCGTCCTCCGCAGGCACTATGACAAACACATTCCCGATTTTCTCAACCGCGAAAGGCTTGTCATGAAGCAGCCAGTACAATGCTTCTTCGGGATTTGTAAACGTTTTTGAGGCGGTTACGCTGTATGCCGCTAAAGCCCTGTTGTCGAACGAGAGATCCAAATCGAGCGAATTTAGCGCTCTGTTTAAAGGCGTACCCGAGAAGTCAAGACGCAGGCTTTGCGCCGAAGCCGTCGCCGTTGCCATCACCATTGTCAAAAGCAAGATAAACTCTTTTACCTTCACTTTTCAATCTTAAAAGTTATGCCAAACGGTTTGCCGACGATTTCAAGAGCGTCTTCCGGGCGTTCGGTTTTTTGAAAATTGCCTGTATATCGCTGATTCAAAGGTTTATCCGCCGAAATGCTAATATCGTATTGGCGCTCTATTTCCGTCACTACCTCATAGAGCGGGGCGTCTTCGAATATAAACCTGTCGTTCATCCAGTCTGCGTCGCCAGGAGTAACATGCTCTATAACAGGCTTTTGCGAACTAACTGTTACCTTCATTCCTTCCGTCAAGGGGATAATTTCATGATTGACAGTCACTTCGACGCGGCCTGATGAGCATGTCACGCTATATATTTCATCGCGTGCGAAAACGTTAAATTTCGTGCCGAGCGCTGTTGTTTTGTATTGTCCGGATTTCACACTGAACCGGCTGCCGCGCTTCACTTCAAAGAATGCTTCCCCCTCCAATTCAACGTTCCTCGAAATCAACCATACCAAAGGCTTGTACGAGATTTTACTGTCGGCATTGAGCATAACCCGCGAATTGTCAGGCAGATATGTCGTAATATGCTGACCGCGAGGTGCTTGTTCCTCAATGCTATAGAGGATGCCAAACAGCGAGACGCTAAGGATGAGTATTGCAGCGTATTTCAGCAATGTTAGCGAGATCCGCTTTGTTGAGGCTTCCGCTACGTCATCTCTGTTGCTATCTACCTTATTTTCAAATGATTCCATCCATATTTCCTCTTTGCTTTTCTTCCATCGAGGTCTGATTATGATATTATTTGTATCCATATTATTTATCGTTATGTAAAACATTGATTCTAAGGAATTTGATGGCGGAAGTCATTCGTTTCTCCACCGCTTTAACGCTGATATTCAGCCGAATGGCTATCTCACTGTATTTCATTTCTTTATCTCGGCTCATCAGGAATACAATACGTTGATTTTCAGGCATAAGATCGAGCGCTGTTGCGTAGTCGGCCATCAATTGCCGGTACTGCATCTCTTCTTCGGGCGAGATGTCAGCGCCTTCGTTATCAAGCGCCAGCGCCTGCTCAAAGTTCATGCGGGTCTGTTCTTTTCGGTAATTACTTATAAATAAGTCGTTTGCCATCTTATAAAGCAGCGCCTCAAGATGCTTGTTATGTAACTGTTTGCGTTTTTCCCAGACACGCAAAAAAACGTCCTGAGCTGTATCGGAAGCGGTGTCCGTATCCCCGCAGCGATAAAACACATAGTTGCGAATAGCGTCAAAATACCTGATATACAGGTTCTCAAACTCTGTCTTACTCAACATAAATATCCTTTATTTAAATATACCGCCCGGCCGCCGCCTTACCCTACCACTATTCTAAAAACACGGAAACATAGCTCATCGGCGGCAGTTCGACTGCGATATCGCTGCCCGACAGTTTGTATTTTTTGCTCGTCTCCATGCTTTGGGTTTCATTTGTAACGTAAACAGTGATTTTCGATTTTGCGCTGACCGGCAACCCCTTGATAGTAGCCTGCCGAGCGGCGCCGTTATTGACTGCATGTACAACGTATTGTCCGCGCGAGATATTGCCGAAAACAGCGGGATTAACATCTTCGCGAGTGCAGGTGAACGGAAGCGAGAACGACTGTTCGGGTGTCGCGGCGAGCTGTTTCAGGTTCCAGAAGCGTTGCGTCGGTCGCAGGGCGCCTGTCGAATTGTAAATGCTGTCGCCCCAGAGCAGCGAATAGTCAGCCGTAAGTTGCCATTGCAGGATGGATTGCGGTTGGCAGATGGCGCAGATGCGGGTGTAGAGGTTGATTTCGTAGAGTGCAAAGGTCGGCTCGACGAATATCTGCGAATAGCGCCATGCGGCGGCGTCGGTGCTGCCTTCGCCCACAATCAGCGGCAGATTAAGCTGTTGCGCTGCCCAAGCCCATTTCTGCAATGTCTGGTCGTCGCAGCCGCGCCACGAATGGAACGACACGGCATAGATGTAGGGATGCGTTGCGGGGTCGTTGAGCGCAGGCAGGATGAAATCGAAAGTGGTAGCGTCGGAGTTGTCGCCAAGCAGCATTTTTGTCGCTAAACCGCGTTCGGCAAAGTACTTACCGAGCGTTTTGATAAG